>CAYOFZ010000214.1:0-2787 GCA_964403315.1 uncultured Halobacteriales archaeon | reverse complement strand
CGAGTTCTTCCAAGTCCTTGCCCTCATCGAGTTCGAGTTCGGACTTGCGGCGTTCGACTTCGTCGAACAGCTCGTTGGCCTCGGCGTTGAGGTCGTTGCGTTGCTGTTTGTGTTCTTGGACGCGCTCGTTGAGCTCGTCGCGTTGCTCGCGGTGTTCCTGGGCCTCGTCGACTTGCTCGCGGGTGGCGGCGTTGAGTTCGTCGCGTTTCGAGGCCCGCTCGGAGGCCATCTGGTTGAGTTCGTTGCGTCGGTCCCGGAGCTGTCCGGCGAGTTTGATGAGCTGTCCTTTCTCGTCGCTCTCGAGGTCGTCCTCGGTGAGCTCGATGTTTTTGCTTTCGTCTACCATGCGTAGTTAATCCGTTGCCATACTCCCACCGGTACTTGGCAGTAGTTGCTCGGCGTCACAACCGACTCGGTATAAGAATTCCCTCTCATTTCTCGAGCGATGCTGCCAGGACGCCGGTGGCGTTCTGGTGTCCTTTGGTAGGACGACTATCGGTTTAACTGTTATGGTCAAACCCTGCAAAACGGTAGCAAACGCCCTGATTTTTGAGTGTCCGGTCGCCTCCGTAATCGACTCCGAAGCCCCTATCCTCCCGCGGTGGCTCCCACCAGCATGCACGTCGGAGCACACGTTTCGGTCGCCGGCGGCGTCGACAACGCCGTTTCTCGCCAGCGCGAGGTCGGGGGCAACTGCGGACAGGTCTTCACCACCTCCCCCCAAGTCTGGCAGGAACCCGCCATCGATCCTAGGGAAGCTGAACGCTTCCGGGAGGATACCGAAGCAGACCTGGATGGCCCGTGGGTGATCCATTCCTCCTATTTGGTCAATCTCTGTACGCCAAAAGACGACCTCCGGGAGAAATCCATCGCCAGCATGCAGGCCGAACTCGACGCCGCCAATAGATTGGGAATCGAGTTCGTCAACGTCCATTTGGGCGCTCACACCGGCGCAGGCATCGAACAGGGCCTTGAAAACGCCGCGAGCGCGCTCGATGAACTCGACGTTCCCGAGGAGGTGACCGTACTGGTCGAATCCGACGCGGGTTCGGGCACGAAACTCGGCGGTGACTTCTCCCATCTCGCTCGCGTGCTCGAATCGAGCGGGCAGGATCTCGACGTCTGTCTCGACACCGCCCACGCCTTCGCCGCGGGCTACGACCTCTCGACGCCGGAAGCGGTCGAGGCGACCATCGAGGAGTTCGACGACGTGGTCGGCCTCGAACACCTCGCCTGTGCCCACCTCAACGACTCGAAACACGCCCGCGGGACCAACAAGGATGAACACGCCCACATCGGCGAGGGAGAGATCGGTATCGAGGGGATGGAGGCGGTGGTCAACCATCCCGATCTGCGCGAGGTCCCCTTCGTGCTCGAAACCCCCCACGAGGACGGCAAAGGGTTCGCTTGGAACATCGACCGCGTGAAGGACCTTCGCGCCGAGTAGGATGCGCCGGTTCGACGCCGACTACCTCGAACACACTCGCCGCGGGATGTGGGACGATTCCTCGGCGCTCGCGGATCTCGACCTCGAAGGGCGAAAGCAGATCCTCGATGTCGGCTGTGGAACCGGGGAACTCATCCGCGTGCTCGCCCGCGAGAGTCCCGCCGACGTGCTGGGTGTCGACGCCGACCGCCAGTTGTTGGCGCTCGCCCGCGAACACGTTCCCGTCGCCGCGGGCGATGCGATCCGGCTTCCTCTTCGGGAGGACGCCGCGGATCTCGTCGTCTGTCAGGCACTGCTGATCAACCTGCCCGATCCCAGGGCGGCAATCACGGAGTTCGCGCGCGTCTCCTCGGATCTCGTTGCGGCCATCGAACCCGACAACAGCGCCGTCGAGATCGAATCGACCGTCGAGCGCGAACCCACCCTCGAACGCCGGGCCCGCCGGCGCTACATCGAGGGGATCGGAACCGACGTCACCCTCGGCCCCGAGGTCGCTGACCGCTTCGAGGCCGCGGGCCTCTCGGAGGTGCGAACCCGTCGTTACGATCACGAAAAAACCGTCGAACCGCCCTACGGCGAGGCGGCGCTTCGCGCCGCTCGGCGAAAGGCCACCGGCGAAGGGCTGGAGAGCGACCGCGAGACGCTGCTCGAAAGCGATCTCACCCCCGAGGAATTCGACGCGCTCCGCAGGGAGTGGCGCGAGATGGGCCGCGAGGCCATCGCCCGAATGCAAAACGGCGAGTACGAGCGCGTCGAGCGGGTACCGTTTTACGTGACTGTCGGACGGGTTTAGACCACGTCGCCCCGGACGGTCGCGCCCTGCTGGCGCTCGCGGCGCTCGTGCAGCCGTTCGGCGGCGGTTTCGGCCTCTCCCTCGTCCATCCCGAGCATGCCGAGCGCGTCGGGCAGCGTCGGCAAGACGAGATCGCCCGACCGGAGCTTTCCGAAGGCCTCGTCGCTTCGCTGACCGTCGATCCACAGACAGACCCCTCGGGGATCGAGGATCTGCTCGTAGGCCTCGCGGGCCATCGCGCCTTGGAGGCGCTGGGTGACGTTGTCCTCGAAACTCGCGTTGCAGACTTCGAGGTGGATCGGTTCGTCGGGGTCGGTGAGGTGGGCCGCGAGACACTTCTCGGGGGCGGCGTGGCCGCTGTCGGTGGCGCGGATCGCCTCCGGGAACTCGGCGGCCCACTCGGCGGAGACGCTCTTTCCGACGCCCTCGATCCCGTGGGAATCGAAAAACTCGGCTTCGTGTTCGGGGTCGTCGTTGAAGAGGATATCCTTGGTCAGATAGATATCAAGGCGCTCGATGGGGTCCAGTCCCAGCGCGATCTCGCCGT
>CAYOFZ010000213.1:0-2788 GCA_964403315.1 uncultured Halobacteriales archaeon | reverse complement strand
CCCAACACGACCGAGGAATCGACATCGAAGTGCGGCGCTACGGAAGCGACCGAAACCGACGGCGGTAAGCGGACCTGCGGCGCACGATCCTCGTCGGAGCCGAGATCCGACGGCGGCGCGGCGACCGGGGCGAGTACCTCCTCGCAATGTGGCGGAGGGTCATCGGCTTCGAGTTCCGAATGTGGCGCGTCAACAACCGACGAACAGGTCGCCTCGACGGTCGAGGACTTCGACGCCGACCCCGGGCGGCTGATCGCGGTCGGGCTCGGGCCCGGACAGCCGGAAGGCATGACCGACCGTGCCCGCGCGACGCTGCTGGAGGCCGAACACATCGTCGGCTACACCACCTATATCGACCTCATCCCCGACGAGATCACCGAGGACGCCGAGGAGCTGTACGACACACCGATGTGTGGGGAGGTATCCCGGACCGAAGAGGCCGTCGACCGGGCGCTCGCGGGCAACGACGTGGCCATCGTCGGCAGCGGCGACCCGAACGTCTACGCGCTCGGCGGCCTTGCCCTCGAAATCCTCGAATCGAAGGACGCAACGGCCTCAATGGTCGAGTTCGAGGTCGTTCCGGGCGTCCCCGCCGCCCAGTCGTGTGCCGCACGGGTCGGCGCGCCCCTCGTGAATGACACGGTGTCAATCTCGCTGTCGGATCACCTCACACCGATGGAAACCATCGAATCCCGGCTTGAAGCGGTCGCAAGCGAGGGGTTTACCATTGCTATCTACAACCCCTGGAGCCGCAAGCGCCGCGAGAACTTCCAACGCGCCTGTGAGATCCTGCTGGAACACCGCGATCCCGACACGCCGGTGGGGATCGTCCACGGCGCGGGCCGCGAGGACGAAGCCGTCGAGATCGCAACCCTCGGCGAACTGGAGGCCCTCGGCGAGACCGACCTGATCGACATGACGACCACGATCCTCGTGGGCAACGACGAGACCTACGTCTGGGACGACCGGATGGTCACGCCCCGGGGCTATGAAAGCAAGTACGACTACTGATCATGTATCGGGTCACTATCGACCGCGAGGCCTGCGACGGCGTGTTCGCCTGTCTCGTCCGCGACGAGCGGTTTGTCGAGGGCGAGGACGGACTCGCGGCGTTCGACCCCGCCAGCGCCGCATCCGTCGAGCACCGCTCGAACGAGCTCGCGGCGACGGTCGAGGACGATCGCATCGGGGCGGCGAAGGAAGCCGCCGCGGCCTGTCCGCTCGGGGCCATCACCGTAGAGGAACTCGACCGATGAGCACCCCCGCTACCCCCGAGAGCCTGCTCGCGCGCCATCCCGAGACGGCCTACTTCTGGGGCCACGTCGCCGGCGGCGGGCGGGTCACCGAGAACAGTATCGAACTCACGACGGGCGACGAGACCGCGGCCCGCCGGCTCGCCGCCGTCGCGGGCGGCGCGCAGGTCGATCACCGCATCGCCGAGCGCGCGTTCGCCCACGACACGGCCCTCGCCCGCAAAGAAGACGAGTACACGATCCAGGTGATCGACCCCGGACTCGCAGCGAACGCGGGTGCGGCGCTCGGCCTTCCCATGGGTTCGGATCCCGGCGGCTACCGCTTCGATACCTTCCGCGAGCACCATCGGGAACTCCTGCGCGGCCTGCTCGAATCCTGTGGTGTCGTCTGTTTCCGCGAATCCGCCGGGGCCGTCGGCATCTCCTTCGCCCACGACGACCAACGACTCCTGGAGCGCATCCGGGCTCTCCTCACGACTGAGGGGTTCGCCATCGACGACCTTGCTGACTCCTCTTCGGGCGGCTACTGGTTCGGCGTCGCCGACGACGACACCGCCGCCTTCGGCGAGTGGGCCTACGAGGATGCGACCGAGACAGGGCTGTTCGCGCCGAGTCGTCGCCGCAAGATCCTGCGGAGCGTCGAGCGCGCGACCGACCGCCCGGTCGGCACGCTGATCGAGGGGGGACGTGAGGAATGAGCCACGCGGTTGAGGCGGCGGGAATCGGAACCGACGAGGCCGTCCTGCTGGTCGGCCACGGCTCCCGGCGAGAGCGCTCGAACGAGCAGGTGCGCGAGCTCGCGGTGGATCTCGAAAATCGGCTCGGCACCCCGACGGACGCCGCCTTCCTCGAACTCGCCGAGCCGGCGATCCCGGAAGCCATCGCGGGGCTCGCGCCGAGCGTTTCCCGACTGTCGGTGGTGCCGCTCGCGCTGTTCGCGGCGAGCCACGTGAAAAATGACCTGCCGCTCGCGGTCCAGCGCGCTCGGAGCGAGCATCCCGACGTGCGGTTTCACGCGGGCGCACACCTCGGGATTCATCCGGCACTGCTGGACCTGCTTGACGACCGCGCCAGCGCGGTTGAGGCGGAGTTGGGCATCGACCGCACCGACGACGAGGTCGCGGTCGTGATCTGTGCGCGGGGTTCCTCGGACCCCGATTCCAACGCCGATGTGAACAAACTCGCGCGCCTGTTGTACGAGGGCCGCGAGTTCGCCCGCGTCGAGGCCTCCTTCATCGGCGTGACCGAGCCGCTGCTCGACGAAACGTTGCACGACCTCGCCAAGACCCGCCCCGACGCGGTCGTCGTGGTGCCGTACATGCTCGGCGACGGCGTCCTCACGGGGCGGATCCGCGAGAGGACGGAGGCGTTCGACGCCGAGTACCCCTATGTCGCCGCCGGCGCAGGCGATCCCCTCGGGACGGACTCGCGGCTGCTCGATGTGTTGGGGGACCGCTGGCAGGAAGCCCGGACGGACAGTGTCGAGATGTCGTGTGACACCTGCAAGTACAAGGTCGAACTCGACGGCTACGAGG
>CAYOFZ010000212.1:0-2800 GCA_964403315.1 uncultured Halobacteriales archaeon | reverse complement strand
GCGATCCAGGTCCACGGCGGCGCGGGCTACGTCACCGACCACCCCGTTGAGCGCTACTACCGCGACACCCGGATCACCAAGATCTACGAAGGCACCAGCGAGATCCAGAAGAACATCATCGCCGACCAACTGCTCTGAATCGAGAAGATGCCCGACGGCGCACCCGACTGGGAGTTCAAGGAACGCGACATCGTCATCCTGCGCGAGCTCTCGAAAAACCCCCAGATCTCCTCGCGGAAGCTCACCGAGATCCTCGCCGAGGACCACGGCATCGAGGTTTCCCACGTCACCGTCAGCGAATCCATCCGGAAGATGCGCGAGCGGGGCGTCTTCCGTGAGGCCATCGTCCCCAACGAGGAGTATTTCACGTTCGGTCTGCTGGAGTTCAAGTTCAACCCCGAGCACTTCGAGAAGGGCTGGCGCGACGCGATGGAAGCCATCCGCGACGACGAACACACCCTGTTTTACTTCCTCTCGGATGGGGTCTACCAGTGGAAATCGGTGATGATGTTTCCGAGTTCGGAGGCCGAATCGCGTTGGATCCACGAGTTCTATAAGAACCACGGCGCGGTCATCGACAACATCCGCAACTCGGTGATCCACAACGTCCTGAAGCTCCGCACCGACCCCGAGGTCTTCAACGGCCTCGACGAGCGGGAGCAGTAACGGCAGCGTCAGCGAAGCAACGACAACATCTCACATGCCAGCACGGTTTCGTCGTGCTGGTTGACGACCTCGACTCCGTATCGGACGATGCCGCGTGCGACGGGGTGATCGCGGGGCTCCTTGTCGAGCACCTCGTACTCGATGTGGACGGTATCGCCGATGAACACGGGTTCGACGAAGCGCAAGCGGTCGACTCCGTAGAAGGCGACGACGCTCTCGCGTTCGCGCTCGTCTCGGGTCTGCCAGAGCAACCCGGTCATGACCGAAAAGACGAGTGCCCCGTGGACGATGCGCTCGCCGAACTCCGAATCGGCCATCGCCTCGGCGTCGGTGTGAAGGTGGTTGAAATCCCCGCTGACGCCGGCGAAGTTCGCCACGTCGGCCTCGGTGAGCGTCCGCCCGCCCGTCGAGTTCGCGTCGCCGACCGCGAGCTCCTCGTAGACGCCGGTCATCGCTCCCCCCGGAACAGCCGGTAGGTGGTCCGACCGACCGCGACCGGCTCGTCGGCGTCCGAACTACCGACCGTGACATCGGTGACGCCGACCGTCTCGCCCGAGCGGAGCACCTCCGCCATGACGGTCAGATCGCCGGTCGCCGGGCGCAGGTAGGAAACGTCGAGGTCGGTCGTCGCCAGCCGGGCCGTCTCGGGGTCCTCGAAGGTGGTTCGAAGCGCAAAGCCGCTCGCGGTGTCGATCAACGTCGCGGGGATCCCGCCGTGGATCGTTTCGTTGGGTTCGGGATTGCGGAGCTTCTCGTCCGCCGGGATCGTCATTTCCACCCATCCGGGTTCGACGCTATCGAGGGTCAGATCCAGCCACGAGAGGTAGCCGTGCTCGTCGATGAACGATCCCAACCCCGCTACGTCGGGTTCGCTTTCCATCATTCACCCCGGAACTCGGGGTCGCGGTCCTCGGCGAACGCCGCGGTACCCTCCGCTACGTCCTCGGTTCCCAACAGGATGCCGAAGGCCTGCGATTCGAGTTCGAGCCCCGCATCGAGGTCCCCATCGCGGCCCTCGTTCATCACTCGCTTTGCCTTTCGCAGCGCGATCGGCGGGCCGCCAACGAGATCCGAGACGAACTCCTCGCAGACTCCCTCGAACCTCTCGTCCGAGACGGCGCGGTTGATCAACCCCCATTCCTCGGCGCGGTCGGCGTTGATGTGCTCCCCCCGGAAGACGAGTTCTTTCGCACGGGCCTCCGACAGCATCCGGATCGTGCGCTGAGTGCCCCCGCCGCCGGGCAGCAGGCCGAGGTTGATCTCGGGAAAGCCGAACTCGCTGTCCTCGGTCGCGATCCGCAGGTCGCAGGCCAAGGCGAGTTCGAGACCGCCGCCCAGACAGTACCCTTCGACCTTGGCGAGCGTCGGCCGGGGGAACTCGGCGACTTCCTTGAACACCGGCGTCACCTCCTTCTCGTGGGGCTGGGTTCCCGCAAAGCCGGTGACGTCCGCGCCGGCACAGAACGCCCGGTCGCCCGCCCCCTCGAAGGTGACTGCCCGGACCTCCTCCGTGTCGGCGTTGTCGAGCAGGTGGACGATTTCGTCCATCAAGTCCTGATTCAGCGCGTTCAGCCGCTCGGGACGGTCGAGTTCGATTTCGAGCAGGCCCTCGTCAAGCGTGTGGTTGATCGTTGTGTAGTCGCGCTCCGCGCCCGCTCCGTAGTCGAAGAAGCCCGCGCCGGCGCTCTCGCCGGTTCGGCCCGATTCGACCAGTTCGATCAGGTGTTCGTGGGGCTCGAAACGTTCCTCGCCGGTTTCCTCTTGGAGCGTGCGAAGTTTGTCGAGGACGGTATCCAGGCCGAGTTTGTCCGCGCGTCGGCAGATCCCCTCGGGAAAGCCGAGGCCGAGCCGCACCCCCGTATCGATCTCCTCGGGGGTGGCGACGCCCTCGCCGACCAACATTGCGGCCTCGTTGACCATTCGGGCCTCGATCCGGAGGGTGTCGAAGCCTTCCCCGTCGCCGGAAGCGGAAGCTTCCGGCTGCTCAGCCGAGCTTTGCTCGGCCACGTCGCCGGGCTCATAGTCGGGACCGTCGCCCTCTTCGTAGTCGTAGTAGCCCCTGCCGGTCTTCCGGCCGAGCTCGTCGTTTTCGACCTTCTCCTCCATGATCGGCGGGATCTCCTCGCCGGCCTCG
>CAYOFZ010000211.1:0-2910 GCA_964403315.1 uncultured Halobacteriales archaeon | reverse complement strand
ACGCAGAGGAGATCCACGAAACCCATCCCGACCTGGATCTCGCCTTCAACTACTCTTCGTCGTTCGCGTGGTCCGAGGAGGACGATCCCCTCACCTTCGAGGAACTCGGGGATCTGGGGTATCAGTACATCTTCATCACGCTGTTCGCCCTCCATTCGGGAGCCCACGCGGCCTACGAGGATCTTCAGAACCTCGCCGAAAACGACGAGCAGGCCCAGTTCGACCTCGAAGACCGCTACATCGGCCACCCCACCGAGTCCCACCACGACCTCTCGCAGGTGAGCCGGTATCAGGACATCGAGACGCGGTTCGATCCCGAGGCCCGCGCCCGTATCGAGGGATCGGAGGGCTTCGCCGAGGACCGCGACGACCTCCGGTCCGCCGAAGAGGGCGAAACCGCCGAAAGCACCGGCGACGACGACTGATACGATAGTCCGCCGATTTCAGTTGCCGATCCTTCTCTGATTTCGGCTACTCGACGCCGCCGACGCCGCTGGCGGCGTCGGGGAGGTCGTGAGCCTCGGCGTCGAAGCCGAGTTCGTCGAGCGCGGCTCTCAGGTGTTTTTCGTTCGCGTAGTCGGCTCCGTCCTCCTCGCGGAGCCGCTGAGCAGTTGCGAGTACCTCGCCCCGGCGGTCGTCGGGAACGTCGTACTTGTCGGTGGCGAGTTCGATCACGAGGCCGTTATTGTCGCGGGTGTACAGCGAGTGGAAGATCCCCCGGTCGAAGACGTTGTAGCCCCGGCCGTCCTCTTCCAAGGCCGCCGCCACCTCGTCGAAACGCTCGGGATCAACCGAGAACGAGAGGTGGTGGACGGCTCCGACGCCGGTGCGCTGGGGGCTGGGATCGGAGTCGCGGTCGTCACTGACGAAGAAGGTGATGATCCGCCCGTCGCCGGTGTCGAAAAACAGGTGCGTCTGGGAGGGGTCGTCGAGGTTGGGCTGGCGGAGGACCAGCGACATTCCAAGGAGGTCACGGTAGAAGCCGATGGTGTCCTCGGCGTTGCTGCCCCAGACCGTGACGTGGTCGGTGCCGGTGGTGTGAAACGGGCTGTCCGGGCTCGCTGCCGTGACGGGGTGTGCGTCGTCGCTCATCGGGAATGGGTTGGCTCGCGATGCGAATATACCTGTCCGCCCGGGGATTACCTCGGCGAAACCGTTCTGGGGCTGCCCCGCGCATACCCTATCGCCATGACGGTCGACACGACCCCGGACGACGCGACCGACGAACGGGACCGACGACTCGTCGCCGGCTGGCAGGGTCGGTACTACGAGGACTTCTCGGTCGGCGACGTGTACAAACATCCATACGGTCGGACAGTGACCGAAACCGACAACGTCTGGTTCACGAATCTCACGATGAATCTCAACCCGATGCATTTCAACGAGGCCTACGCCGCCGAGACGGAGTTCGGCGAGCGCCTCGTTGACGGCACCTTCGTCTTCGCGCTGGCAGTGGGCATGAGCGTGATCGACGTCTCGATGAACGCGACCGCGAACCTCGGCTACGACGATATCCGTCACCATGCCCCCGTCTACCACGGCGACACGATCTTCGCCGAAAGCGAGGTGCTCCACAAACGCGAGAGCGATTCCCGCCCCCATGTCGGCATCGTCACCACCGAACTCCGCGCGTACAACGAGGACGACGACCTCGTACTCTCGCTGGAACGCACGCCGATGGTGCTCAAACGCGCTCACGCCGAACCGACCGCCGCACAGCCACCCGGCTGGCCCGAAGGCGTCGGCACCCAATCGGAAGGGCGCGAGTAGGCCACCACCTCGTTTTATACTGCTCCCGTGAAGTGTTGTTTGATACCGATGACCGCACAGGACACGACCGAAACCGGGATCGAGGGGACGCGCCTTGATACGTATCACTTCCATAAGCGCGACTGGGAGAGCTACGAGCAACTCTACGACGAGTTCGACTGGAAGGTGCCCGAACGGTTCAACATGGCGACGTACATCTGTGATCGGTGGGCCGACGAGAAAAGCCGCGTTGCGCTGTTCGCTGAGAACGAGCACGGAGAGGAGCGGACGTACACGTTCTGGCAGTTCCGGAACGTCACGAACCGACTGGCGAACCACCTCGCGGAGCAAGGTATCGAACGCGGCGACCGGATCGGTGTGAACGCACCCCAGAAACCCGAAACCCTGTTCGCCCACGTCGCCGCATGGAAACTCGGGGCGGTCTCGGTGCCGTTGAGCACCCTCTTCGGCCCGGAGGCGCTGTCCTACCGGCTCGATGACGCCGGCACGGTGGCGTGTATCGTCGACGAGTCGAACGTCGATACGCTGCGGGAGGTGCGCGATGACCTGGACGACCTCGAAACGGTCCTGACCGTCGACGCCACGCCGAACGAGGGTGAAACCGATTTCCGGGATGCACTCGATGGGGCTTCTCGGGAGTTCGACACCGCCACGACCGACGCCGAGGACGACGCGATGATCATCTACACCTCGGGGACGACCGGCGAACCCAAGGGCGTCCGCCACGCCCACCGCGTGCTCCTCGGGCACCTCCCGCTGTTCGTCACCACCATCTGCAATATGGAGATCGAAGAGGGCGACGTGTACTGGACGCCCTCGGAGTGGGCGTGGGTCGCCTCGATGTTCGACGTGCTCTTTCCCGCGCTGTACTACGGAAAGCCGGTGCTCGCGTACGCGGGTGGCCCGTTCGACCCTGAGGACGCCTTCGAGTTGATCGATGACTACGGCGTCACGAACTACTTCGCGCCGCCGACGGCGCTCCGGATGATGATGCAGGTCGGCGGGGCGAGCGAGCGCTACGCCGTCGATGACGTTCGCACGATCTCCAGCGGCGGCGAGTCGCTCGGCCAGTCCATCGTCGAGTGGGCCGATGGTGTCTTCGGCGGCGCGGCGGTCCACGTGGGCTCCGGCCAGACCGAA
>CAYOFZ010000210.1:0-2939 GCA_964403315.1 uncultured Halobacteriales archaeon | reverse complement strand
AGATGCACTGGCCGACGTGGAGGTTGTACTGCTCGCCGTTGCGCTGGTCGTCCGTCACGATCTGTATCGTGTTGTTCGGACAGACGTTCTCGCACTGGCGACACCAGATACACCGCTCCTGGCTGAACTTGTGAACCCCGCGGAATCGCGGACTCACCTCGGGTGCGACATCGGGGTATTCGACGGTGAACGTGTTGCCGTTGAGCGCGTGTTTCATGGTCGCTGCCATCGATTTGAATAGTCCGATCATGGTTTCGTTTTGTCTTGTCTTGGTTTGCGTTGGTTCGTTAGACGGTGATTCCCACGATGATGGCCGTGAGCACCAGGTTGGCAAAGGCAAGCACCAACATTCCCTTCCAACCGATCTCGATGACCTGGTCGATACGAACCCGCGGCACCGCCGAACGGGCCCACTGCGTGAACAGGAAGACGGCCCAGATCTTGATAGTGAACCAGACGATCCCCGGCAGAACGGGCCCGGCGGGACCACCCAGAAACAGCGTTGCGATGATCGCTCCGCCGAGGAAGATGTGCAGGAACTCCCCGAGATAGATCAACACGAAATACACCGAGGAGTACTCGGTCTGGTAGCCGGCAACGAGTTCGCTCGGCGCTTCGGGGACGTCGAAGGGGTTGCGTCCGACCTCGGCCATGTTGGCGGCCAGAAAGAGGACGAACGCGAAGGGGTTGACGAAGGCGTACCACGAAGGGATCGACACGCCGGCGACCGAGATCAGTGGCTGGGTCTGGGCGGCGACGATCCCGCTCATCTGTAGCGTTCCCGTGAAAAGCACCACCGAGGCGGCGGTCACGACCAACGGGATCTCGTAGGCGATGTTCTGGGCGACCGCGCGAAGCCCGCCGAGCATCGAGTATTTGTTGTCCGAGGCGTATCCCCCCATGAGCAGCCCGACCGAAGCCATCGAGGAAACCGCGAGGGCAAACACCAGCCCGATCTCGGGATCCGCGAGCTGGAGCCCGCTTCCCATCGGGATTACCGCAAACCCGAGCATCGCAGAGAAAACGACGATGACCGGTGCGATGTCGTAGGCCGGTCGATCCGCACCCTCGGGGATGATCAGTTCCTTCGAGAGCAAGCGCACGGCGTCGGCGACGATGATCAGCAATCCGAAGGGGCCGACCCGGTTGACGGCGATCCGGTCGGTGAAGGCGGCGGTGATCTTGCGTTTGGCCCACGGACCGGCGACGCCGGTCATCGCCAGCATCAGGTTGCCGATGATGAACGCCCCGATGAGCGCGGCGACAAAGTGGCCGACGACCCCGGATCCCCCGAGGCCGAGGAGATCGGCGATCCGTTCGGGGAACAACGCCTGCTGTACCGGCAGGGATCCGACCCCGACCTCGACCATTCAGCGATCGACCTCCCCGAGGACGATGTCGAGACTGCCAAGCGAGGCGATCAGGTCGGCGACGTACTCGCCTTCGGCCATCTCCGGCAGGGCATGGAGGTTGTTGAAACACGGACTGCGGATCTTGAACCGGGCGGGCTGGTTGGTGCCGTCCGAGCGCATATACACCCCGACCTCGCCTTTCGCGCCCTCGACCGCGCGGTAGATTTCCCTGTCGGGATCGGGTCGCAACGTCCGTGGCACGTTCGACTGGACCGTTCGGTCGTCTTCGGGCCAGTCTTCGAGCAGATCGATACACTGTTCGACGATCCGCGCGGATTCCTCGACCTCGCGCAGCCGTACCAACAACCGCGAGTAGTTGTCACAGCCGTCCTCAGTGGCGACGTTCCAGTCGAGTTCGGGGTAGTAGCCGTAGGGATCGTCCCGTCGCAGGTCGTAATCGATCCCCGATCCGCGCGCGACCGGCCCCGTCGCGCCGTACTGTTTCGCAACGTCGGGTTCGAGCACGCCGGTATCGACGGTTCGGCCCTGGAGGATCTCGTTGGAGGTGAGCAGGTCGTGGTACTCCTGGACCGCTTCAGGCAGCTCGTCGAGGAAATCCCGGACTTTCTCGAAGAACTCCTCGCGGGGCTCGGGCACGTCCCAGACCACGCCACCGACCCGGAAGTAGTTGAGCATCATCCGCTGGCCCGTGAGATCCTCGAGGAGGTTCTGGGCCTTCTCGCGGTCGCGGAACGCGTACATGAAAATCGCCGTGAACTCGCCGTAGACATCGAGCGCGAACGTTCCGACCGCGAGGAAATGCCCCATCATCCTGCCGAGTTCGGCCGACAGCGTCCTGAGTACCTGTCCGTAGTCGGGCACGTCGATGTCCGCGAGGTCCTCGATAGCGCGGGCGTATGCCCATTCGTTCGTGGGCTGGGCGGTGTAATCCCAGCGGTCGGGATAGGGCATGATCTGGTGGCGGTAGTTGCTCTTCTGGGCCATCTGCTCTTCACAGCGATGGAGATAGCCGACGTCGGGATCGAGATCGACGACCTGCTCGCCGTCGATGACGGTCTTGAGATGGAGCACGCCATGGGTCGCAGGGTGGTGGGGGCCGATGTTGAGAAACATCGTGTCCGAACCCGTCTCCCGATAATCTTCCGAAATCGGGTTTCTGTGCTCGGCCAGCGTGACGATCTGGGGTTGATCCTGATCGTACTCCAGTCCCAGGGGGTGGCCCTGCCAGGTTTCGGGCAGGAGGATTCGCCGCAGGTCGGGATGGCCCTCGTATTCGATGCCGACGAGATCGTAGGCCTCGCGTTCGTGCCAGTCGGCGGTCCGGTAGACGGGTTCGGCCGTCTGGCTGACGGGGTTATCACGCGGCGTGGGGACGATGATCCCGACCTCCTGGGTGCGATCTTCGTATTTCGTGAGGTAGTAGATCGACTCGTGGCGATCCTCGTACTCCTGGGCGGTGACCACCGAGAGGTGATCGAACCCAGCCTCGTCGCGCAGCGCAAACAGCACGTCCTGTACCTCGTCGGGACGGATGACGAACGCCTCGGTGTTTTCGTGGGTTTCGTG
>CAYOFZ010000209.1:0-2958 GCA_964403315.1 uncultured Halobacteriales archaeon | reverse complement strand
GGCATCAGCGGGACGATCGCGGGGTAGTCGCCGCCGAACTCGTCGGTGCCGTCGATCAGGGTGTGGTAGATCTCGGCGGCGACCGCCGATTCAGGCACGCCCGGCTCGATGGCCTCGATACCCGCCCGCATCGCCGCCTCCGAGAGATCGGTCGCCTGCTCCATGAGTTCGATTTCAGCCTCCGATTTGCGGATCCGGACCCAGCCCACGAGCAGCGTCGCGTCCGAAAACGTCGCCTCGGGTAGGTTCTCCCGGAGGCGCTGGTGGGATTTGGCGGTGTAGTAGTAGGCGTCCATCTCGACGCCGATATGGGTGTCGTCCCTTCCCATCCCCTCGATCACACGCGCGACGGCGTCCATTGGGTGTTTGTCCGCCGGCGAATGGACGTGGTCGTCGCTGTACGAATGGAGATTGTCGTAATCCATCCAGACGGTCGCTTTCGCGCCGTTTTCGTCCATTCCGCGGCCGATCCAGACGGGCTGGTCGTGATCCAGCGAGACCACCAGCCCCTGATGGACGTAAAACGACCAGCCATCGTAGCCCGAGAGGTAGTTCATGTTCGCCGGATCGGTACAAAAGAGCGTCTCGATCCCCTCCTCGCGCATACGGTCTTTCGTTCGCTCCAGTCGTCGCTCGTATTCCGATTGATCGAACGGTTGCACGGTAATCACTGACGCACGAACCCACTCGACCGCGCTACTTAGCTTTTCGTATCTACGGTGTACGATATCCGTGTACGCTATGCGGCATCGACCGCATCGAGCAACAGCGAGACGCCAAGGTCGATCTCGCGTTCGGTAACGTCGAGCGGTGGAAGCAGACGGAGGGTTTTGTGGCCACAGCCGAGCGTGAGTAGCCCGCGTTTCATCGCCGCCGCCACGACGGCGTCGCGTCGCTCGCTCGTGTCGAACTCGACGGCGAGCAGCAACCCAAGCCCGCGAACGTCCACCACGCCCTCGGGATCGGCGTCCCGGAGGAGTTCTTTGGCTCGCTCGCCGCGGGAGACGGCGTTGTTGAGCAAGTCGTAATCGTGGATGGCGTCGATAGTCAGCGCACCCTGAAACGCGGCGAGGAGGTCGCCGCCGCCCCACGTCGAGCCGAGGCGGTTTTTCTCGGCGGGGAATATTTCGGACCGCGAGATCGTCGCCCCCGAGCGCAGCGCTTTCGCGCTACAGATCACGTCCGGTTCGATGGCGTAGTGATCCGACGCCCACATCTCCCCCGTCCGGCCGAGCCCCGACTGGATCTCGTCGACGATGAGGTGAATGTCATGTACCCCGCATATCCGTCCGATTTCCTCCATGAACGCCTCGCTCGGAAACCGGTAGCCACCAACACCTTGGACGGGTTCGAGGACGAGGAAGGCGACCTCGGCGGGATCGAGATGCCCCCGGTCGGGGTCGAACGCCCGCTCGAGTTGCGAGCGCCCGTCAGCGAAAAACCCACATGAACACGTCGAGCTCGTGCAGTTCCGGTCCTCACAGAACGGAATAGTTCGAGTGCCGGCGATTTCGGGGTACGTGCGGGTGTAAACGTCGCCCGCCCGTGTCAACGAGAGCGTTCCGAGCGTCCGGCCGTGGAACCCGCCGGCGAAAGTGATTCCCTTCGGAGCCCCCGTGTCGGCGTACGCGATCTTCATGCCGTTTTCGATGGCTTCGGCGCCCGAATTCGAGAGGAACACGGTGTCCATCCCGTAGTGGTCGGTGATTTCGATCAGGCGCTCCATGAGCTGGGCCGCGCCCGGAACCGCCGGGTTCTCGGAGCCGCCCCCGAACCCGGCGTAGAAGTCCTGGCCGGCGATCTTCAGCGGATCGACGAGGTCGAACTCTTCCATCCGGTCGAGGACCTTCGGGTTGTTGTATCCAAGCGGCGCGGCTCCGATGTGACAGGTGAAATCGAGAAAGACATTGCCGTCGAGATCGGTACAAAAGGGACCGTCGGCTTCGGCGGTAACGTCCCAGACGAACTCGTGGGAGTACTCGCTGGGCGCGGCGTAGCGGTGGTGGTGGTCGATCCACTCGCGCGTTTTTTCGCCGGGTAATCCCCGCACGACGGGTTCCGCGCTATCGCGGTTCATACACAATACCCGTGTACGTCGTTATTAACTCTTGTTATCGATGGAACCCGAACACAGCCGGCACTACTGAGGAGTGTGGACAACGAAGAAATAAAACGGGAGCAGCTATCCGGCTACCGCGACCTCAACACTCCGACCAGCCACAGGACTCACAGGTCTTGCAGCCCTCGGAGTAGTACAGCGACATCGAACCGCACTCGGGACACTCGGGGCTCTCGCCGGCGTCAATCAGGTCCTGATGGGCGTCCTGTGAGGATCCCGATTCGACCGCCGCACCGCCGTCCATCTCGCGGGTGTTTGCCTCCGCGGATTCCTCGACCTCCGCGAGGCTCTGTTGTTGGGGATAGGCCCGCTCGACTTCGCCGTCGAGATACCGCCGCATCGCGGTGCCGATGGCGTCGGGAATCGAGTTGACCTGCTGGCCCTTGTCCCAGGCGACCTTCGGGCTGCGGATGCCCTGTAGCTCCGAGGCGATCTCCTCGGGATCGACGCCCGATCGCAGGGCCGTCGAGATGGTTTTCGCAAGCGCCTCGGTGAAGCTCGCGGTGAATCCTCCTGAATTACCGATGTTGGCGAAGAGTTCGAACGGCCGACCGTTCTCATCTTCGTTGATATTCACATAGAGCTTGCCGTAGCCGGTGTCGATGCGCTGGGTCACGCCGTGCAGAACGTCCGGTCGGGGACGCTTTTTGGCGTACTGGCCGGATTCGGGCGTGAACTCGAGGTCGTCGCCGACAG
Source organism: uncultured Halobacteriales archaeon (assembly GCA_964403315.1). Classification (GTDB taxonomy): domain Archaea; phylum Halobacteriota; class Halobacteria; order Halobacteriales; family Halalkalicoccaceae; genus CAYOFZ01. The sequence goes on along the minus strand of CAYOFZ010000209.1, from coordinate 143 downwards.
CCGCCCGAACCTCGTCATGGGAGAGGAAGTCGTCGATCCCGCCGAAGACCTCGCCGATCTGCTCGATGATCGCCTCGGCGGCCTCCTCCTCGTCGGCGAACTCGGCGTTGTCCGCGCGGGTCGTGAGCACCTGCTTCGAGCGG
>CAYOFZ010000208.1:0-2989 GCA_964403315.1 uncultured Halobacteriales archaeon | reverse complement strand
ACGACGGATTCTCGCTGGTCAACACCTACAGCCCGTGTGTGACGTTCAACGACGTGGATACCTACGACTACTTCCGGGACGCGCTGGTGGATCTCGACGAGGGAGACCACGATCCAACCGACTACGACGACGCCCGCGAGCGGATCATGGACTTCGAGACGATCTATCAGGGCGTGCTCTATCAGGACCCCGACAGCGTCGGCTACGAGAAACGCCTCGGTATCGACGAACCCATGAACGAGATCCCCGACGGCGCGCCCGAGGGCGCGATGGACCTCGTCCGGGAGTTTTACTGAACAACTCCCCTTCTTTCGTTCGTCCACGAATGTAGGTGGTGGATCCCGTTGTTCTATCACGGTCGCGTCCCCGATATTCCGACGCGAATCGTACCGCTGATTTTTATGGTGTGGTCGTGTAGGCTCGTGCTATGCCCACCGAATCGTACGACATCGTTGTGGTTGGGGGCGGTACCGGCGGAGCCTTCGCCGCCGCGACAGCCGCCCGAGAGGGTCTCGACACGGTGCTTCTCGAGCGCAAATCACCGGAAGACGCCGGCCACATCGCCTGTGGCGACGCGATCAAGGGAAAGAGCACGTTCCCGGACGTGATCGATCTCGACTACCTCAAGGACGAGGCGTTCACCAACCAGTCGATCGATCGGGCGCGTTTCGAGAACCCCGTCGGCGAGTCGATCGACGTCGAGTTCGGGGAGTCGGGCGCAGTGATCGACCGCAAGCGCTACGGCGAGGTGATCCTCGAAGAGGCCGACCGCGCCGGAGCGGAGATACAATACGACACAGTCGTCCAGGACGTGATTCAAGAGGAGGGGACCGTGACGGGTGTGCGCGCGAAACGCGACGGCGAGGCGCGCACCTATGAGGCCGAGGTGACCATCGACGCCGCCGGATCGATGTCGATCCTCCAGGACAACGCCGATTTCTCGGAAACGAGTTTCGATACGAACGTCAACTACTCGCAGTTCTGCTCGGCGTATCGGGAGATCGTCCGCGTCGAGGAGGACGTCGAGTGGGACGACGCCATCGTGTTCAAGCCCACCGAGGAACTCGGCTACCTGTGGTATTTCCCCCGGTCGGGCACGGAGATCAACGCCGGACTGGGCTTTCAGATGAACACGGACCCGATGGAACTGGTCGAGGTGCTCAGACGCGACCTCGAAACCCGCCCCGAGTTCGAAAACGCGACCGTCCTCGACAAGTTGGGTGCAGCCCTGCCCACGCGGCGACCGTACGATTCGGCGGTTGCACCCGGATTCATGGCGGTCGGCGACGCCGCGGGTCACGTCAACCCCACCACCGGCGGCGGGATCCCCGGCGCGGCGAAGGCCGGCTACTGGGCTGCCCAACAGGCCGTCGAGGCCATCAGCGAGGGCAACGTGAGCGAGTCGTCGCTGTGGGAATACAACCGCAAGGTGATGACCGACTTCGGCAAGCGCTTCGCGGCGATAGACCTGTACAACATCTGGGGGACGGCCCACGAAGTAGAGGAACTCGTCAGCGTGGTGTCGTCCGTTCCGGGCCAGCAACTCGCGGATACGCTCGGCGGCGGCAATACCTCGATGAGCCTCGCGCTCAAGCTGAAAACCCTCCTCGATACCTTCGGCCACTGGGACCTGCTCTACGAACTCTACCGGGTGCAGGACCGCGCTGCGACGCTCAAGGATCATTACGACGCCTACCCCGAAACCCCAACCGCCTTCGAGGGCTGGCGCTCCGAGCGCGACCGCGTGATGGACGAGGTCTACGGGATCGCCGGGGCCGATCCCAAGTACTGATTCCGCGTCGATCCCACTCGTGACCGACGAGCGCTCGCGGTCGGCCCGACCTATGCGCTACCGGGATCGGGCGATGGTCTGGTGCCCACGGGCAGTTCGACGGTCTCCTCGCCGTCATCCCGTCGAACGGTCGCGGTCGTTGTCTGCCCGGGCGAGAGATCGAGCGCGACCGTCGAGGACAGTTGCGAGGGCGTCGCGATGGTCTGCTCGGCGAGGGAAACGAGCACACTCCCGCCGGTCGGCACCGTCATTCCGTTTACGGTGGTCCGGCCGGTCGAGCCCTGAAGCACGCCCGCCGCCGGACCGTTCGGTGCGACCCGGTTGATGTAGACACCGACCGGGTTCGACAGACCGTTCGCCCGCGCGATTGCCGGTGTCATCGGGGCGGCGCTCACGCCGAGATAGGGATTGTCGTACTCGCCGGTTTCGATCAGCGCGGGCACCACGCGCTTTGCGAGCGCCGCCGAGACGGCAAATGCGATGTTGTCGCCGCCGCCCGCGCTGATGACGCCCGCGAGAGTGCCATCGAGGGTCATGAGCGGCCCGCCGCTGTTGCCGGGGTTGACCGCGGCGTCGGTCTGGATCGCGTCGGGGATCGTCACGCCCGAGGGGCTCTGCAGCGAGCGATGCACGCCGCTGACGATTCCCGCGGAAAACGAAGCATCCAGCCCGAACGGGTTGCCGAGCGCGACCACTTCAGTCCCGACAGCGGGGTACTGATCGACAAACGAGAGCGACCCGGCGTAGTCGGGCGGGTCGGTATCCAGAACGGCCAGATCCGCGTAGGCGTCCTCGCCGACGAGGCTCGCCTCGCGCCAGTCGTTGCGGCTGAACTGGATCGAAACCGCCGATCGACCCTGCGTGATGTGCTGGTTCGTAATCAGATAGCCGTCGTGGACGAACCCCGTTCCCAGTCCACCCCGACTTTGACCGCTTCCGCCGCTCACCCGGGCGAGCACGACCGAATCGACGGTTTTCTCGTAGACCCTCGTATACTGACTCCGTGAGTCGGAGGAAGAGCCGGAATTGGAGGCGTTGGCACCATTGGCCGTCGAATTGTTGGTATCGTTTCCGAACACATCGAGACATCCCGCCGTCCCGGCGAGCGCGCCCGCCCCGAGCGTGGCGAGTAGATCCCGTCGCCGCCATCCCGATTGCTGGTCCGTTGGCATAGCGGACCTACCGATTCCACAGCAA
>CAYOFZ010000207.1:0-3013 GCA_964403315.1 uncultured Halobacteriales archaeon | reverse complement strand
CTACCCGTCCGACCTCCTCCTCGAAGGTCTCGATGGTGTGGCCGGGGACGTACCAACTGGTATCGATCCCGGCGTTCTCGAATACCTGGAGCATCCTCGGAATGCCTTCGTGACCCGCGAGCAGCCCCCGCGAGAGGTCGGCGGGCGAGTCGTGGGCGCTGTAGGTACCGAGCCAGCCCGCCACGCAGTCCACATCGATACCGATGGCGACGTCGATGTTTCCCATGGCGCTGCTCACGGTCCGCGTTCCCATAGTAGTATGCCATCAGGATGTGATCGAAGACGAACTCGCCGCCGGCGGAGCCGATGGGGGTTTCTCAGTGTGAGCCGAGTATTACCGACGCCCTCCTATTCGGGTGAGACTCCCCTCCCCCGCCGTGCTCGGCTTTCGCCCTCGACCGTGAAGGAGTTGCTCTCCCGCTCGGGGAGTTCTTCTACGTTGTCAGGGTCGACCTCGTAGAGGGAGTCGTCGGCCGTGGCCTCGACGGCCGCTACTAGCCCCTCGAACACCTGTCGGATCCGGAACTCCCGATCACCGAGCGTTCCTGCGCTGAGCTCGAAGAGGACGCTACCCCTGCCGCTCAATCCGAAGGCGTTCCGGGCGATACCGGCGTACGTCCCGCCGGGATATCGACTGTAGGTAGCCTGATCGAACTCAGTCAACTCGTCGTAGATCGTCGAGACGACCTGTTTCGAGAGGTCCTGTACGTTTTCGGAGACGCCCTCGTTGATCGGCCAGAAGAGCGATCCGGTGACGATCGTTCCGGCACCGGTATCGTCCGGATCCGGGGGGTATTCTTCCTCGGATTCGGCCTCAGGGTTCTCGGGATCGAACGTCGCGTCCGGATCGACGACGTACTCGCCCTGGCGATGGAAGTCGATGATCCAGTGTGGATCGACCTCCTCGATCAGATCATCGATGGCCCGTGCTTCGGGGACGGGGTTTTCGGGATATTCGTCGGGAGACGCCTGATAGAGATTGCTCTCGCTCCAGTCGAACCAGTGATATCGGTTGATATCCCAGCCGATCCCCGCTTCGGGAGCCGTGAACAGTCCCGCGTCAGCGCCGAAAATGCCAGCTGATTCGCCGCGTTCCGGCGCGTCCGTATCGACGTTGTACCGCTGGCGCGCGACGAACCCGTCGGGATTGACCCGCGGCACGAGATGCACCGTCACCTCGTTCAGTAGGCTTTCGGCCCTATCGTCGTCGCTTGTGAGGAATTTGAGCGCGGCGAGCATACCCTCCGGGGTGATATACTCGTCGCCGTGTTGCTGGGCTATCGCCATCACGTCGGTGTCCCCGTTGCCGACCGCCGCCGAACAGATCGGCCGTCCCTGATTGCTCGTACCGATCGTCGTTACCGACACCCGATCCGGGTTCCGTTTTTCAAACCGTCGTAGGATCGTCCGCAACTCCTCGTTGTCGAGGATATCGTCGTTTGCGAGGTACTCCAACGCGACCGCTTTGCCATCCGTTTTCGTCGCCGTAACGGAGCCTCCTCCGAGGCCACCCAACGCCACCATTCCACCGAGCGCTTTCAGCGCATCCCGTCTATTTAGTTCCATAGACATCATAATCAGTTAATGGACTGTATAATAAAATTATCTATTGTTATACTAAATAAGGTATTAGAACCGAATGGTCAAATATACATCATTCGTTTGTATTATTATTACAGTATATACAGATCGAAAAGTTGTTATTACGACGATAATTTTAATAGAGTACCCTACCACCGGAGTGCCATGCCATCTCATGGCACTAAAGACACGGAAGACGGGACCGAGTCGAAACCGGATCACGACGGGGGCACGGCGGACGAACGCGGAGCGGGGACCGACCGGCGGACGTTCCTGAAGGGGTCGGCCGCCGCCTTGGGCGCGAGCGCGTTCGGGACGGCGTCCGGGCGGGCGGTTGCCGACGAGGGGACGGCGAGCGCTGCGGACCGGGTCGATACCGCCACCAGTACGGAGGGAATGGTCTCCTCGACCCACCCGCGGGCGAGCGAGATCGGCGCGGCCGTGCTCCGGGACGGGGGCAACGCGGTCGATGCGGCGGTCGCGGTCCAGTTCGCGCTCAACGCCGTCCAGCCCCACAGCTCCGGCATCGGCGGCGGCGGGTTCATGCTCGTCTACAACGCCGGCGAGGACGAACTCTACTCCATCGACAACCGCGAACGCGCCCCCTTCGGTACGACGCCGGACATGTTCCTCGAAGACGGCGAACCCATCCCCTTCGATGAGCGGATCACGCTCGGCCAGGCAGTGGGCGTTCCCGGCACCCTCAAGGCCTGTGACATCGCCCTGAAACGCTTCGGGACGCGCTACATCGACGACCTCATCGGACCGGCGATCGACCTTGCCGAGGGAGCGCCGGTCGATGAGTACCTCGCCGCGACCATCGAGGCCGAGAAGGGGAAACTCAACGACGCCGCCCGGGCGGTGTTCGCGCCGGGCGGCGATCCCCTCGAAAAGGGTGAGACGCTGACCCAGCCGGACCTCGCTGAAACCTTCGAGACCATCGCCGATGATGGCGTCGAGGCGTTCTACAAGGGCGAGATCGCCGAAGCGACCGCCGGGATCGTTCAGGAACACGGCGGCAGTATGACCACCGAGGACCTGGGGGCGTACAACGTCACCATCGACACGCCGGAATACGGCGAGTATGGCGATGTCGTGGTGCGGACCCAGCCGCTGCCGAGTTCGGGCGGGCTGACCATCGCCCAGATCCTCGAACTGCTCGAACCGTTCGATCTGGGCCAGTACGGCCGGAAGTCGGTCGAGACGTACCACCGCCTGGCCGAGGTTTTCAAGCTGGCGTACGCGGATCGGGGCGAATACATGGGCGACAAGCAGTTCGTCGACGCGCCGTGGCAGGGCCTGCTCGACCCGGACTACTTGGATAAACGGCGCGAAACCATTGACGACCAGGCAACAACCGGAACCCAGGAACCCGGGGACCCATGGAGCTATCAGCCCGGCGGTCCCTACGGGATCGACCCGCTCACCGTCG
>CAYOFZ010000206.1:0-3031 GCA_964403315.1 uncultured Halobacteriales archaeon | reverse complement strand
TGCTGAAAAACGCCAAAGGCGTTTTTCACAGCCCAAAAATCTTCGATTTTTGAGGACCGCCAGGACCGCAGGGCGAGCGATTCGGACCCGAATCGCTCGCTGAGGACGCCTGCCCTTCCCCGCCCGCTCGCGCGGTCGCTGGAAGTGGCGACCGCGCGAGCGCCGGCCACCGCACCGCAAAACCGGCCCCGTACCGAGCGCGAACCAACGTTCTTGTAATTACCTCTCGTGGGGTGAAGCATGGGCACTATCGCGGGGATCAGGCTCGCGGACGGCATCGCGCTCACCGCCGACCGCCGCGCGACCGCCGGCGGGGCCGTCAGGACCGAGCATCTCGAAAAGCTGTTCGACTACGACGACGCCGGCGCGGCCGTGACGGGCGAGCCGAGTGCGATCCAGGAATTCAGCCGCCGGCTCGACGACGAGATCCGCCAGCTTCGAACCCGCCAAACTGCCGTTCGAATTTCCGCCCTGGAGCGACTCGCAAGCGAGATCGCCGCCGAGACGGGAGCCGAGGCGCTCGTCGCTGCCCGCGACAGCGACGGGATCGCCCGACTACGGGCCATCGACCCCGAGGGCGGTGCGACCGGCGACGACGCCCTCGCCCGGGGAACCGGCGCACAGCTCGCTCTGGGCCAGCTCGACGGGGCAGACCTCACCATCGAAATCCGGAACGCACGCGAATTACTGGAGGGCGTGTTCGACGCCATCGCCGAACGCGACGCCGAAACCGGCGACGAGATCGATGTCTGGACGCTCGAAGACAGCTAACCGTTCGTGTCCCTATCGCCGACCTTCCACTGGCGTCAGATTCGCCCGAAGATGTCGATCTGGTGGGCGATGTAGGTCAGTTCCCCACGGTCGATTTGGGCGTGTCGGGTTTCGACCCACCGCTCGAACTCACCATCGAAGTCGGGATGGTCCGCGAGCGCCCCTTGAATCGTGTCGATAATGCAATGGAGGAAGTACGCCTCGTCTCCCGGATACGGCGGGTGGACGACCCAGTCGGAACTCCCGGCGGCGAGGATCTCCCCGCCCGCTTCGGGCACGCGGGTGAACAGCCGCCGGCCAGTGGTGCTGTGATCGCCCGGGCATGCGTCGTGGCGACAGTCGTCCATCCGGCGGTGGTACAGTTCGACGATCCGGTCGTCGAGGTCGTGTTCGGGCTCGAAGATCGTACCACCGTCGAAGGTGATCGGGAAATACCACAGCCCGCCGGGCGCGAGCAGATCGAACAGTCGTTCGAGTGCCCGCTCGGGATCGACCAGATCCAGAAATGCCTGCCCGATCAGCAGGTCCCACTCGCCATCGAGATCGAAGGCGTCTCCGGCGACGGGATCGACCGACCACCCGTCGTGGCACAGCTCCTCGTCGAACCCCCACTCCCGGAGGTACTCGCGGGCGGCGGCGACGTTTTCGGCTCGGCGGTCGATGGCGGTGTACTGGCCCCGGTTGGGGAGCACTCCCTGGTCGAGCAGTCGGGTAGGCATCGTGCCGACGCCCGCGCCGACTTCGAGGACGCGAAGTCCCTCGCGGCCGGCCAGTCGTTCGCGCAGGCGACCGAGCACCCGGCGGTCAAGCGCGCGGTCATCGACGGTGCGTTTCGCGTGCAGGTAGCGCTGGAAGTCGGTCATGATGGGACGGATCAAGAGACGGTTGCCCCCTAAACCTACCCGTACGAGAACACGACTCCGATCGCCTCGTCGGGATGCTCGTCGAGCAGGCGGTAGGCCTCGGGAGCGTCGCCGATAGGGATCCGGTGGGTGACGAGCGCGTCGGCGTCGAGTTCGGTGAGACGCTCCCACGCGAGCGACAGCCGTCGATCCTTGTTCCACCGACCCCGATACGTGGGATCGATGGTACTCACTTGACTGCTTTCGAGCGAGATCCGGCTCCGGTGGAATCGCCCGCCGAGATCGAGATCCGTAGTCTTGGTGCCGTACCACGAGCCGATGACGATCCGGCCGTCGTATCCCGTGACCCCGATTGCCGTGTCGAGCGCCGCGGGGTTGCCCGAGAGTTCGACGGCGAGATCCGCGCCGCCCTCGCCGATAGCATCGGCCAGCGCGTCGCTTTCGTCGGGCGCAAACGTCGCGTCGGCCCCGTGTGTCCGGGATCGCTCGCGGCGCAGCGAGTGGTGATCGGCCGTGTACAGTCCCGCAAGCGGGAACTGCGCGAGCAGCGCGGTCGTGAGCAGACCGAGCACGCCCTGGCCAAACACGACCGCGCGTTCGCCGACGACCGGCTGGGCATCCATACAGAAGTTGACGGCGGCCTCGACGTTGGGCAGCAGGGTCGCTTCGGCGGGCGAACAGCCCTCGGGAACGGGGTGAAGCTCCGCCGGGGGCAAACGGAAGTGACTCGAATGGGGGTGGAAGGCGAACACCCGGCGGTCGAGCCAAGAGTCCGCAACCGCGTCCCCGACCGCCGCGACGCGGCCGACGGCGGCGTAGCCATACCGCAGCGGGTAGTCGAGATCGCCATCGAGCGCCGAAATGGTCTCGTCGGCGGGCAGGTCGCCCGGAGCCATCCCGGAGTACAGCAGTAATTCCGTCCCGGGACTGATCGCCGAGTACTCGGTTTCGACGAGGGCCTCGCCGGGATCGGGTTCGGGGATCGGCTCCTCGACGACGGCGATGTCCTCGGGGCCACGAAAGCAGAGCGCGCGTGCGGGCATCGTTAGGGATCGGTTGCGGCGATGAATACTGACACGGCCGTCGATACGATACCGACCGGCATCGTTCTTGTGCTCGGCCCTATCGAGGAAGCCAGCTGGTAGGTGCTACCCATCTAACAGAACGTTTCCGAGGATCACGAAACCGATGATTGGCGGAGGAGTTGGATTTTCCGGACGCGAACGGCGAGTAGACGGGAGGATCGATTACCTGAACGCAACGATAGTAACCAGAATCGGTTTCGATATCGGGGTTGCGGGCACAGGTTCTTACGCACTCAACCCCTACCCGAGATACGAACATGAGTTCGGAAGACATCACCAAAAATCAGGAGCGCTTCGATCACCGCAACAAAG
>CAYOFZ010000205.1:0-3198 GCA_964403315.1 uncultured Halobacteriales archaeon | reverse complement strand
TGGAAGCCCACGACCAGACCCGCGGGTGGTTCTGGTCGCAACTCGGCATGGGCACCGCCGCCGTCGGCGAGATCCCCTACGAGGAGGTGTTGATGCATGGCTTCGCCAACGACAACGAGGGCCGCAAGATGTCGAAATCCGTCGGCAACGTCGTCCGGCCTCACGAGGCCATCGACACCCACGGCGCGGACGCGATGCGGCTGTTCCTGCTGTCGGCCAACCCACAGGGCGAGGACCTGCGGTTTTCCTGGGACGAGATGGAGACGATGGAACGAAACCTGAACATCCTCTGGAACGTGTTCCGGTTCCCGCTGCCGTACATGCGCATGGACGGGTTCGATCCCGACGAGACCGACCTGGCGGCGGTCGAAAACGACCTCGAACTCGAAGACGAGTGGATCCTTGCGCGCCTCCAGAGCGTGATCGCCGAGATGAGCGCCCGCTGGGACGAATTCCGCCAGGATCAGGCCCTCGACGCGCTCATGGAGTTCATCGTCGAGGACGTCTCCCGGTTCTACATTCAGGTCGTCCGCGAGCGCATGTGGGAAGAGGAGGATAGCGCCTCGAAGTCAGCGGCCTACGCCACGCTGTATCACGTCCTCACCGAAACTGTCGCGTTGCTCGCCCCCTACGCTCCGTTCATCACCGAGGAGATCCATGGCACGCTCACCGACGAAGACGACCCCGACACCGTCCACATGCTGGAGTGGCCCGCGGTCGACGAGCGGTGGGTCGACGAGCGACTCGAAACGGACATCGCCCTCGTGCGCGCGGTCGAGGAAGCGGGATCGAACGCCCGCCAGCAGGCCGAACGCAAACTTCGCTGGCCCGTCACCCGGGTCGTGGTCGCCGCCGGCGACGACCGCCTCGCCGAGGCCGTCGAGCGCCAGCGCGAGCTGGTCGCCGAGCGGCTCAACACCCGTAGTGTGGAGGTGGTCGCTCCCGGGGACCGCTGGGAGGAACTCGCCTACAGCGCCGAGGCCGACATGAGCGTGCTCGGCCCCGCGTTCGGCGACCGGGCCGGTGACGTGATGGCGGCGCTCAACGACGCACGGATCGAGAAACCGTCGCTTTCGGCGCTCGAAACCGCCGTTTCGGAGCGATTCGACGAACCGGTCGAGCTAACGGAGGAGATGGTCGAGTTCGTCGAACGCGCTCCCGAGGACGTTTCGGGGGCGCGAATCGAATCGGGTGGCGAGGAGTACGGCGTCGTTTACGTCGACACCGCCCTCACCGAGGACATCGAAAGCGAGGGGTACGCCCGCGAGGTGATCCGGCGGATCCAGGAGATGCGAAAGGACCTCGATCTCGACATCGACGCGTCGATCCGGGTCGATCTCGACATTGCCGACGACCGAGTGGCCCAGCTGGCCCGCGAGTACGAGCCCCTCATCGCCGAGGAGGTCCGCGCCGAGGAACTCGGGACCGTCGAGGACGGCCACCGCCGCGAGTGGAACGTCGAGGGCGTCGAGGTGGAGATCGCCATCGAACCGCTCGCGGAAGCCTCAGCGTAGCACGTCGGCGTGAGCGATCAGGGCGGATTACTCGCTTTGTTGAGTAGTGCAGGGTCGTCTTGATCGAACGCACGCCGCCAGCACTGAACGACAGCAAGACCGACGAGTTCGGCTCGTTCGACTTCGATGCATGACGGAACCGCCGACCGGGAGGGTGCATCCGATGGCGGATGGAAGTGCTTCTCGGACGAGTGGGGGTTCGGATGGAAATCGAACCGACAATCGAGGGTAGGTTCGGTGTAGTGAACGGAGTAGTAGTCGTATTCGCTAAAGTGAACGTCGAACCGGCCGGGTGAGGAAAACCCGTCGACGAGCCGGACGTGTAAGCAGGTCGGCGCAAGCGGATTGTCGAACTCGGTTTCCTCGACGAGCGGCTCGGTTTCCTCGAACAGCGTCCGGAGGTGTGATAGTGCCGCCGAATCGATCGGTCCGAAGGCATCCGAGAGTTCGCCACGGACGCTCATGCCTCGACGCTGTCTGCGGCCCGGTCGAACGAGATCGCCACCTGTACGAGCGCGAGACGGCGTTCTTTCGTCCGCCACTCCGAGAGATCTATCCATCCCTCGTCGGCTCCCGGTTCGAGCCGGACGGACAGTTCTTCGGCGGAATCGACGCCGTGTCTCCTCCGGAACGTATCGATGTCGTCCCGTATCCGCTGGAGGCCGTCGATCAACTCTTCACGGGAATGGTCGCGGCGGAGTTCGTTGATTCGAGCCGTGATGTAGGTGTCGGGATCCCGCCGATACCGTGTTGTCCGACCGTCCTGAACGGCACTCCCGCGACCCAGATCGACTAGCCGGTCGAGGTGTTTCCGAGCCGTTTTCTCGCTGACCAGCGCCTGATCCGCGATCTCCGACGCGGATTTCGGTTCGCGCGTTCGTTCCAGCGTGGTCGCTATTCGCTCGAAACCGTCGGTCCGTGTCGTCCATTCCTCTTTCGCCCGTTCATTGATATCTATATCCGATACTCGAGTCAAAGGGATATAATTCCTGTGAAATTCAATATATTCGTTATTCGAGCGCGTCGGCGATGGCGGGCGCGACGCTGACCGCGCTTTCGGCGCGCTCGATGGTGTCGGTACCGTAGACCGCCTCGACGCCCGCGCGCGCGAGTTTCGTCCGGGCGTTGCCGACGAACACCGGGTGGACGCAGGCGACAAACACCCGGGCGGGCCCCTCCAGAACGTCGATGGCCTCGCTCATGGTCGATCCCGTGGCGACGATGTCGTCGACGACGACCACGTCCCGACCCGAAACATCGGTGTCGCTCGGCGCGATCTCGACCTCGCTGCCCGAGCGGCGGGTCTTCTCGAAGTAATCGACCGTCCCTTCGCCGTGGGCGCCCCGGACGGTTTCCGCGAGGTCTATCGCCCCCTCGTCGGGCGAGAGGAACACGGGATCGGCGAGATCAGGAAGGGGTTCGGCCAGCCGGTCGGCGGCCCCGACCGCTTCGGCGGGAACGTCGAAAAACCCCGTGATCGCCTCCTCGTGCGGACAGACGGTGAGCACGCGGTCGGTACCCGTACTCACCGCGCGGGCGACCGCGCGCGCCGAGACGGGATGGCCCGCCTCGAACGCCTCGTCCTGGCGGGCATACCCCATGTACGGAAGGACCGTCGTGATCTCGTTGACGCCGGCCTCCCGGAGGGCGTCCTGGAGCTGGAGGAGGTCGAGATGGGCGTCGT
>CAYOFZ010000204.1:0-3267 GCA_964403315.1 uncultured Halobacteriales archaeon | reverse complement strand
TCGTCGCCGACAGCGATCCCGACGAGGAGTGGGAGGAGGTCCAGCTCAAATACCGGCCGATCCTCGACGCGCTCGAAGGATGACTGCTCCCAACCGCAACACACTATGGGGTCGGATCATCGTCGACGAACTCGTCAAAAGCGGTATCACCGACGTCTGTATCGCGCCGGGCAGTCGCTCGACACCGCTGACCGTCGCTTTCGCCGCCCACGACGGCGTCACCGTCCACTCGCATCTCGACGAGCGCTCGGCGGCCTTCTACGCGCTCGGACGCGCGAAGCGAACCGGGAACCCGACGCCGCTGGTCTGTACTTCCGGTACGGCGGCGGCGAACTTCCACTCTGCCGTGATCGAGGCCAACCAGTTCCGGGTACCGATGGTACTTTTGACCGCGGATCGTCCGCCCGAACTGCGCGACAGCGGCGCGAATCAGACGGTCGATCAGACCGACCTCTACGGCGATGCCGTCCGTCGATACCGCGAACTCCCCGAACCCACACCGGACGACCGCAGGCTCCGCTCGCTTCGCACGACCGTTGCCCGGGCAGTCGCGGAGAGTACTGGCGTCCCCGCTGGCCCGGTCCACCTGAACGTCCCGTTCGAGAAACCGCTCGAACCCGTCGAAGTCGAAGGCGACGTGCCCGACGACTTCGCGGATCGGTTTCCATTGGCCGCCAATGGCCGCGAGGGACCGTTCGTCGCAGCGGCGCAAGGCAGGCCAACGCTTGATGCGACAGACCGCGACTGCCTCGTCGAATCCGTTCACAGTGCGGACCGGGAGGTGATCGTCGCCGGCCCTGCCGACCGCCTCGACGCGGGCGCGATCCGAGACCTCGGGACGGCCACGGGGTTTCCGATCCTCGCGGACCCGCTGTCGGGGGTGCGATACGGCTCCGACGCGGGAGCGACCGTGATCGGTGGCTACGATTCGTGGCTCGGTGCGGTCGACCCACCCGATCCCGATCTCGTGATCCGCTTCGGGGCCTCACCCACATCGAAGGTCCTTCGCCAGTACCTCCGGAACGCCGACGCGCGCCAGATCCTGGTCGATCCCGCGGGCGAGTGGCGCGAGGCGACCTTCACCGCGACCGATCTCGTCGTCGCCAACGAGGGAGAACTTGCCGACGCACTGGCCGCGGACATCGACACTCGACCGGTCGACTCCAACTGGCGCGAGGGGTTCGAGCGCGCCGAAGCCCGCTACTGGGAGCTGATCGACGAGGAAACCAACGCGCTGTTCGAGGGAGCGATCCTCGACCGCGTCTTCGCAGGCGCGCCCGATCCCGCGACGGTCTTCGTCTCGAATTCGATGCCGATACGGGACGCCGACCGCTTCGCCCGACCTCGGGAGGGTGATCTCACGGTACTGGGAAACCGCGGCGCGAGTGGGATCGACGGGATCACTTCGACCGCGCTGGGCGCGGGATCGGCGACCGACGACCCGCTCGTGCTCGTCACGGGCGATCTCGCGTACTACCACGACATGAACGGTCTGCTGGCTATCGGTCGGCTTGGAATCGAGGCAACGGTCATCGTTATCAACAACGACGGCGGCGGCATTTTCCATATGCTCCCCATCGAAGAGTTCGACCCACCGTTTACCGAACAGTTCAAAACGCCTCACGGACTGGATTTCGCGCCGACCGGCGAGATCTACGGGTTCGATTTCGTCCGTACCGATTCGCTTTCGGGATTCACCGATGCCTACGAGGCCTCCCTCGAAAGCGAGGGTACTCAGGTGATCGAGGTGGTCGTCGACGGCGAGGAGAGCCATCGCAGACGCGAGGCGATTCACGAGCGGGTCGGTGAGATACTCGGATGAACGAACCTTTTTGGGACGGCTTCCCTATCGAGGCGCATGGTTTCGGATCTCTTCGACGCCGACCACTGGGAGCCCGTCTCCGAGTTCGACTTCGCGGACCTCACCTATCACCGCGCGCGCGAGATCGGCGCGGTGCGGATCGCCTTCGACCGGCCCGAACTCCGCAATGCCTTCCGACCCCGAACGGTGGACGAACTCTACGCGGCGCTGGATCACGCCCGCAAGCAGACCGACGTTGGCTGTGTGTTGCTCACCGGCAACGGCCCCTCGTCCGAGGACGGCGGCTGGGCGTTCTGCTCGGGCGGCGACCAGTCGGTGCGGGGCGGTTCGGGGTACGAATACGGCGACGAGGATGACGACCCCGGCGTGGGCCGGTTGCACATCCTCGAAGTCCAGCGCCTGATCCGATTCATGCCCAAACCCGTCGTCGCCGTGGTGCCGGGCTGGGCGGTCGGGGGCGGCCACTCGCTGCACGTGATCTGTGATCTGACCCTCGCAAGCGAGGACCACGCCAAATTCCTCCAGACCGACCCCGATGTGGCGAGTTTCGACGCCGGCTTCGGCTCAGCGTATCTCGCCCGGCAGGTCGGCCAGAAGAAGGCCCGCGAGGTCTTCTTTTTGGGTAAGACCTACGACGCCGAGGAGGCCGAGGAGATGGGCATGGTCAACGAAGTGGTCCCCCACGAGGATCTCGAAACCGAGGCCCTCGATTGGGCCGACCGGATCACCTCGAAAAGCCCCACGGCGATCCGTATGCTCAAGTTCGGGTTCAACGCCATCGACGACGGTATGGTCGGCCAGCAGGTGTTCGCCGGCGAGGCCACGCGACTCGGCTATATGACTGACGAGGCTCAGGAGGGCCGGGACGCCTTCCTGGAGGGGCGCGAACCCGACTTCTCGAAGTACCCGTGGCACTATTAAACCACTACTACGCTACTCCGACCATAGCCACGAACGAACACTGAGAACGATGGCGAATCCCGCGAACCCGAGTCCGAGCCACCATCTCGGGGTTCCTACCGGAGCGCCGTAGGATCCCGGATCCCCCAGCAGGACGGCGAACAGAAACGCCGCCACGCCGAGTGCGAAGATCGCCAGCGCGACCGGCGAGGACCGCACATCCGAGAGCGTATATCTCATACATAATCGTTATTTATGGAGTAGCAAAGCTCTTTCCTCGGAGGAGAAACCACAGGCGCTATGCGCCGTCGTTCCCATCATCTGAACGAATGAGTACGGTTGAGGTCTCCCGACGGAAGGCGTGGCTGATGGCCGCCCGGCCACAGACGCTTCCGGCGGCCGCATCCCCGGTGATCGTCGGCGTCGGTCTCGCCATCAGCACCGGAGTCTTCGCCCCCCTGCCCGCGCTTGCGGCGCTGGTCGGCGCGGTGCTCATCCAGATCGGGACGAACTTCGCCAACGACTACTACGACGCGATCAAGGGC
>CAYOFZ010000203.1:0-3271 GCA_964403315.1 uncultured Halobacteriales archaeon | reverse complement strand
AGCCGATGGTCAAGGCCGGCAACAAGTATCACAAGATGAAGTCGCGCGGGACCAAGTGGCCCCGCGTGCGCGGCGTCGCGATGAACGCCGTCGACCACCCCTTCGGTGGCGGCGGCCGCCAGCACCCCGGCAAGCCCAAGTCCGTCTCGCGGGACACCCCGCCGGGACGGAAGGTGGGCGACATCTCCTCGCGGCGCACAGGCCGCGGTGGTAACGAATGAGTTCGGACTACCAGATCGGCCACGAGGGCGAGTTCACCTACCGTGGCCACACGTTAGACGAGTTGCAGGACATGAGCGTCGAGGAGGTCGCGGAACTGCTCCCCGCACGACAGCGGCGAAGTATCGAGCGCGGGCTCTCCCCCGAGAAGCAGAAGCTCCTCGAGGACGCCCGCGAGGCCGAGCCCGAGGGAACGGCCCAGTCGCCGCTGCGCACGCACCTGCGCGACATGCCGATCCTGCCCGAGATGGTGAACCTCACGTTCGCCGTCCACGACGGCCAGGAGTTCGAGCGCGTCGAGGTCGAGCCCGAGATGCTCGGGCACTACCTCGGCGAGTTCCAGCAGACCCGGGGCAAGGTCGAGCACGGCCAGGCCGGCATCGGCGCGACCCGGTCGTCGAAGTTCGTACCACTCAAGTGAGGTGATAGGATGGGAATCAGCTACAGCGTGGACGCGGACCCGGACACGACGGCGAAAGCGATGCTCCGGGAGCGCCACATGAGTTTCAAGGACAGCAAAGAGGTCGCCCGCGAACTCAAGGGCATGACCGCCGGCGAGGCCGTTGCCTACCTCGACAGCGTGATCGATGAGGAGCAGTCGGTGCCGTTCAAACGACACAACAGCGACGTCGGCCACCGCAACGACATCGAGGGCTGGGACGCCGGCCGATACCCCGAGAAGGTCAGCGAGGCGTTTCTCGACCTGCTGGAAAATGGTATGAACAACGCCGACCACCAGGGTTTCGACGGTGAATCGATGGGGATCGCCCACGTCGCCGCCCATAAGGTCGGCGAGTCCCAGGGGCGAAAGCCCCGCGCGATGGGGCGGGCGACCGAGTGGAACTCCCCACAGGTAGACGTCGAACTGATCCTCGAACAACGCGAGGAGGCAGAATAATGGCTGACGAACACGAGTTCATCGAAAACGGGCTGCAACGCTCCCAGATCGACGAATTCTTCGCCACCGAGTTGGAGCGTGCGGGCTACGGCGGCATGGAGATCGCAAAGACCCCGATGGGCACCCAGATCGTGCTCAGAGCCGAGAAACCGGGGATGGTGATCGGCAAGGGCGGCAAGAACATCCGCAAGATCACCCAGGAACTCGGCGAGCGGTTCGACCTCGACGATCCCCAGATCGACGTTCAGGAGGTCGACGAACCCGATCTCAACGCACAAATCGTCGCCGACCGGCTTGGCAACGCCCTTGAACGGGGCTGGTACTTCCGGAAGGCCGGCCACACCACCATCGACCGGATCATGGAATCAGGCGCGCTCGGCGCGGAGATCGTGCTGGCCGGGAAAGTCACCGGCGCACGCTCGCGTGTCGAGAAGTTCAACCGCGGGTATATCAAACACAACGGCGAACCCGCCGAGGACGTCGTCGATTCCGGGCAAGGTACCGCGGTGATGAAACTCGGTACCATCGGCGTCAACGTCAAGATCATCCCGCCGGGCGCGCAGTTGCCCGACGACTTCCGCATCGAGGACGACGCCGATGTCGAGGACCTGATCGCCGATACCGCCGACACCGACGAGGGCGTCGAGGAGATCCTCGACGAAGTAGACGAGGAAGTCGACGACGAAACCGTCGAGGGTCGGGGTGTCGCCGAAGACAGCGACGCCGCCGAACGGGGGGCCGCGGAGATGCCCGAACAGACGACCGACACGGGCGTCGAAGAGGAATTCATCGAGGAGCCCCAGGAAGCCAGCGACGAGGAGCTCGTCGAGGAAACCGGCACGACCGACGAGGAAGTCGTCGAGGAAGTCGCCGAAGAGGTCGCCGACGGCGAATCCCAGGAAGCGGAGGAACTCGACGAGGAGGTCGAATCCGAAGCCGAGGAGCTAGTCGCCGAGATGGAAGAAGAAAACGAAGGAGAAGAGCAGGGAGGTGAGGAGTGATGGCGATCCTGCACACCGAGGAGATCCGCGACATGACGCCCGCCGAACGCGAGGACCAACTCGGGGAACTCGAAACCGAACTCCTCAACATGAAGGCCGTCCAGGCCGCCGGCGGCGCACCGGAAGACCCCGGGCGAATCGGCGAACTCCGCCGGACCATCGCCCGAGTGAAGACGATCCAGCGCGAAGAGGGCGATGTCTGAGACATCGAAAGACCGAGCGGGCACCGCCCGCGAGGACGAGGGCGACCTCGAAACGGAAGAACGATAACACGATGCCACTCACACCCGAGACCCTCCCACGACACGAACTCAACGACCTGCGCGTGCGGGTCGTCGATGCCGAAAGCGACGACTACGTCGGCATAGCGGGCCAGGTGGTCCGCGAGACGACCAACACGCTATCGATCCGTGGTTCGGGGGATGATCGGGTGCGACAGGTACCCAAATCGGGCACGACGTTCGAGTTCGACCTCACAGATGAAGCCGCGACCGCCCGCGAGGGGGTCGGGACCGACGATGACCCGGATCGCGAACGCGCCGGCGATTCGGCGGCCCACGTTACGGTGGATGGGGACAGATTGCTCTCACGACCCGCCCGACGCAGCGAAACCACAGGTGAATCAGTATGGCAATAGGATTAGACGTAGACCAACCACCACAACCGGACGATCCGGACACGTACGACTACGAGAAGTGTCCGTTCTACGGCGATCTGTCCGTTCGAGGCCAGATCCTCGACGGGATCGTCGCCAGCGCGGACATGGACAAGACCGTGGTCGTCGAACGAGAATACGACGTGTTCGTGCCGAAATACGATCGGCACATGAAGCGTCGGTCGCGCATCCCGGCACACGTGCCGGGCGTGCTCGATCACGTCTCGGTCGGCGACCGCGTGAAGATCGCAGAAACACGACCGCTTTCGAAGACCAAGAGTCACGTCCTCGTCGAGGTGACCGAAGACGAACCCGAGGTCGAAATCCCCGATCCGACGGCAGCCGCCGGCAGCGAGGAGGAAGAGCCGACAAGCGACGTCACCGAGGGTGCCTCCGAGGGCCGTCAATCCGCCGGAGGTGAGGAGTGATGGAGGCACTGAAAGCCGACGTGACGAAGGGGCTCTCGAAGGGGTCGCTGGTCAACTGCGCCGACAACAC
>CAYOFZ010000202.1:0-3287 GCA_964403315.1 uncultured Halobacteriales archaeon | reverse complement strand
GCCTCCCGGTTTGCACCAGCCCCAAGGATTATTCGACAAGGGTACACAGAATCCGTGTATGACTGACGGCGACGACGCTTCCGACAGCGAACCGGCGTTCGACCCCGACCGGGACCGCGGCGTTCTGACGCCGAGCGACAGGGAGTTTTTGCTCGGTCGGAAAACCGACTACACCGAACACTCGAAAAAACAGAAACGAAACCGGATCCGACGCCGGGTTCGCAACGCGATCCTGGATTTCACGATCCTGTTCGAGCACCTCGACGAGCGCGACCGGGAAACGGTGTTCGACCCCGAGGACGACGAGGGCGAGGCCTATACCCGGGGGATCACCGACACCCTCGCCTTCCTTCATCTGGGCACAATGGGCTACTCGACGCCGTTCAAGCACATGCTCGCCCGGGGGGTCTCGAAGGGCGAACAGGAACTCGCCGGCTCCGATTATCGGATGGTCAACGTCTCGTTTAACGTCGATCCCGTGGGCCGGATCGACGTCGACGAAGTCGTCGAGAAACTCGATCAAGGGCAGTTCGACGAGATCACCGACGAGGAACTGCGTGCATTCGTCAGACTGCTCGCGGAGAGCGAGGAGTTCTCGGCCGCACCGATCCGCGAGGAGATCAAGGACCGGATGGACCGCTTCGCAGAGCAAGCCACCGATGCGGCGACCCGGCGCGACCAGTACATCGAGGAACTCCCTGATTAAGGTCGCTCGGCGGCGATCCGTCGGATCGACTCCGAGAGCACATCCACGGCGATCCCCAGACTTCGCTCGTCGATATCGAATCGTGGTGTGTGATGGCTGTCGGGGTGGTCCGTCCCGACGACGACGTACGTCGCATAGCCACCCCGCTCCTGGACCGCCCGCATGAGGTGGGTCGCGTCCTCGCTGGCCCCGAAGTCGGCACTCCGAACCGGCGCGGTGACACCCGCCGTGTCGCCGGCGACCCCGTGGACGATTTCGCGGAGTTCGGGATCGCTGTCGGCCCGCGGGGACTCGCTGTGGACGGTCAGATCGACGTCACAGCCGTGCATTGCGGCGGCCGACTCGACGGTCCGTTCGAAGCGGTCCTTCATCGATTCCATGAGCGCGGTCGTCTCCCCGCGCACCTCGGCGGCGACGGTCGCGCGCTCGGCGATCACGTTGCTCGCGGTGCCGGCCTCGACCCGACCGACGTTCACGCGGGTCATACCCTCGGCGTGGCGCGGAATCGCGTAGGCGTTACTCACACCTGCCGCCATCGCCTGGATCGCGTTGTTCCCTTCCTCGGGTGCTTTCCCCGCGTGGGCCGACCGTCCACGGAATTCGGCGTTGAGGTGGCTCATCGCCAGCGGCTTTTCGATCCCGGCGACGACCTCGCCGGTGGGGTGATCGAGGCCGAGATGCACCGCGAGCAGATACTCGATGTCGTCCATGTAGGGTCCCGCCGCCATCGGGTTGCCGCCGCCGCCCTCCTCCTCGGCGGGCTGGAAAAACACGGTGAAACGCCCCTCGAAGTCACTCTCTAGGACGGCCTCGAGCACCGCGAGACCGACGGTCATGTGGCCGTCGTGTCCACAGGCGTGCATCATTCCTTCGTGTTCGGAGCGAAACCCCTCGCGGACGGGGTGGTGGCTTTCGTCGTCAGCCTCCCCGATCAACAGTCCGTCGATGTCGACCCGCAGTCCGACCGAGGGCCCCTCGCCGCGTTCGATGACGGCCACACAGCCGGTATGCCCACCCTCGGTTGCGTCGAGAACGTCTTCGCGGACCCCGCGTTCGCGCGCCCGCTCGAACCACTGGGTCAGTTCCTCGTCGTCGGGCACGGCCATGCGTGCCCCGGGATCCATCGCCTCCCGACCCACCGCGAGTTCGTCCGGGCCGATCCCGTCGAGTTCCTCGACCAACAGGCTCGTCGTGTGAAACTCCCGCCAGGCGGGTTCGGGATACCGATGGAAACGCCGCCTGAGGTCAGTCATCCGGTCGCGTACTGACTGTGACATTCTCATGCAGTGTCGGTGCTCCAGTCACTTAAAATACACAGGAATCGTTGAAGGTGGATACGAAGAATTTTGTCGGTGCGGACAGTGGGGACTGGTACCGATGACCGACGAACCTGCTGACGTCGTCGTCCTCCGGGAGGGGACCGAAGGGCTATCGACGGAACCGTACGCGGCGAAACTCCGCGAGCGCCTGTCCGACCACGCCGTTCGCCACGCGAAAACCCCGCGCGAGGAGCGCGAATTCGTCGCGGACGCGCGGGTTGTCACGGGCGTGCGTATCGACGAGGACCTGCTCGCGCGCGCCGAGAACCTCGAACTGTTCGCGTGTGCCTTCGCCGGGACCGAACATCTCCCGACCGACGCGCTCGCCGAACGGGGCGTGGCGGTGACCAACGCCGGCGGGATCCACGCGCCGGGGATCGCCGAGGGCGCGCTCGGAAACATGCTCGTGTTCGCCCGGCGGCTCCACGAGGGCTGGCGGCGCAAGCAGCGCCGGGAGTGGCGACACTTCCAGTCGGGCGAATTCACCGACTCGACGGTGACGATCATCGGCCTCGGCTCCATTGGAGAGGCCCTGGCGCAGCGACTGGAGGGGTTCGAGGTCGACACGATTGGCGTGCGCTACACCCCCGAGAAGGGCGGATCGACCGACGAGGTGGTCGGTTTCGAGGAGGATGCGATCCACGACGCGCTCGCGCGAACCGACTACCTCGTCGTCGCCTGCCCGCTGACCGACACGACTGAAGGACTGATCGGCGCGGCGGAGTTCGCCACCCTGCCGCCGGATGCGGTCGTGATCAACGTCGCCCGCGGGCCGATCCTCGACACCGCCGCGCTCGTCGAGGCCATCCAAACCAACGGTATCAGGGGGGCGGCCCTGGACGTGACCGATCCCGAGCCGCTTCCCGCCGACCATCCGCTGTGGGGTTTCGAAAACGTGCTCATCACGCCCCACACCGGCGGCCACACCCCGAAACACTGGGATCGGCTGGCCGACATCGTCGCCGGAAACGTCGAACGCCTCGACGCGATGGGATCCATCGAAGACCTCGAAAATCTCGTGATAACACCCTAAACGGAGAAGACCTGCTGGGGAAACGACGAAAACCGTTCCGCGCCGGTTTCGGTCACGCGAAACGACTCGCTGATCTCGACGCCGAGTTCGTCGGTCCAGATCCCCGGGATCAGGTGGAAGGTCATGTTCTCTTCTAGCACGGTGTCGTCGCCCGGGCGGATGCTCGCGGTGTGTTCGCCCCAGTCCGGCGGGTAGCCGAGCCCCATCGAGTAGCCGATGCGGTCCTCCT
>CAYOFZ010000201.1:0-3330 GCA_964403315.1 uncultured Halobacteriales archaeon | reverse complement strand
CCATCCTCGACGAGATGGACATCGAACACCCCGCGGCCCAGATGATCGTCGAGGTCGCCCAGACCCAAGAAGAAGAAGTGGGCGACGGCACGACCACGGCGGCGGTGCTGGCGGGTCAGTTGCTCGCCCAGGCCGAGGACCTCTTCGAGGACGACGTCCATCCGACGACGGTCGTCGAGGGCTATCACGAGGCCGCACGCATCGCCCAGGACGCCATCGAGGACGCGACCCTCGAAGGCGAACCCGACGACGACCGGCTGCGGTCGGTCGCGGAATCGAGCATGACCGGCAAGGGCACCGGCGATGTCAGCGCCGACCGGCTCGCGGAACTCGTCGTCGAGACGATCCGGCGCGTCCAGACCGAAGACCGGATCGAGCGCGACGAGGTACAGATCCAGACACAGGTCGGCGGCAGCTCCAGCGCGTCCGAACTCGTTTCCGGCGTTATCGCCGACGAGGAGCCCGTTCATGACGGCATGCCCGGATCAGTCGAAAACGCCACCGTCGCCGTACTCGACGTTGAACTCGGCGTGCGCGAGGCCAACGTCGACGCCGAGTACAACATCCAGGACATCGACCAACTCAACGCCGCCATCGAAGCCGAGGAGGAGGAGCTTCGGGGCTACACCGAGGCGCTGGCCGATGCCGGCGTCGACGTCGCGTTCGTCACCGAGGACATTGCGGACCGCGTCGCCAGCGCGCTCGCCGAGGCGGGGATCCTCGCCTTCGAGAGCGTCGGCGATTCGGACGCGCGTGCCATCGCCCGGGCGGTCGGCGCGAGCCGGATCGGCACCCTCGAAGACCTCGACAGCGACGACTTCGGCTACGCCGAGGGGATCCGCGTCGAGACCTACGGCGGCGACGAACTCGCGTTCATCGAAGGCGGCGAGGAGGCCGAAACCGTCACCCTGTTCGTTCGCGGCGGTACCGAGCACGTGGTTGACGAACTCGAACGCGCGATTTCGGATGCGCTCGACGTCGTGACCGCCGCGCTGGAATCCGGCGGCGTCGTCCCCGGGGCGGGTGCGACGGAGGTCGCCATCGCCGAGCGGGTCCGCAGCGAGGCCGCCGGCGTCGAGGGACGCAAACAGTTGGCCGTCGAGGCCTACGCCGATGCAGTCGAAGTACTGCCCCGCACGCTGGCTCGGAACATCGGTATGGACGCCATCGACGCGCTGGTGGAGTTGCGCACCGAACACGACGAGACGGGCCGTGCGGGCATCATCTCAGTGGGCGAGAGCGGCGAGATCGGCGATCCCTTCGAGGAGGGCGTGTTCGATCCCGCCGCGGTCAAGCGGGAAGCCGTCGAGAGCGCGACCGAGTCCGCGACGATGATCGCCCGGATCGACGACGTGATCTCGGCGGAGTAACGCGCCAGCACGTTCTTCGGGCATCCTTCCCACGGATAAGTCGTCGTAGTGGATACCGTTGTTGAGCGTTTCAGAAGGCTTTTTGCTCGGGGTGGGGCTACCTCTCGGCAATGCCTGAGGATTTGAACTGGGCCATCGGCGGGGAAGCCGGCGATGGGATCGACTCGACGGGGAAGATCTTCGCCCAAGCACTCTCACGGGCTGGACGGCACGTCTTCACCTCCAAGGATTTCGCCTCGCGGATCCGTGGGGGCTACACCGCCTACAAGATCCGCACGTCGGTCGATACCGTACGCAGCACCGTCGACCGCCTTGACATCCTCGTCGCGCTCACCCAGCGCACCATCGACGAGAACACCGACGAACTCGGCGAGGATAGCGTCGTCATCTACGACGGCGAACGCTCCTGGGACGCCGAGGTTCCCGAGGAAATCATCGGTCTCGACGTACCGCTCAAGAGCCTCGCCGAGGACGCCGGCGGCGCGATCATGCAAAACGTCGTCGCCCTCGGGGCGGCCTGTGAGGTCGCTTCTTTTCCCATCGACTACCTCGACAGCGCCCTCGAAAAGCGCTTTGGCGACAAGGGCCGGAAACTCGTCGAGAACAACAAGGAAGCCGCCCGCCTCGGACAGGAGCACGTCCAAGAGAACTACGACCATGAGTACGGCTACGACCTCGAAACCACCGATGCGGACTACGTCCTCCTGAACGGTGACGAGGCAATCGGCATGGGTGCAATCGCCGCCGGCTGTCGGTTCTACGCAGGCTATCCCATCACGCCCGCGACGGACGTGATGGAATACCTGACCGGCCGGATCGAGAACTTCGGCGGGCGGGTGGTCCAAGCCGAGGACGAACTCGCGGCGGTCAACATGGCCCTCGGTGCGGCCCGGTCGGGCGCGCGGGCGATGACCGCCACCTCGGGACCGGGGATCGACCTGATGATCGAGACCTTCGGGCTCGTGGGCACCACCGAGACGCCGCTTGTCATCTGTGACGTGATGCGGTCGGGTCCCTCGACGGGGATGCCCACCAAACAGGAACAAGGTGACCTCACCACCCTGCTGTACGGGGGCCACGGCGAGATCCCCCGGATCGTCGTCGCGCCGACGACCGTCGCGGAGTGTTTCCACCGGACCATCGAGGCGTTCAATCTCGCGGAGAAATACCAGACACCGGTCTATCTCGTCGCGGATCTGGCCCTCGCCATCACCGAACGGACGTTCCCGCCGGAAGAGTTCGATATGAGCGAGGTCGAGATCGACCGGGGCAAGATCGTCGAGGAAGACGAGATCGACCCCTATCTCGACGAACAGGGTCGATTCCAGCCCCACTACGACGCCGGCGACGGGATCAGCCCCCGGGCGTTTCCGGGAACCGCCGAGGCCGCCCACATGACCACCGGCCTCGAACACGACGAACTCGGCCGCCGGACCGAGGACACCGACATCCGCGTCCAGCAGATCGATAAGCGAAACCGCAAGATCGAGACCGCAAAGCGCGAAGAACGGTGGGACTACCGGGAGTTCGGCGATCCCGACGCCGACAACCTCGTGCTCTCGTGGGGATCGAACGAGGGCGCGATCCGCGAGGCGATGGCCGATCTCGACTTCGATGTACACTTCGTCTCAGTGCCCCATCTGTTCCCGCGGCCCGACCTCACCGAAACGGTCGAAGCCGCCGACAACGTCGTCGTCGTCGAATGCAACGCCACCGGACAGTTCGCGGACCTGCTCGAACGCGATACCCTTTCCCGGGTCGACCGCATCAACAAGTACAACGGCGTCCGATTCGACGCCGACGAACTGCGCGAGGAGATCACGGGGGCGTTCGCCGCCGAATCGGAGGTAACAGCATGAGTTCTGAATCACAAACACACTTCACCGACTTCAAGAGCGACAAACGACCGACCTGGTGTCCCGGCTGTGGCGACTTCGGGACGATGAACGGCATGATGAAG
>CAYOFZ010000200.1:0-3333 GCA_964403315.1 uncultured Halobacteriales archaeon | reverse complement strand
CAATCTGAACACCAAACGCGCCATCGCCGAGAAAGGCGGGCGCATGGAATGGGTCTCCGGGAGTATGGGTTCGAAGGCGACGATGTTGTACCCCTGTACGATCCTCAAGGGTCGCGGCGCGAGCGCGAACCACATCTCGATTGCCTTCGCGGGCGAGGGCCAAAACATCGACACGGGCGCGAAAGTCTACCATAACGCGCCCAATACCAACTCCACTATCGAGTCCAAGAGCATTTCGAAAGATGGTGGCCGCACGAACTACCGCGGACTCGTCCACATCGCCGATGGCGCGGAAGACTCCAGTACATCGGTCGAGTGTGACGCGTTGATGTTCGACAACGAGAGCGTGTCGGATACAATGCCGTACATGGAGATCAACGAGTCGCAAGTCGACGTCGCCCACGAGGCCACCGTGGGCAAGATCGGCGACGAAGACGTCTTCTATCTCCAGTCGCGTGGTCTGGACGACGACGACGCAAAACAGATGATCGTCAGCGGGTTCATCGAACCCATCACCGAGGAACTCCCCATCGAGTACGCCGTCGAACTCAACCGCCTCATCGAACTCGAAATGGAGGGGAGCCTCGGATGAGCACAGAGATCCAGCACGCGGACATCTCCGAGGACACGGTCCGGGAGATCTCCGAGGGCCTCGACGAGCCCGAGTGGATGCTCGAAACGCGCCTCGACGCGCTTTCGGCGCTCGACGATCTCGATATGCCCGACGTCATCCGGACGCCGGGACGCGACTGGACGAACCTCTACGACCTCGATTTCGAGGGATTCATCGATCCCCTCAACGCTGCCGAGGAGAAGGATCAGGTCGGCCCCGAGGAGATCGACGTGTTGTCGTTCGCCGACGCGCTCGACGAGCGCGAGGATCTCGTCCGGGAACACTTCGGAAGCGAGGTCGATCCCCGGGAGAACTACCTCACCGCGCTCTCGACGGCGCTGTTCGATACCGGGACCGTGATCTACGTCCCCCGCAACGTCGACGCCGAGGACGTGACCATTCGGACGACGATGCAATCCCAGTCGCTGTTCAACTATACGCTGGTCGTCACCGAACAGTCAAGTTCGGTCACGATCCTGGAACGCCAGTCGACCGGCGACGACATCGACGGCGAGCGCTACTACAGCGGTATCGTCGAGATCAGCACCGGCGAAAACAGCCACGTCCAGTACGGCAGTCTACAGGACCTCGACGAGGAGACCTACAACTACACGCTCAAACACGGTAGCACGTCCCAGTACGCGACCATCAACTGGATCGAGGGCAACCTCGGATCGCGGCTCACGAAATCCGAGGTCGAAACTACGCTCGACGGCGAGGGATCCGAAACTCGAATCATCGGGGCGTTTTTCGGCCACAACGACCAGCACTTCGACGTCAACTCGCGGGTCTGGCACCGCGCCGAGCACACCACCGCCGACCTCGTAGCCCGTGGTGTGCTCGATGACACGGCCCGCTCGGTCTACGAGGGCGTCCAGGACGTCGGCTCGGAAGCGTGGGACACCAACTCCTACCAGCGCGAGAACACCCTCATGCTCTCCGACGAAAGCGAGGCCGACGCTTCCCCCAAACTCATCATCAACAACCACGACACCGAGGCGAGCCACTCCGCGACCGTGGGCCAGATCGATCAGGAGGACCTGTTCTACATGATCTCCCGGGGTGTCAACCCGCGGGCAGCCAGAAACATGCTCGTCGAGGGCTTTTTCGTTCCCGTTCTCGACGAGATCGAGGTCGAAGAACTCCGCAAGGACCTCGAAGAACGTATCAAAGAGCGGCTCCGATAGCTCCGTATGTACGCCGCTTCAGGTATCGCTCGCCGACCGTTTCCGAGGTGGGGTCGATGAGCCTCGCGGGTCGGGTCGGCTCGGACCGACAGCTCGCGCGCCTGCTGCAGATCGGCGTCGTCCTCGAAGAGGTCGTCGAAGCGCGGGCGTACCACCACCATCAGTCGTTGTCCGAAGGAAATCGGGATCGGCTCGACGATGAGATCGAGGAGTTGCTCGCGGACGCCGCCGAGGAGTCCGCCGACCACCGAAAACGCCTCGAAACGTTGATCGACGATCTCGATGCCGAGAGCATCGCCTTCGAGGAGATCGAAACGCTCGTCGACAGTCGATACGGCCGGACGAAACCCGAGGACTTCGACGATCTCCTATACGATCAACTCCACAGCGAGGAGACGGCATACAAATTCTACGACGACCTGATCGAGGGGATCGAGAATAGCGATGTCCAGTTCGGCGTCGAGCGCGGGCGGGTGCTCGAAACGTTGCGGTCGATTCGCGCCGAGGAGGAGGAGGGTGTCCGCGAAGTAACCGAAATCATGGAGGCGAGAGGATGAACACGGTCACAGCGGAGCTGTTCCTTGCTCACACGAACCGGAGGTGGGTTCGCGTGAACACCGAAAGAACGAGCTCCTTCGAGCTCACGCGAATTCTGGAGGAATTCGCATGAATACGGCCGATCAGTATCTCAAGGCAATCTACATCGTCCAGCAGGCGGAAAACGAGGCGGCGGCGACCGGCGCGCTCGCCGACCGACTCGAAGTGAGCCCGGCGAGCGTCAACGAGATGGTCGGCAAGCTCGAAAACCGGGGACTCGTCGAGCACGAGAAATACAAGGGTGCCTCGCTGACCGACGAGGGGATCGTTCAGGCGCGGGATGCGCTCCAGACCTACTGTATCATCGAACGCTTTCTGACCAATGTCCTCGAAGTCGAGGAGTTCCGCACGGAGGCGCGCCAGCTCGAAAGCGTGATCGACGACACCGTCGCCGAACGCCTCGATACGATCATCGACCGCGAACCCCAGTGTCCCGACTGTTTCGACCCCGAAACCGACGCCTGTGCGCTGTTGGAAGCCGAACTGGAAAGCCCCGCGGACTGATTCGTAGCAAGGAGCCGAAAACCGTTATCTCGGGTCGGTCGGATCGCTTCGGAGCCATTCCCGAATCCTCTCACGGTTCGCTACCTCCAGTATCCGTGCCGTCCCCGCCTGGGTCGGATCGTCCTGAAAGTCGGTGGCCTCGCTTACCTCGGGCGCACCTGTCGGCAGTACTGTCCGCACCGATCACGTGCTGTCGAAGTATGCGCCGATTGGCGACGATACCACGGTTCTCGAAGCGTTCAAGTGCTCGCCTGCGATACATGGGTATGCCGACAGCGGAGTGAAGCGAACGTAGTCCCGTGGTGGTGAGAAAATCCGAAGGATTTTCGATGCTCACGGGACAAGCGAAGGTAGCGAGTATAGTCCCGTGGTGTAGTGGCCAATCATAAGGGCCTTTGGAGCCCTTGACCGCGGTTCGAATCCGCGCGGGAC
>CAYOFZ010000199.1:0-3359 GCA_964403315.1 uncultured Halobacteriales archaeon | reverse complement strand
CGAGAGCGACGACACGGTAGACCCACCGGACGGGCCGGTCGGCGTCCCGAATGTCTTCGGGCAACAGCGCTTCGGGAGCCACCGCCCGGTCACCCACGAGGTCGGCCTGGCCATCGTCCGCGGCGACTGGGAGGAGGCCGTTCTCGCCTACGTAGGTAATCCGAGCGAGCGGGAACCACCGGAGACCAGGGAGGCCCGGGCCGCCGTCGCGGAGACCCGCGACTGGCAGGCCGCCCTCGATCGGTTGCCCCGCCACCTGGGCTACGAGCGAGCGATGTGTCACCGGCTCGTCGAGGGCGACGACGAACCGGCCGACTTCCGGGCGGCGCTCGAAACCGCGCCGACGAACCTCCAGCAGCTGTTCGTCAACGCCGCCCAGTCCTACGCCTTCAACCGGATCGTGAGCGAGCGCCTCGACCGGGGCCTGCCTTTCGACCAGGCGGTCGCGGGTGACGTGGTCTGTTTTGCCGACGGCGATGCCCCGGCGGGCCTCCCCCGTCCCGATCCCTACCGACTCCAGCGCGTGACCGAGGATCGCGTCGGGACCGTGAACCGCCACCTCGAACGCGGGCGGGCATTCGTCACCGCGCCGCTCGTCGGCACCGAAACCGAACTCGGAGAGGGCGACCCCGGCGAGATCGAGCGCGCGGTGCTCGATGATCTCGCCCTCGGCCCGGCGGATTTCGATCTGCCCGGCGAGTTTCACTCCTCGGGCACTCGGCGGGCGATCCTCCTACGGACGGACCTCGATGTCACGCGCGATTCCCTCTCTTTCGAGTTCCCGCTGCCGAGCGGCTCGTATGCGACCGTCCTGTTACGTGAGTACCTGAAATGCGACCCCCGAGAACTCGGATAGCGTCCGTATCCGGACTACAAGGGTTATATCCGACAGGGAAGTATCCCCGTTCATGCAGTGTCGGCATTGTCGCGCCGAACTCGACAGGCCGGGCGATTACTGCTTGGTCTGTCGGTCGGCCAACGCCGACGCCGTCGTCTGTGACATCGACCGCGACCGCGTCGAACTGACCATGCTCTCCGAGGAGACGGTGCTGGGTCGGACGACGATCACCACCATCCCCGAGGACGGCGAAAAACGGGTGATCGAACGCCGGAA
The DNA here is from genome assembly GCA_964403315.1 of uncultured Halobacteriales archaeon. GTDB lineage: Archaea > Halobacteriota > Halobacteria > Halobacteriales > Halalkalicoccaceae > CAYOFZ01. The sequence goes on along the minus strand of CAYOFZ010000199.1, from coordinate 2,245 downwards.
CTTCGCGGGCCGGATCGCCGACGAGATCCGCCGGAAACGCCCCGAGGCGGTGTATACGGCGGGCGACCGGGAGGTGCTCGCGGCGATCCGTGAACAGCTTCACTACGATTTCTACCGCGTTGACAGCGCGGGGTCGAGGACGGACTCCGACGACGATCCCGTCGAGACGGTGCTCGAACGCCGGAACGACCCCCCGCTGGCGGTCGTCGACACCCCTCCGGAGGAGAAGCTCGGTGGCAGCCACACCACCCTGATCGGCGGGCGTGCGGGCATGCGTGCGATCCATCATGTCGCAGGCCATCCACACGTCAAGAAGGTCGTTCCCGGCCCCATCGACGCCGGCGGGTCGGGCTCACAATCGGGGCTCCGGGCGAAGGCCACCCGCGCGGGCACGAACGGCAACGTCCGGCTCCTGTTGCGCAACGGATCGAGCGTGCAGGAAAACCGGATTGTGACGACCGCCCGAGACCGCGAAACCGGCGAGCGGGTTCGGGCCGACCTCAACGAGGCGCTGGCCGACGAGGGACTGGGGACGGAGGACTGACACGGCGACCGGGCGTTCACGCCCCGGATGTTCGTCCGGAGCGGTCCGACACAACAGGCTTATGTGGTCAGTTCGGCTAGTTCTCAGCACTATGGCCGAGAACAACTCTGGACGCGTCGGGAGCGCGGGGCGCTTTGGCGCGCGCTACGGCCGCGTCGCCCGACGCCGGGTCGATCAGATCGAAGACGACATGCACGACTCCCATACCTGCCCCGAATGCGGTGCCGACGATGTCTCCCGGACCGACACGGGCATCTGGAACTGTAGCAACTGTGGTTACGAGTTCGCGGGCGGCACCTACAGACCCCAGACGCCCGCTGGGCGCTCCGTCTCCCGGTCGATCCGCGCCGCGCTCGCCGAGGGCGAAGAATGACCTACAAGTGCTCGCGGTGTAAACGCGACGTACAACTCGACGAGTACGGTGGTGTTCGCTGTCCGTACTGCGGGCATCGCGTGCTACTCAAGGAACGCAGCCGCGACATCAAAGAAGTCGACGTGCAGTGACCGCACCCCCGATCCACGACGCCGTTTTCACGTTCGAATACGACGACCAGCGCCGCGCCCGGACCGTCGAACGTTCGATTCGCCCGGAACTCGACGAGATCGACGGCGACCGCTCGCGGGCGTCGGTTTCGTGCGAGGGCGAAGCGGTGTCGGTCCGGATCGAGGCCGACGACCTCGTAGCACTGCGGGCGGCGATGAACACTTGGTGTTCGTTCGTCGAGGTGGTCGAAACGACCGTCGAGATCGGCAAACGGATCTAAGGGTAAAGCGGGGATTTTTCAGTTCGGGTCCCATCGGTCCGGGTATGCAGGGCAACCTACCGCCGGAAGCACAGGAGAAACTCGAACAGCTCCAGGACCTCCAGGACACCGCCCAGCAGGTCGCCGTCCAGAAGAATCAGGCGGAGACACAGCTCAACGAGTCACAGAACGCGCTCGACACCCTCGATGAGGTCGACGAAGACACGACGATGTACCGCGAAACTGGTGACCTCCTCGTCGAGACCGACCGCGAAACCGCGGCCGACGAACTCGACGAGAAAGTCGACAGCCTCGAGATCCGACTCGAAACGCTGAAAAAGCAGGAAGAGCGCGTCGAAACCCAGTTCGAGGAGCTTCAGGAGGAACTCCAGCAGATGCTCGGCGGTGCCGGTGGTGGCGGCCCCGGCGGCCCGGCGGGCGGCCCGAGCCCCGGTCCCGGCGGCGCGTAACCGTACATGTCGGCCCCGACCCCGAGCGACGAGGATATCGTTCAGACTGCCGCGGAAGCCGCCGAAGGCCTCGTTTTCTCGCGCTATCGTCGCTCGGAGGTCGATGACCTCGACGTGACTATCGATTTCGAGGACGGCGTTCTGGAGGTGGACGTGTACCTCAACGTCGACGATTCCGAGGCCGAGCGAGTCGCCCAGGACGCGGTGCTGGCCGCGGAAGCCGCGGTCGATGACCTGTTCGCCGAGGCCGATTGATCACTCACAGATCGCCCGGAAGTTCTCGAAGACCTCCTCGCCGCGTTCGGTGTGGGCGACCTCGGGGTGCCACTGGACGCCGTAGAGATCCCGCTGTAGGTCGCTCATCGCCTCGATACCACAAACGTCGCTTTTCGCCGTCACGGTGAACCCTTCGGGCAGGTCCGTCACCTCGTCGGCGTGACTCGCCCAGACGCGGGTCTCGGGCGCGAGCGAGCCCACGAGGGGGTCGT
>CAYOFZ010000198.1:0-3365 GCA_964403315.1 uncultured Halobacteriales archaeon | reverse complement strand
GCGAACACCACCGGCCAGACGAAGATACCGATAGCAATGAACAACGCGATCCCGATGTACGCCCGCTCGGGAACGCCGACGAAGCGAGCGATCGCCTGGGCTGCACCCAGTCGCGACCGGGTCTGGATCTGCGCGAACAAAAAGAGGATCATCATCACGGTCGTTGCGACGATGCCGGCTCCCATTGCGCGCAAAAACCGGTCTACCTTCATCCCGCCCGACGGTATCACGGGATACCCGAAAGCTCTGTCGGTCACTCCGTCGTCTATTCGATGAGTTTCTGTACGAATGCCCTCGGTGCTGTCCAAACGAGTACCACCTTGACTGGCGTGTTGTTTCCGAGGTCTGATCCGGTGATAGTAGTTTAGAAGTGAGCGAAGCGCCGTAACCAGCGACGTGCGCTCGATCCGTTCGTGAACGAGAAGACGGTCTGGATCCAGTCACCCAGCGAGCACGAGGGTACTCCGGCGGAGTAATACGTACTGGACGCGAAACTCCCCTCATGAACGAATCCCCCTTGGGAGGACTCGACAGACGAGGACTGCTCCGTGCCGTCGGCACGCTCGGGGTCGCTGCAACGGCGGGCTGTCTGGGATTGGGTGGTAACAGCCGCCAATCGGCCACGACCGGCGGCGGCAACCGACCCGAGCACTCGACGCTGACGGTCCACATCGAAACCCCGAACGGCGACCCCATAACGGAGGTCGTGGTGTTCGTCACCATTGGATCGACCCCGCGATGGGTCCCCGGTACCGACGCGAAAACACCCGGACACAGTGGTACCGTCACGTTCGCGCTCGAACCCGGCGAGTACACGGTCAGAACGCGGAGTCAAGAGTACACGGAGGCTGAAAAGTCCGTCACCATCGCCGGCGATACCGAGGTAACGATTCCCCTCCAACGAGGGGTCGAGGTGCCCAGCCCCGACTGAACCGCGTACGAATTTCCCAGAGGGATGAAATCGATGGTTTTCGGTCCGGCATGAGGATGTTTCCGGCCTAGATAACGGGCTATCTTCATCAGGCGAGAGAATCCCGCCGTTCACGGCGTTGACGAGACGCTTCGCGTTTCGTTCGCACACCAGAACGCTTCGCGTTCTGGGGATGGGCGTGAATCGCCGTCATCATCTGCACAAAACACCGAATCGGCAGATTTAGGTGCTTACGGCACGTATCGTCGTTCACCTGACGCAGCACGTCCGCGTCCATGTCGGAGCAATCGGACAATATCGGATTCACCCTGACCGATGTCCAACGGCACCCCGTTGGAATACGCCAAGTACCGACACAAAACAATCAGGTACCTCCGAATCCCCTTCCATTGTGTCGGGGTGCGAACCCGAGGTTCCCAACTCAGCACGGGTTCTCCCCGTGTGGGAACCCCGGCCTAAAGCCGGGAAGGATGTCACCCAGTCCACTCCTCGAACGAGCGATAGATCCCCTTCGAGAGATATCGTTCGCTGGAATCCGGAAAGATCGTAGCCACGGTATCGTGAGGAGCATCGATCTCGCCGTCACGGATCCGTTCCGCGACCGAAAGCGCGGCGACGCTCGCCGCGCCCGAACTCGAAGCGACGAGGTGGCCCTCCTCGCGAGCCAGACGCTTGCATTCCTCTTGGGCGTCCTCGTCGGCCACCTGGATCACCTCGTCGACCAGTTCTGGCTCGAACAGTTCGCTGGTCGTCGGATCATGGGTGCCGATGCCTTCGGTTTTGTATTCGTCTTCCTCGACTGATTCGCCTTTGGTCGCCGCATACAGTGACCCCTCGGGTTCGACCCCGACGACGTACGTTTCGGGGTCGCGTTCGCGGGCGTACTGTGCGATCCCCATGAGCGTGCCCGCGGTGCCACAGCCGACCACGACCGCGCCGACCGCGCCGTTGAGGGCTCCGTAGATCTCGGGGGCGGTCGTCTCGTAGTGGGCCTCGGTATTGAGCGGGTTCGAGAACTGCTGGGGGACGACCGCGTCGGCGAGTTCCTCGGCGAGTTCGTGGGCGCGCTCGATGGCCCCGTCCATGCCCTCGCTGGAGGGGGTATTGATCACCTCCGCGCCGAGCGAACCCATCAGTTGCTGTTTTTCGATGCTGAAGCGCTCGGGCACGACGAACACCGCCTCCAGACCGAGCTGGCGGGCCGCGATGGCGAGCCCGATTCCGGTGTTGCCGGCGGTGGGTTCGATGACGGTGCCGCCGGGCGAGACGTCGCCCCGGTCGAGCATCCGTTCGAGCATGTATTTGCCGATCCGGTCTTTCACGCTCGCGCCGGGGTTGAACGTTTCGAGTTTCGCGTAGACGGGCACCGAGTCGGGCGCGCTATGGATGGAAACGAGCGGCGTCCGACCGACGGTTTCCAGAACGGACCCCTTCGGGTCGGGGTGATCGGACATCGTCCTGACACTGCTTACCGGAGTTACTTAATTGGCCTCGCTTTCGGTTGGCGCGTCGGTGTCGGCGGGTTCGGCCGCGGAATCGCCGGCGTCCGCCGTCGGATCGTCTTCGGCATCGTTGATCGCCGCCTCGGTGAGGACTTCCTCGGTGTCGATACCCTGTTCGTCGGCGAGCGCTTCGAGCAGCGCGCGGTTCTGTTGGTGTTTCGTCTCAAGCGCCGAGACGGTTGTGTGGATCTCCTCAACCTTGGCGCGAAGGTCGGTCAGCTGTTCACGGACCTTATCGAGCTGTGAGTAGAGCTGTTCGGCCCGATCCGCAACCGTCTGGAGCTTTTTTGCCGTACTACCCAGTCCCATATCCCCCTGTTTGCAGCCCTTCCATGTGGATTTTGCGTTCCCGGGCAAACGCCGTGTTTAATTCCGGGCCGACCGACACCCCGATATGGACCTCACGCGACGCGCCCCGCAGGCCGGGATCGCCGCCTCCCTCGCCGTGATCGCTGTCGTCGTCGCTCCCTATGTCGTACTACCTGGGAGTGCAACCGCCGGACTGGGACGGTATTACGGCGCAGGGGTTTTCGGCCCCCGAATCATCGCCGTGTTCGCCGTCGTCGCGGTCGTCGTCCTCGGGGCGGGGTTGGGCGGGCGCTCGGACCCGATGACGGTCGCGGGCGCGGGGCTGGTGATCGGGCTGTTCATGGCGATCATGGCGGTTGCGTGGATCCTCTCGATGCCCCCCAACCCGGTGACGGGCATCACGACCCAGGATTGGCTCGCGTATCACCGCTGGGCCGTGCTGGGTTTTTCGGCCCTCGTTGCCGCCGCCGCCGGAGTGTACGCTTGGGGACTCGACGTGGTGTGATTCGATGTCGCATTTCCCGGAAGGCTCTTATGACACCACCGCCTACGAACGGATGGACTCAGGTCGGGCGGTTAGGCCCCGCTCGCAACCCGCGCTATGGTCTTCAGCGGGGACCGAA
>CAYOFZ010000197.1:0-3378 GCA_964403315.1 uncultured Halobacteriales archaeon | reverse complement strand
GCCCGCCTGGAAGAACCGCCGGTAGAGTTTCTCGAACTCGATCTCGAAGCGGTGGTCCTTGACGCCGAGTTCCTCGCGGGCGAATTCGTCGTAGACGGCGTTGATGCGCTCCTCGATCCCGAAGGACTGCTCGATGGCCGCTGACTTTTCTTCATTGGATCCCAACTCTAGCATAACGCTATCGGTGTCGCCATAAACGATCTCGTGGCCGATCTCGTTGACCGCCTCCTCGGTGAATTCGAGGACTTCTCGACCGGTTGCGGTCACCGCGCCGGCGACGTCCTTGTCGTAGAGCCGGAACCGCTCCCACCCCGTCACGCCGTACAACGAGTTCATGATGACCTTCACTGCACCCTGCTGGCGGTCGTACATTTCGAACTCGTCGGAATCGGGGTCGTGTCGGTCGCGGAGTTCGCGTTTGTCGTCGCGTTCGGCCAGCAGTTCGTCGACCATCTCCCGGATGATCCCGTCCGGGTTTTCCTTGAACGCCATGCCGTTGGGCGCGCGGTTGATGGGGCCGTCGTAGCCCTCGGGGGCTTTGGTTTCGGGCGAGGCGTTGATCGTCACCATACACATCGGATACAGGCTCGCCAGATCCAGGACGGAGACGTTCTCCCTGACGCCCGTGATGGGTTCGAACACCGCACCGCCCTCGTACTCCTCGCTTTCGACGCTGCCCTTCGAGGGGAGCGCGAATTCGCCGTGGACCTTATGCAGGACGTACATGTCGACGGTATCGCCGGGCGTGGGGGCGTCTTCGAGCTTACAGCCCACGAACGTGCGTACCTCGTCCCAGAACGCGATGATATCCTGCTGGCGGTCGATCTCGACACACAGCTCGACGTCGCGGACGTTGTATTCGAGCAGTCGCTCGGGATCGTCCTCCCAGAGGTCGCCGATGTCGCCGGGATAACGTTCCTTGCCGACTCCGAGTTCGGTTTCGGCGACCGCGTCGAGCCGGTAGGATTCGAGTTCGGTGAACTGGGTGCGCTTGTAGGCGTACAGCAGGTCGAACACGACCCGGCCCTTGACGTTGGGACCCTGCCAGTCCGAACGCCAAACTTCATCGACCCGCGAGAGCCGTTCGATCGAGAGGTCGTGATCGGTGCCGCCGTCAAGGCGGTTCAGGCGATCCAACAGGTAAGGCGCGTCGAAGTCGTCGACGTTCCAGCCAGTGAGAATATCCGGATCCGTGTCCTCGATATAGGAGAGATACGCGTCCAGCATCGCCTCCTCGCTCTCGAAGGCCCGGACGTCGATGGTGGCGTTCCCGGTGAGCGAGGCGTACTCGGGGAGTTCCTCGGGCGAGGCTCCGTTGCCCTCGGGCGCGACGTACAGCCAGCCGACGTACTCGTCTCGTCGGGAGTCGTGGCTGGTCAGACAGACGATCGGCTCCTCGCCGTCCTCGGGGAAGCCGGCGCGGTCGTCGACCTCGATGTCGAACGTGTGTACGCAGGGGTCGGCGTGTGCCTCGACCGGCTCGACCTCCTCGTGGTGGATCGTGATCGTGCCGTCCTCGTCTCGACGCTCGGGAACGCGGATCCCACTATCGATGTCCTTGTCGATCAGAAACCGGTTGGGAAACAGGATGTCGGCCTCGTAGTGATCGAATCGGTCACGAACGTTCCCGACATCGCGGGGAGTTCGTCCGAAGACCTTCGTCAGCGGCTCGCCCCGGATCGACTCGTAGCCCGGTTCGGTGCCGGTGATCCGGTCGTCGGCAGGGGTGCCATCGAGGTCGGCGGTCGGCGCGTAGAAATAGGGGCGAAACTCGTGGACCCGGACGTGTTCGGCCTCGCCCTCGGCGGTGCGCCCGAAGGCATGAATCACCGGGCGTTCGCCGTCGGCGGTTTCCTCGACAGTGTAGTTCACCTGCGTGATCCCGATCTCGATGTCGTCTTCGACCGGGGAGAACCGCCGCTCGTCGGGATCGACGACCTCGCCGCCATTACCGCCGTCGCCGGCGACCGCCCGCGCCTCGGCGGCCGGACGCCCCTCGTTGGCGTCCGTGTACGTGGAAAGTCCCGATTGTTCCATATACCCGTCGTTGGATGCCGCGAGCTAAAACCCTCGTGGTTCGCCTCCCTTGCTCCGTTTCGGGACCGGAATCCGCGGACGGGTTTCATACCTCCGAGGGGGCGGCAATGACTGGCCTGGCAACAAGACATATATCATGGTAACACCTATCACGAACTGGTATCGACGATGTCACGCGCAGATCACGAACCGAACGACGGTACCGGCGACGAACGAGTGGACTCCGACGCAATCGAGTCAGTCGAGATCTATGAAACCGCCGAAGGCATCGTCTTCTACGACGCGTACAACCCGCTCGCGTGGGCCAAAACGACCTACAGCGTGTCCCTTCCCAATCAGGTCTGACTTCCCGCCTCGAATCGGAATCGCTTTTCCCGACCACCAGCAATCACCACGTGTGCTCGACGAGCGCTCGGAGGACGAACCCGACGGGCCCGACCTCAGCTCGAGGATCCCCGGCATCGACTTCGATGGTGTCGATCCCGATCTCGGTCCCGATATTCCCGACGCGAGGCCGTCCAACGAGGGGTTTCTCGGTCCCGAGGACGCATCGGATGAACTGATCAGGGCGTTCTGGTCGCTCGTCGTACTGATCGATGTCGGCCTCCTCGCGGTAACGCTCGGGATCCTCGTGGTGGTCTTCCAGGGGCGACTCTACCTCGGCGGCGGCCTGCTGGCGGTCGGCCTGCTCGCGCTCGCACGCGGAGGCTATCGCTACTACCGCTTCGACCGCGAATCGTTCGCGGACGGGGAAGGAGAAAACGACTAACCGTCCCGGGACCTACCCTCGACCGTGCAAACCGTTCGAGATGGAGCCGGAAACCGATATCTCCTGCTCAAGCGCTCCGAGGAGTCGAGTCTGGTTCGGGACCCCGATACCGGCGACGAGCGATATCTCGACAACGCCGACCTCGCACCCGTCGAAGGTGCCTCGGAACTCGCGGTCGCCGCCACCGAAATCGATGCGCCCGTCCGGCGATTGCTATCGGCGGTTCACGACGACGAGGGGCTCGGTTTGCTCGTCGTCCTCTCGACGCGAGGGGCGCTTCCGGTCCGTGAGTTGCTCGATATCGACGACAGCTGTGAAAGCGACCTCCACGGCCTGCTTGCCGAACTCCAAGCGGCCGGGCTGATCGAGGAACGCGAGATCGCCGGCGAGCGCGGCTACGCGACGACCGACCGCGCCGAAAACGCGCTTTCCTCAATCCGCGAGTAGCGGCTGTTCGCCGCGTTCAACCGTCGAGCGGTTCGTCGTCGGGTCCTTCCGGACGGTGACGAGGTCGTCGGCCGCGCCGACGAGTTCCTCGTCGTGACTGACGAGGACGATCTGTTCGACGCCGA
>CAYOFZ010000196.1:0-3390 GCA_964403315.1 uncultured Halobacteriales archaeon | reverse complement strand
TTTCGGTCGCTTCCGTAGCGCCGCACTTCGATGTCGATTCCTCGGTCGTGTTGGGAGTGTTGTCGCTCATGGTTTCAGAAATCGTCAACGTCTCGCCCGCCACGCGGGGTGACGAGGAACTGTCGGTGATCGTTTTCCCTGATTTCGGTTTCGTGGTTGCCCACGATGATCGAGGTGCCCATGCCGCCGACCTCGTCGTCGTGGTCGGTAGTCTCGCCCAGCGTCGTCAGCGTGTAGGTCTCACCGTCGAGGTTCCGGCCTGCTTCGCCGCGGGCCGCGTCGTTAACGATGGCGACGGGGGCGTCATCGGTGCGGTGTTCGCGGAGCACCCTAATGGCGCGTTCGTAGTCGCGCCAGCAGTTATAGAGGGCAACGACGAAGCCCGAAACCGCCGCGGCCCGGAGTTTCTCGGCGATCTCCTCCCAGCCGCGCCACTTGTCCGAGAGCGAAACCGTACAGAAGTCGTTCGACAGCGGCGCGCCGACCATCGCCGCGCCGCCCAGCGCCGCCGTCACGCCCGGCACCACCTCGATAGGGATGTCGTCGGCGTCGTCCTCTTCGGCCATCAGGTAGAGCAGGTCGCTCTTTCCATACACGTTCGGATCGCCGCCCGAGACGTGCGCGACGGTCTGGCCGGCCCGCACGCGGTCGAACGCCTCCCGGGCGAGTTCGACCTGCCGGCCCATCGAGGAGCGCACGATCTCGACTTCGTCGCCGTCGGGGTGGGTGGCGACCGTGCCGGGTTCCCAGTCACCGCCACCGCTCTCGGCGGCGGCCCCGCCGTCGGCGGCCCGTTCCGTCGATTCCGCCGGCAGAGTGCCGTCGTGGCGCAGGAACTCCTGATAGAGATTGGAAGCGATCACGCAGTCGGCATGGCGGATCACGTCGCGGGCGCGCTGGGTCATCGCGTCCGGCAGACCGGGGCCGATCCCGACGACGTACAGCGTTCCCATTCCGTCGCTCGCGTCGTCCGGACCGCTCATCGCCCCACCGCCACCGTGACCTCAGTTTCGTGGCTTCGCTTCTCTAACAACAGGTCGTGGTCGCGCCCGCCGGCGATGGCGCTGGCCTCGGCGACACCCGGCCAGCCGATCAGCTCCTTGGACTTCGATGGCGTGGGCCCCTCGTGATCGAGCAGCGTCTCCCGATCGAAGGCGACGACGCCGAGATCGCACTCGGCGGCGGCCTCAAGTAGCCCCGCTTCCTCCTCCTTGCGGGTCGCGGTGGCGACGAACTCCACGTCGTCCCAGTCGCACTCGGCGGCGTCCAGCGCGTCATCCCACGCTTCGAGGAAGCGCTCCGCGTCAGCGCCCGAAACCGCACCCGTCCCGAGGACGACGCCGTCATCGAGGTTGCGCTTGAGGACGGTCACGTCATCGTCGACCAGTACCGCCCGCGGGCCGTCGAGGCGCTCGACGGGTCCGAGTTCGTCGTCGAGCACGGCGAGATTCGTTGCGACCGTCGAGTCGCCGTTGACGACGTGGCTTTCGAGGGCCTTCGCTTGCTTCTCGACGCCATGCTTGTCGGCGGCCTCCGAGGCGGTCGTCATCGCGGGTACCGCGCCCAACGACGCGAGGTCGTCCGCAACTTGGTTCGCGCCATGGTGGCCGCCGGTGATGGGGATCGCCCAGGTGAGTTCCTCGTCGATCACGCAGACCGCGGGGTCGTCCCACTTGCTTTCGAGCAGCGGCGCGGTCTTTCGCATGGCGATCCCCGAGGCCATCAGCCCGACGAAGCAGTCGTACTCGCCCCAGTACTCCTTGAAGACGTCGCCGTGATACTCGATGATGTCGACGGTCTCGTAGCGGTCGCCGATCCCGGAGACGATCTCCTCGGCGGTGTCGAGCTTGCGCTCGAAGGCGATGATAGCGATCTCCTCGGCGACCTCGCCATCGGAATCGGGCGTCCCGCAGTGGCCGCCAGAGCCATTCGTCTCGTCAGTCTCGGTATCAGTGTCGGTGCTCATGATCGATTAGTCGTCGGCCTCGGATTCGGGTTCGGCTTCGGTTTTCGAGCGGTTCGCCCAGTCGCCGTAGAGATACGAGCGCTCGTAGCCCGCGCCGGTCGCGGCCTCGCCGATCACGACCATCGCGGAGGCGCGATAGCCCGCCGCCTCGACCTGCTCGCCGATGTCCGCAACCGTGCCGGTGAGGACATCCTCGTCGGGCCAAGAGGCGTGATAGACCACCGCGACCGGCGTCTCGGGATCACAGCCCTCGGCGACGAGGCGGTCCATCGTCTCGGCGACGGCGTGGGTACCGAGGTAGATACAGGTCGTCACGTCGCCCATACCGACGAACTCGGAGATGTGGTCCTCGTCGGGATCGAGGGTTTTGCCCTGCGGGCGGGTGAACGCGACGTGGTTTGCGACGCCGTTGAGCGTGAGCTGGGTCCGCAGCGTCGCCGCCGCCGCGAACGTTGAGGTGACTCCCGGGACGATGTACGCGGGAACTCCTTCGCGTTCGAGCGCGTCGATCTGTTCGAGCGCCGCGCCGTAGACGGCAGGATCGCCGCTGTGGAGGCGCACGACCGACCGGCCCGCCCCGTGGGCCTCGGCCATCAGCGGGACGAGCTCTTCGAGGTCCTTCCCGACGCTGTTGACGAGTTCCGCATCGTCGCAGTATTCGTCGAGGAGTTCGCTGCTGACCAGCGAGCCCGCGTGAACGACCAGATCAGCGTCCTCGACGAGTTCCCGGCCCCGGACCGTCAGTAGGCCGGGGTCGCCGGGGCCCGCGCCAATGAAGGGGACCCCTTCCTGGTCGTCGCCCGCGCTATGGGTTTCGACCCGGGGATCGAGCCCGTCGCGGGCCTCGTTCGCGGTTTCGATACGGCGGTCGTTCATCGGCTCGCCCCCGGCGGATCGCCGCCCTCGATCCCCTCGGCGAGTTCGGCGGCGTGGCCCCCGTCCGCAACCGTCTCCACGTCCGTGCTCGGCGCGCCACCCTCGTCCTCACCGTTTTCGACTGCGAACTCGTCGGTGGCCCGCACCCGGTCGTGACCCCGCCGCTCGGCGTAGGCGAGCGTGTAGTAGTCGCGTTCGGCGATCTCGGACGGATTGTCGGTCACGCGCGTCTCGCCAGCGTCCATGAACAGCCGGCGACCGAAGCGCACGTCGTAGCCCGCGTCGTCCAACTTGCGCGCAGTCACGGGCGTGTTGGTCACCTTGAACAGGATCATTCGGTCGGGACCCGTGGGTGCCGCGCCGGCGGCGGCCTCCCGGAGCGCGAGCCCCGAACCCGCCTCGATCTCGACGCCCAGCGCCGACGCGAAGGCCGTCATCGCGCTCACGCCCGGGACGACCTCCACCCCGATTTCGGGATGGAACGCCTCGACCGTGCGCCGGAGATGGCCGAACGTCGAGTAGACGTTGGGATCGCCCAGCGTGACGAA
>CAYOFZ010000195.1:0-3396 GCA_964403315.1 uncultured Halobacteriales archaeon | reverse complement strand
AGAAGTTCGTCGTCGCCTGTCCGATGTGCATGACGATGTACGAGGACGGGCGCAAAACTGGGGGATTCGAGGAGGAGATCGAAGTCATCGATGTGGCTGAACTGTTGATCGAAGCGGTCGAAACGAAAGAAGAGACGCCTATCGCGGCGGATTAGAGTTCGGTGGGATCGAGACGGTCGACGATCCCGTCGAAATCGTCGTCGAAGGAGAGCATATGGTCGATATCGTTGTAGTCTACGAGCGCGATAGTTGAGGCGTCGGTGAAACTCAGCGAATGATCGCTGTAGCGCTCGAAGGTTTCGATTGTCCGCTCGAACAGGGCCTTGGAGACGTGCAGCACGGTGATCGCGCCGGGATAGGGGTCGGTTCCGCGGATGCGGTCACCAACCACTTTCGCGTCGTCGAACCGTCCCGTTCGTGTTCGAATCAACGTCACTGTTTCGTCGTAGACATATTCACTCGTATAGAGTTCGCCGTACTGGCCCGAAACAAGAGTTTGCATCGCTGTAGTAGCTGTTTCATGTCGAGAGGCATCGCGGTCGTGGTGGGCGTAAAAGACACCGGTATCGATGAAGACGCTCATTCGATCTCCGATCCATAGAGTACCTCGTCGATCTCCTCTTCGTCCACCGGATTTCCCGCTGCAGTCGTCCCCGACAACCACTGCTCCGTTTCCTCTTCGGAGAGACCGTCCCATTCGTCGCGGAACGAGTCGATGAGGTCCTCCTTCGAGGCATAGGCGTTCTCGACGATCCGGTCGAGCAGTTCTTGCTGGGTGACGTTGGTACCGGTTTCGAGCCTGATCTCCGCCCGTAGCTCTTCGAGCCGTGATTTCGTCCGTTCGTCTAGCTTCACCGATGTGGCCATGTTTTGAGTAGCATCCTCTACCACGTAGGTTTTACTACTCACAGGTCGGATGCCGATCACGGGAGGTCCGAGACCGTCAGAAAACCCATTCCCGTTCGTCGTTGGGTTTGAATCCACCCCGGGTCGCCAACCCTATACTCCTCGCCCGGGTATCATGACCATGCGCATCGAGTACGACCGGGACACCTGCATCGGCATGTTCCAGTGTGTCGACGAATGGGAAAAGTTCGAAGAGGACAGGGACGCCGGCAAGGCCGAACTCGTCGGCGGCGAGGAGATCGACGACGATACCTTCGCGCTCGAAGTGCCCGACGGTGAGGAGTTCGACGCCGAGATGGCCGCCCGCGTGTGTCCGGTCGATGCGATCACCCTTTACGACGACGACGGCGAGCAGGTTGCGCCCTGACCCCTTGCTGCCGGCACAACGGTTATGACGGTAATCGTTGTCTAGGCTGATAAGCCATGCACCAGCACAGCGACCGATCACGCCTGGCCGAATGGGCCACATTACTCGGCGAAGAACTGCCCGACGATCCCGAAGACAACGCCGCGCGCGTCAATTGATCTCGTTGTACTGGTCGGCAAGCTTGTCGGCGGCTCCGCCGAGTTGCTCGCGCTCGTACTCGGTGAGATCCCACTCGACGATTTCCTCGACACCGTCGCTACCGAGTTTGGCGGGCACGCCGAGACCCACGTCTTCGTGGCCGAACTCGCCATCGAGGACGACCGATGCAGGGAACACTTCGCCCGTATCCCGGAGCACGGCCTTGACCATGTGGCCGACGCCCGTTGCGGGGCCCCACTGGGTCGCGCCCTTGCGCTCGATGACGTCCATCGCGCTTTCCTGGAGTTCTTCGAGGATTCCCTCTTTTTCATCGTCGGAGAACTCGGGATCGCGCCCATCGACCCGCACCTTCGAGAAGGCGGGGACCTGGGCGTCGCCGTGTTCGCCGAGGATCGTCGCTTCGACGTTTTGCACTTGGGTGTCGAACCGATCCGCGAGCACGTAGCGAAAGCGCGCGCTATCGAGGCGTCCGCCGAAGCCGATCACCGTCTCGCGGGCGCGGTCGCCCGTTTCGTAGAGGTGACGGTTCAGCAGGTCCATCGGGTTCGAGGTGGTGATGGTCACGTAGTCGTCGTTGTGCTCGGCGACCGAAGAGCCGATATCCTCGATGATCGGGGCGTTGTCCTCGGCGAGGTCCAGCCGGCTGTCGCCCGGTGACCGGGGGATGCCAGCGGTGATCACGACCACGTCCGACCCCGCGGTCGCCTCGTAGTCACCCTGGTACACCGTGGTGTTGGCGTCGTAGGCGATCCCGTGGTTGGTGTCGGCGGCTTGTCCGACGGCGTCGTCTTCCTTTTCGGGGATATCCACGAACACGAGTTCATCCGCGAGGTCCCGTAGCGCGATGTTGTAGCCGGCGGCCGCGCCGACCGTTCCCGCGGCCCCGATCACACTCACTTTCGTCATATCACGTAATATGGCCGCCCGAGAGTCGTTAAACGTGTCGGAGTCGCGGTCAGTAACGTCGATTTGTGTATTTGGGTTCGACGATTGACGATCCCGCAGTCCTTTTCGGCATCACAGCCCTTCGCTCGATCATGAGCAGCGATGACTTCGATAAGGAGGCCGAACGCGAGAAACTCAGAGAAAAATACGAACAGGAGCAACAGGACCGCGCCCAGACCCAGCGCATGAGCGAACTCCTCCTACAAGGCGCGACGATGACCAACCGCCACTGTGACATCTGTGGCGACCCCGTCTTTCGCTACGAGGGCCAGGAATTCTGTGCGACCTGTCGGGCCGAGGCCGACGACACAGGACAGCAAACAGCGGCCCAATCCGATCAGCAAGCGGCCGCCGATCGTCCGGAATCGCAGTCCGCCGACGCTGACCAGCCGGCCGAACTCGGCGTAGAGCCGACCGCGACGGAAGCCGAGGCCGGAGCCGCATCCGGGTCCGAGGCCGAATCGACGCCCGCTCAGGACCCCTCCCAGCCCGCCGAGGTGCGCGAACCCACATCCGAACCCGCCGCCCAATCCGCGCCCGCATCCGGCGACGCCGATCTCGGCGAGGCCCGCGACGCGCTCGTGGGAACCATCACACAGCTGTCCCGGCGGGCCGGGGCCGCCGATGACCCCCGGCGCGCCCGCGAGTTCCTCGAAGCCGCCCACGAGGCCGCCGAAACTATCGACGCCCTCTCGGGGCGCTAACAACCGAGTTGGCGGTTTTAGCGAGTAGAGCGTACTTATCTTTCACCTGTGTTATTGAATGTGAACGAACCAGCATTTTCTGTAGAGGTGATTGCCCACGAGAACTCACCATATTCGTGTATGCGACCGGAGAGAAAGGTTCCGTACTCGCGGTCAGGTGGTGCAGGATGGAACGTTACAATACCAATCTCATTTTCTGGTTCACGGCCATCGACCACGAACTGGACCGCATACCATACAGATGATGTAAAGACACCCTCGTAGGTCTGCCGGTCATCGGGGGACACGGTAGTCGATGCAGTCAGATTCCGTTGT
>CAYOFZ010000194.1:0-3419 GCA_964403315.1 uncultured Halobacteriales archaeon | reverse complement strand
CGAAAAACGCGACAAGACGATGCGGCTGATCCGCCGGCTGATCGGTCGAGCGCACCCGACCGACCGCGAGATCACCACCTTGCTCGGCGTGCTCAGGCGGAGCAAGCGCCGGATCAACGATACTGACGACGGGACCGAACCCGACCGCTGAATACCTATCGAGGAAAAAGAGTCGCGCTGTTCACGCCAGCCTGTCGGCGATACTCGCCACGACCGGCACACGGGGAGTGTTGCCCTGGTAAGTCCGGACGATCAGATAGACCCAGAGGTCGAACCCGCCGAGCGTAATGCCGAGCCAGACCAGCCCGATCACCAGCGAGACGAGACTGCCGACGATGAACGCGCTCGTACTGGTGTACGTGATCGCCGTGACGGTCGTCCCAAAGACGCTCAGCGCGATATATAGGACGGCGAACGCACCCGTGAGCGCGATGCTCTGGGCGGCGTGAAACCGCGCGAACGGGTTGTCCCGTTCGAGGAGGTAAACGATCAGCCCCGAAACGAAGCCGAACACGTACGAGAGCGCCCCCACGACGTTTTCGTCCAGTCCCGATTCCGTCCCCCGTGCTGTGTCGGTCCCGATTTCCTTCTCTGCATGTACCTGTCGTTCAGTGGTTGCCATTCCCAATCACCGACTGACTGTAGGTCACCTACGTATATAAATATATGTTAATCATTACAAAGAGTAAAAAGCGAGATGATTCCGCGTCCGGATCGCCGTTGGTACACCGTTCAGCGACACATGGTCAGGCCCGTTTTTGAATCTCCTCGCGTAGGACCATGCTGACGACTTCGCCGTCGGCCCGCCCCTGTAATGCCCCCATCGCTTCGCCCATCAACCCGGAGAAGGCGGCCATACCCTCCTGTTCGACCTGCGATTCGTTTCGTTCGACGACCTCGCTGACGGCGTCGCGGACCTCTTCTTCTCCCACCCCGCCGAGATCCTCGCGTTCGATCCCCTCGCTGGCCGTCAGCGACGGCTCCTCGGCGAGCGCAACGAGCAGGTCATCGAGACTCCCCTGGGGCAGTTCGCCGTCCTCGACGAGCGCGAGCGCCGCCGCGAGCTGGTCGTCGGTCAGGCGTTCGACAGGCACGTCGTCGCGACGGAGTTCGGTCAGCGTCGATTCGAGCGTGCCCGCCGCGAGCGTGGGATCGACGCCCTCGCTCACGACCCGCTCGAACAGCGGCATGCGCCGGCCGTGGGCGACCTGCCGGGCCAGTCCCTCGCCGAGACCGAACGCCGACTGGTAGCGCTTGACCTTCTCGGTGAGGAGTTCGGGCTCCTCGACCTCGGTCGGATCGGGTTCGACGGGGGGTACGTCGGTTTCGGGATACATCCGCGCCGCACCCGGCAGTGGGCGCAGATACCGCGAGGTACTGTCTTCGTTTGCCCCACGGGTTTCCTCAGGGACGCCACGAATGGCAGTCCGGGCGCGCTCGGCGACCGCCTCGATGGCGAGGTCTGCGGTCCCGGAATCGTCGGCGACGATGGCGACCGCATCGTCGGAGTCGGCCCCGACCGCCTCGCGCAGGGCCGTGACTTCCCCCTCGGTCACGCCGTAAGCGGGGAGTTCGTCGGTGTGGAAGATCCCGCCCGCGCCGTGGCGTTTGGCGTGGTCGGAGAACTCGGTGCCTAGCCGGTGGTCGGGCTGGATCTCACGGCCCACGAGGCCATCGAAACCGTGGAGAGGAACGGCCATCACCGACCCATCCGAGGAGATCGCACCCCCGATAACGTCGCTGTCGGTTTCGGCGAAGACCGCCGTGACCTCGACCGGCTCGCCCACCGAGGCGTCACGGTCGTCGAGTTCGTCGCCGATATTCAGGAGTTCGACCTGCCGACCAACCTCGTTTCGAACGAGATCGTCGATATCTTCGAGGCTCTGGACGCCCTTCATCTCGACGCGGGCACCCTCGGCGATGGAAACGTTCACGTCCTGACGGATCGTCCCGAGTCCCCGTTTTACCGACCCCGTCGAGCGCAGCAACATCCCGATGCGCTCGGCGGCCTCGCGGGCCTGTTCGGGCGAGCGGATGTCGGGACCCGTGCCGATCTCGACGAGGGGGATGCCGAGGCGGTCGAGGCCGTATCGCACGCCCGAATCGGTCTCAGCGATCCGCTGTGCGCTTTCCTCTTCGAGCAGGAGGTCCTCGATTCCGACGGGACCCTCGTCGGTTTCGATCCCGCCGTCGGTGGCGATCAGCGCCGAGCGCTGGAATCCCGAGGTGTTCGAGCCGTCGACGACGATCTTGCGCATGACGTGGGCCTGATCGACGGGGTTCATATCGAGCAACTGGGCGATTTCGAGAGTGACGGCCAGCGCTTCGCTGTCGAGGCGGCCCGGGGGTTCCTCGTCTTCCTCGACCAGACAGGTCGAATCGTAGGTGAGGTACTCGAACTCGCGGTCGATCCGGCTCTCCTCGACGGCGGCCTCGTCGACCTCGCCGAGTTCGCTCTCTGTCGGGTGGAGATACCGCGTGAACGACCGCGCCACCTCCTCGGGATCGCGCCGCTCGGTGGGACACGAACAGAAGAGCTTGGTCTCCGTATCGAGTTGCTGGTGGATCTCCAGTCCGGCAACCAACCCGAGTTCCTCGTAATCGTACTCGTCGGTCATTGTCCGGGCGTGGGTGATCGAGGGGTAAAAAACCGTCCAGTCGCCGCCGAAACCGGATTACCGGGTTCGTGTGGCGACGCGCATATCGTCGATCCGGAGGAGGTCCTCGGTGAGGCCCTCGCCATCGCAGTCGTCGTTCGGACAGCGATAATGCCACCCATCGGGGGTCGCCCGTCGTTCATGGAACCGATCACCACATACCTGACAGAACAACTGATCCTCGGTGCAGGAATCCCGGTGTAGCGACAGTTCGAGTTCGGTTGCGAAGGTTCGGTTACAGTTACGGCAAGTGTACATATCGAACGTCACACGGGCGTCCGACAAAACAGTACTGGTTTTACGTAGCCCTGTTACTCCTGTCCGAGGATTCCACGCTCGGTCATCGTCTCGGGATCGAGCACCTCGTCGGCTTCTTCCTCATCGAGATATCCCTTCTCGATGACGACCTCTCGGATGGTTTTGTTCTCCGCGAGCGCGGTTTTGGCCGCATCGGTCGCCTTCTCGTAGCCGATATGGGGGTTGAGCGCGGTCGCAAGCGCCATCGACTGTTCGACCTGCTCGGTCGTGTGCTCGCGGTTCGCTTCGAGTTTGGCGACGAACTTCTCCGCGAAGTTCTCGCTGGCGTTTCCGATCAGGGCCGCCGACTGCAGGAAATTGTGTGCTAGAACGGGCTTATAGAGGTTGAGATCGAGTTCGCCCCGGCCCCGCCCGTCGAGACCGCGGCGTCGTTGCCAACGACCTGTTTGTGGACCTGATTGACCGATTCCGCGACGACGGGGTTGATCTTGCCGGGCATGATCG
>CAYOFZ010000193.1:0-3450 GCA_964403315.1 uncultured Halobacteriales archaeon | reverse complement strand
CTGCGCTCGGCGAAAAGCGGAGTCGAGCAGCTCACCGACATCTCCAAGGGGAAACAGGAGGACACGATCAACAAGATCGACGACCTCGCCAACGAGAACTTCGAGGACGCCGACTTCGCGGAGTAACCCTCGACGCCCCTTGATTCGATCGTCGTTCGGCGACGAAACGGCAACCGGTCGCCGGACGAGCGCCCGTTTTACTCGTCCAGACCGGCCCGCTTGCGCCACCGATCGCGTTGTTGCCGTTCGCTGAGGTGGTTCATCCCGTCGGCCAGTTCCTCCCGGACGCGGGTTTCGAAGTCGGTGATCTCGCCGAGGAAGTTCGCCCGGAAGTCGCTGACGATCTCGTAGGACCATCGGTTTTCGATCGCGTCCGCCGGGAGGTGTTCCTCACACAACGTATCGGCCAACTCCTCGTGTCCCGCCGTCCGGAGTTTCGCTTCGGCGTCGTGAAAGAGGTCCATCGCGTGGCCGAGGTTGTGATGGAAATCGAGCAGGTCGCCGTAGGCGCGGTGGACGTACTCGATGGCGAGTTGACAGTCGTGTAGCGCGTCGCGTTCGGTGTCGCTCAATTCCAAGTCGTTCGGGTCCACCATACCCTAACACTCTACATAAATCTTTAAACCCCTTTCCCGGGATGGATGCAGGCCTCTCAGCGATAGCACGGACGAAAAAAGGGTAAGTACGGGTACGCTGAAGGCGGTGTATGATCAGGCGACGCGTCCTCGGGATCCTTTCAGGGGTGCTGTTCGCGCTCACCGTGCTTCCGTACGCGCTGTATCTCGTCCTCTATGGCCTCCTGTCGCCCGAGGGGTCGCCCGCCGCAAAGATCTCCGCCGAACCCACAGTCAGCATCGTTTTGCCGACGTACAACGAGGAACGTATCATCGAGACGAAACTCGATGACGTGCTCGCACTTGATTATCCGATGGGGAAGGTCGAACTCGTGGTCGTCGATTCGAGCGACGACTCGACGCCCGAGATCGTCCGTGAGTATTTCGCCGGGCTCGACGCGCCGGAGTTGACCCTCATCGAGGAACCCGAACGCCGCGGCCTCGCGCCCGCGCTCAACGACGCCTACGCCGCCGCGGGAGGCGAGATGGTCGTCAAGACCGACTGCGATTCCTTCCTCGGGTCGGACGCCCTGCGGGAGGCGGCGGCGAACCTCACCGATCCGGCGGTCGCCGCCGTCACGGGCCGAAACGCCGAGATCCTCGGCGGGAGCGAGGTTGAGGCGGGTTATCGGGGGATCCAGTCCCGTATCCAGACGCTCGAATCCCACCTCGACTCGACGCTGATCTTCCACGGTCCGTTCTCGGCGTTCGAGAACGACAGCATCGTCCCCATCGACCCGAACTCGCTGGCCGACGACACCGAACTCGCCCTGAAGATCCGTCGTGGCGGCGGGCGCGTGATCTTCGATCCTGCCGTCCGGTATAAGGAAGCCTCCCACTCGAACTTCGCCAAACGGCACAAACAGAAGGACCGACGCGGAATGGGGCTGATCCGATTGCTCATTCAACACCGGGACGCCCTCGGCCGGTACGGAAACTACGGACGAATCGTCCTCCCGTTCAACTGGTGGTTCATGATCGTCTCG
Organism: uncultured Halobacteriales archaeon; assembly: GCA_964403315.1. GTDB lineage: Archaea > Halobacteriota > Halobacteria > Halobacteriales > Halalkalicoccaceae > CAYOFZ01. The sequence goes on along the minus strand of CAYOFZ010000193.1, from coordinate 1,850 downwards.
CCCGTGCTGGTAGCGATAGACATCGTTCTGGTTTCATTACTCGGGGTGGTGACCCTCGGCACCGGCGGTCTGCTCGTCCCGATGGCGCTGGCCGGGTTCGTCTGGCTCGGCCAGAGCGACCGGTTGGGGCCGTTACAGCCGCTCTATTCGATCTTTGATACCCAGGTGTCGCTACTGCGAGCGACAGTCGCACTGCTCCAGGGCGAGGCGGACGGAATGTGGGATGTGGACGCGGAACTGCGCGAGGCATTCGAATAAAAGAAAAGATACGTCTTCGGTTGCTTGGCGCAAGCGAACGCAGATGGAACCGACAGAAGGCGATGACCCGCTCGCGGATGTTTCGATTGCCGTCCTCCACGACCGGTTTCCCGGCATCGGCGGCGGCGAGAAATTCGCCATCGAGGCCGCCCGCACCCTCGATGCGCCGATCTATACGATGTACGTCTCGTCGGGCACGGAGATCCCCGGTGACGTGACCGTGATCCCCATGCGACAGGAAAAATACACGAAGGGGCTCTCGAAGGAGGTTCTTGAATGGAAAAACCAGGGCATGAACCCGCTCGAAACCGCGAGCGTTGCTCTCGACATGACCGACGCCCATCCCGACTTGACCGACTATGATGTCGTTTTGGAGAGCGCGCCGCTCAGCAAGAACTACGTTCCGACGGTCGATCAGCGCGTGATCCACTATCCCCACAGCCCGCCCCGGTGGCTCTACGACCTCTTTCGGGACCGGATGGAGACGTTCGACTATCCCGGCGTTCGGTTTTTGCTCAAGGCCTATGCCAAGGGCTGGCGGGCGCTCGACAAGGAGGCCAACGACTACGTCGATGTCTTCGTCGCCAACAGCGAACTCATCCGTGACCGGATCCGACGATACTACGACCGCGACGCCGAGGTGATCTATCCGCCGGTGACCGGCGACTGGCGATACGAGGGCGACGACGGCTATTTCGTCACCTGGTCGCGGCTCGCTCCGGAAAAGCGTATTTCGATGATCGCAGAAGCGTTTACCGACCTCGGTGAACGGTTGGTGATCGCGGGCGACGGCGAACAACGCGAACGGATCGAGCGGATCGCGGCAGGCCACGACAACATCGAGGTCCGTGGGTTCGTCGAGGATATTGAGTCGCTAGTCGCGCGTTCGACGGCGGTGATCTACGCTCCGAAACAGGAGGATTTCGGGCTGGTCGGGGCCGAAGCGCTCATGGCCGGGAAACCGCTACTGGGTGTCGATGAAGGCTTCACGAAATATCAAATCGAGGAGGGCGTGACTGGAATGACGTTCGAACCGATGGTCGGGGAGATTCGGGAAACCGTCCACGACTTCGAAGCGGAAGAATTCGAGACGGATACGATACAGTGCGTTGCGGAGCGGTATCGGTACGAGACGTTTCGATCCAAGCTTCGGGCAGCGATTGTACAGGTCATTCAATCCAGCGGAGGGCAGAATTGCGATGGCGATTGAACGTCCGATTACGGCGACCGAACCGGTCCTTTCAGTGGTTATTCCCACGATCCCGCGAAACGACCACACCGCTGTCGTGGACGATCTCAGAGAGCAGGGGTTCGACGAGTTCGAAGTGATCGTCGTTAACGACGACGATCTGGACATCTGTGAGGCCAGAAACGAGGGGATTCGACGAGCAGCAGCGGACATCGTTGCGCTCACTGACGACGACTGTCGTCCCGGATCGGAGTGGGTGGGTGCAGTCGTCGCGCAGTTTCGCTCGCAACCGGATCTCGTGTGTCTGGAGGGTGCCGTCACGGGCGGGCGGACCTACACCGGCGGCCGACGCTACGTCGGCTGCAATCTCGCATTTGATCGGGAGGCGGCGTTATCAATCGGC
>CAYOFZ010000192.1:0-3451 GCA_964403315.1 uncultured Halobacteriales archaeon | reverse complement strand
ACGGCGGGTTCCAGCGCTCGCTCGACTACTACGACCGGAAGGGCCAGACCCACTCCACGCCGGCTATCCCCGTCATGCTGGCCTACCGCAAGCAGATGAAACACATGCTCGACGAGGGCCACGACGCGCGCGACGCGCGCCACCACGAGATGGCCGAATACACCCGCGAGTGGACGCGCGACCACTTCGAGGTGTTCCCCGAGGAGGGCTACGAATCCCAGACGGTGAGCTGTATCGAAAACACGCGGGGTATCGACGTCGCCGCAACCATCAACGCCGTGAGCGAGGAGTACGACATGGTCTTCTCGAACGGGTATGGGTCGGCGCTCGGCGAGAAGACGTTCCGCATCGGCCACATGGGCGAGCACACCGTCGAGAGCGTCGAGGCCCTGACCGACGCCATCGAGGACGTCGCCGGCCTGTAATCCCGCAAGTCCCATCGCATACCTCGGCGCACGCCAAGCACGACTGAAGCTTTACTGTCCGGCCCCCGTAGGCGGGACCATGTCGTTGCTCATCGACGCCGACCCCGGTTGTGACGATGCCATAGCGATCGCGCTCGCGCTCGCGTCCGACCTCGACGTGGTCGGGATCACGACGGTCGCGGGCAACGCGCCCGTCGCCGATACCACCCGGAACACGCTCTCGATCCTCGAATTCCTCGACCGCGAGATCCCGGTCGCTCGCGGTGCTGACCGTCCGCTGGTCAAGCGCCAGGACACCGCCGAATTCATCCACGGCGAGGGCGGTATCCGCGGCGACCTGCCCGAACCGTCCGCGGAACCTATCGACGTTTCCGCCGCCGAATTCATCGTCGAGCGCGCTCGGGACGACGGCGACCTGACGGTCGCGGCCATCGGTCCGCCCACGAACGTCGCACTCGCGCTGGCGCTCGACCCCGACCTGCCCGAGTACCTCTCGGAGGTAGTGATCATGGGCGGGGCGGCGGGTCAGGCTGGCAACCGCACGCCAACGGCCGAGGCGAACCTCCACGCCGATCCCGACGCGGCCAGCCGCCTGCTCCAGTCCGCGGATCCGACCGTCGTACCGCTGGACGTGACCTCGCGTGCGATCCTCCCGCCCGAGGGGGTCGGTCTATCTGACGACACGCGCGGCGAGACGATCCGCGAATGGCTCACGTACTACCCCGAGGACGCCCGCCGGCGGTTCGGCTACGAGGGATCGCCGATTCACGACGCTGCCGTGATCGCTCACCTCGCGGCGGGCGTACTTACCGTCGAACCGCGCTATCTACAGATCGGCACCGACGAGGGCCCCTGGCGGGGCGCGCTCGCTACCGACGAGTTCGGCGTCGCAGATCAGCCCTCCAACGGTGCGCTCGCGGTCGATATCGACGAATCGAGATTTCGAGATCTACTCGCCGAAGTCATCGATTCGCTGGTGTAGATTCCGGCCTATTGCTCGCTATCCATGTGTGATGGCGTACTGTTCATCGGCTGTCGAGCTGGTGGTGTCTCGGTTCTCGCCGTTCGACGATTCCCGGGGTCCGTACTCCGTTTCGAGGAGGACGTTCCCATCCGCGTCGTAGACGGTGATCGTGCCGCCGTTCTCGCGGTCGAAGGTGCGCTCGTCGAACAACACCGTCCGGTCGAAGGTGGGTTCGATGACCGTCACCCGATCGACGATCGTTCGCTGTTCCTCGGCTTCTATCGTGATTCCGGTGATATCGATAGATTGACCCTCGTTGTCGTTCATCAACACGATTCCGTCGGTCGGGTATGCCTCGTGGCCCTCGCCGCCGAAGATCACCTCCACGGCGAAGAGGTCGTTGAGATTGGCCCTGTCGTCGTCCCCGTCGCCTCCGTCAGCCCCGTCAGTTTCGCTCTCAGGAGTATTGTCGTTCGATCCATCGTCCACGCCGGAATCGTGGGTGTCGTTTCCGCCATTGGTAACGTTTCCCTCGTTCGCGTTCGCTTCGGGTTCGGTGGTCGGGTCAGCTCCCCCGCCTCCCGTACAGCCCGCCATGACGACGAATACACAGAGGAGTGCGACGCCGATCCCTCTCGAATACGTTGTCATCCTTGGTTTCGATGGTGTATCCCTCGTGTATTAGTAATGAACCTGATAACAGGAACTCGGAGCAGGGTATCGGTTTCCGTTCAGCCGACGAACTCGAACAGCTCGTCGACCGAGAGCACGGTCCGGGGGAGATCGAGGCGGTCACCGATCCGGGTGATCGTCGGCGGGTCCACGTCGGTCTCCGCGAGCGTTTCCGGCTGGCCGAAGGTCTCCCGGGCGGTGCCATCGAGCAACACCTCGCCGTTCCCGAGCGCGATCACCCGGTCGGCGTGGCGGCGCGCAAACCCCACGTCGTGGGTGATGACGACCACGAGTTTTCCGGCCGCGACCAGATCCTCGATGGCCCCGCCGAGCAACTCGCTGCCCGGGGCGTCCTGTCCACCCGTGGGTTCGTCGAGGACGATGACGGGGGTGTCCATCGCCAGCACCGAGGCGACGGCCACCCGCTTTCGGCGGGGGAGTCCGAGATCGTAGGGGTTGTCCTCGCGTACCTCATCGAGGTCGAGGCGGTCGAGTGCGCGCTCGGTGGTCTCCTCGATGCGCTTGTCGTCGTAGCCCAAATTCCGAGGCCCGTAGCGCACCTCCTCGACGACGCTGTCGTGAAACAGCTGGTCATCAGGATTCTGAAAGGACAGACCCACGTGGTGGGCCAGTTGCGCGACCCGCACCTCGCGGGTGTCGATCCCGTCGATCCATACCGCTCCCTCGGTGGGCGAGAGCAGGCCGTTGAGATGTTTGACGAACGTGGTCTTGCCCGCGCCGTTTTGGCCGACCAGACAGACACAGCCCTCGTCCATCGCAAGCGAAATGTCCGACAGCGCCTCGACGCCGCCCTCGTACTCGTAGGAAACCTCCTCGAAGGAAACGCGGGGGTCGGCGGTTTCGGGTTCGGGTTCGGACGGGGGTACGCTCTCGGGATCGGCCGTCGTCCCGCCGTCAGACCTGCGATCCGAGGATCCCGGCCCTGCGGCCGCACTCGCCTCGATGTGGGGACGAAGCTCCTCGATTGCCCCCTTGACCGACAACGGCACCGGCTCGCCGGGATCAACGTATCCTTCCTCGCGCAGGCGAGTGCCGACCCGGACCGCCTCGGGCACGTCTACCAAGTCCTCGATCCCCGGCGTAGTGAGCACCTCGGCGGGCGAACCATCATGAGCGATTCCGCCGTTTTCCATGACGAGCAGGCGGTCGAGATGGGGCGCGAGCCGGTCGAGGCGCTGGCTCGCGACGATCACGGTGTAGCCCCGCGATTTCATATCGGCGACGAGCTCGAAGACGGCCTCGGCACCGTGGGGATCGAGCTGGGAAGTCGGCTCGTCGAGGACGAGCACGTCGGGCTGGATCGCCAGGATCGACGCGAGCGCGACCCGCTGGGATTGGCCTCCCGACAGGCGCTGGGGGTTGCGGTCGA
>CAYOFZ010000191.1:0-3454 GCA_964403315.1 uncultured Halobacteriales archaeon | reverse complement strand
GCATCGACGAGCGCCGCTACGGAAAAGAGGTAACGATCATCGAAGGGCTCGATCCCCGCGACGTCGATCTCGACAGCCTGTCCTCGGACCTGAAATCGAAGTTCGCCTGCGGTGGCACCGTCGAAGACGGCGAAATCGAGCTCCAAGGCAATCACAGCGGTCGCGTCGAGGATTTCCTCCGCGACAAGGGTTTCTCGGTCGCCTGAATACCTCGTTTCCCTTCCTTCGATTCGTTCCGTCCCGGCTCGGCTTTCGTTTTCCGGCCGAATAGCACCGCAACCGTCTAGAAGGGCGCGTCGACTTCGTCGGCCGAACCGTCGCCCTCGTTTGCTTCCAGCGGGTACTCGTCGCGCCAGGCTTCGAGCCCGCCTTCGAGGCTGCGAACGTCGGCATCGTCGGCCCCCTCGTAGGAGTCGATCAACTGGGCGGCCTGCAGGCTCGCCTTGCCGTGGGGACAGACCGTGACGACACGCTCAGCACCGTCGAGTGATTCGACGCGCTGGGGGAGTTCCTGAAACGGGATGTTTTCGCTTTCGGGAATGCGCTCGCGCTCGAACTGGGCGGGCGAACGGATGTCCACGATCCGTACCTCGTCGTCTTCGAGCAGATCGTCGAGTTCCGCGGGTGTGATTTCGTTGTTCATACCCGCGGTAGTCGGGCAGTGGGGATAAACCCTTTAGATCAGCCCCTCCTCGCGCGCGAGCAACAGCCCTTCGAGGGTCGCGTCGTTGGTCGGTTCCTCGCGGCCGCGAGCGAGGGCGTCCCCGACCGGGACCGACCGCACGGTGAGAAATTCGTTGTCGTCCAACTCCTGTTCGACGGGGGCGAGCCCCTCTGCGAAAACGACCGCGCGTTCGTGGCGCATCGCACCTGTTGCGACCCACATTCGCTGGAGCAGTGAAACGGTCTCGGCCTCGAAGCCGGCTTCCTCGCGGAGTTCGCGCGCGCCAGCCGCGGTTGCGGATTCGCCGTCCTCGATGATGCCCGCAGGCAGTTCGAGGTGTGTCTGACCGATTGCGGGGCGGTACTGTTCGACGAAAACGATCTCCTCGGCGTCCGCGCCAGCGGGCGCGCATGCAACGATCACGACCGCGGGATCGAGTTCGGCCCAGTAGTACCGTTTCGTCGTGCCGTCGGGCTGTTCAACCAGATCATACCCGCCGGTGTACCAGCCGGTCTCGTATTCGACGACCGATTCGTGCACGGGCCAGTCGTGGTCGGCCTCGGAATCGCTCATGGATTCCGTGTGATTTCGATCCGGTAAAGCGTCCCGTTTCGCCCGACGGACGGGGCGTCGTTGGTGAGACAGCAATTGCTGGCCAATTCAAGGCCCTTCGTTTTGAAGGTTCAGCGACTCATATCCGAATACGAACCACAATTATGACCGGATTCTTGGATCGCCAGCAACACGAGTCGGCTGACACACAACAAGAGGTAGACTACGAAGCGGTCGAAGTTCCAGTGCTCATCATCGGTGCAGGGGCGGCTGGCGTTCGCACTGCCATCGAACTGACCGAGCGGGACATCGACTGTCTGGTCCTGGGCAAGCGCGAGCACGGCGACGCCCATACCACATGGGCGGCCGGTGGCATCAACGCCGCGTTCGGCAATCTCGACGAGGAAGACGATTGGGCGATCCACGCCGCTGACACGTTCAACGAGGGCCACTCCATCAACGATCCCACCGCGGTCGAGACCGTCTGTCGGACGATCCCCGACCGCATCCGCGAACTCGACGAGTGGGGCTGTGAGTTCAACCGGACCGACGACGGCGACATCGACCAGCGCTATTTCGGGGCGCAGGCCTACCGTCGGACCTGCTACGTCGGCGACCGCACCGGCGAGGCGATCCTCGAAACGCTGGTCGATCGAGCGGAGGACCTCGACGTCCCCTATCGGGAGGACGTGTTCATTACGAAACTCCTCTCGGACGGCGAACGCGTTTACGGGGCCGCCGGATACGACATGAACGACGGCCAGTTCGTCATCTACAATGCAGGGTTCACGGTGCTCGCCGCCGGCGGGTTCACGGCGATGTACGAGCGCCACACCTCGCGTGAGGACGAAAACACCGCCGACGGAGCCGCTCTCGCGCTCGACGCCGGGGCAGAGCTGATGGATACGGAGTTCGTCCAGTTCCACCCGACCGGGATGACCACGCCCGAGGGCGTCGGCGAGGAATGGTCCGGCCGGCTCGTCACCGAAGCGGTCCGCGGCGAGGGCGGCGAACTCTACAACGCCGACGGCGAGCGGTTCATGGAGGAGTACGCCCCCGATCAGATGGAGCTCGCAGGGCGCGATGTCGTTTCGCGGGCCATCGAACAGGAGATCCGCGAAAGTCGCGGTACCGATTCGGGCGGCGTGTATCTCGACATCTCCGATAAGGACGCCGAGTACTTGGAAGAGAACCTCCCGCGGATGTACGAGCGGTTCGAGAACGTCGGTATTGACATGGCCGAACAACCGGTCGAGGTCGCTCCCACTGCTCACTATCCGATGGGTGGCGTCGATATCGATTTCGATACCGGAGCGACGGGCGTCGACCGGCTGTACGCGGTCGGTGAAACCACGACCGGGGTCCACGGGGCGAACCGGCTCGGGGGGAACTCGCTCGCCGAAACCGTTGCGATCGGGACCGTCGTCGGTAGTTATATCGCTCCACGACAATCATCATCGTCGTTGCCCGACGGTCTCGTTGACGATGCCGAGACCCACTTCGCTACGCTTTCCGGACTGACGGATGCCGATGGCTCCGAGGACCCCCGCGAGATCATCAGCGACCTGAGCGAGATGCTCTGGGAGAACGTCGGGATCTTTCGGGACGAAGAGCGACTCGACGAGGGTCTCGCGCGACTCGACGACCTACGCGAGCGGGCGACCGATCTCCACGTCGATGGGGATCGCACCAGCGAAGCATTCGAATTCGCGGTCGATTTGCATTTCATGCTCCCCGTCGCGGAGGCGCTCCTCCGGGGCGCAAAGCAACGAACCGAGTCACGCGGCGGCCACTACCGGACGGATTACGACGACCAAGACGACGATTGGCGACGGAACCTCCTCTGTTCGCTCGACGACGGCGATATGACTTTCCGGACGCGTGCGGTCGGTGAGCCAAGCCGGCTCGTCCAGGAGGCCATCGAAGAGGATCACGAACTCGAATATTCACATCTGGAGTGATCGGTAGCGCAACGAACGATCACTTCTCCAACCGGCGTGATCCGGTCAAATACGTATCGTATAACAGATATTTCTGTCAGGGGTCGTAGCATACAGTTATGTTCTCACGGGTCGTTCCCCTCTCACAGGGTCGCTTCCGCGCGGCTCGGAGTACACCATGGATCTCAACGAATTTGTCAATTCACACGCACCACAGGAGAACGGAAAGACCTTCGAACTCGAAAACTCGAAGCTGCTTGACGTTTCGCTGGACGGAACCGTCATGGCGAAGGCGGGG
>CAYOFZ010000190.1:0-3490 GCA_964403315.1 uncultured Halobacteriales archaeon | reverse complement strand
GGTTCGGGCGTCGCGTTCGCGACGGTCGTCGGCCCGCTGATCGAGGTACCCGTACTGCTCGCATTGGTCAACGTCGCCCTGTACTTTCGGCGTCGACTGGACTGGGGTGAGACCGTCGCGGGACGCTTCGCATTGAGGGCCGTTCCCGAAGACGATTGAGATGAGGTGTGGTGTGCACCCTTCGACGAAACACTGCCATCGACTGCTGGAAATTTCACGAGCGTCGAAACGCTCTTGCGCTCGTTGCCCGAACCGGCCGGTATGACAGGCTGGTCACCGCCGTCTTTTTCCCGAGAGTGGCTGTTCGGTATCGCCGCGCTGTACGTCGCGTTCCTCGCGTATACGGCGCTCATCGCCCAACAAATCCTGTTCGGCGCCCTCGTCGGTGTGTTCCTCGTCACGCTGTATCTCGCGTGGCGGTTCCTCCGTGCGGTAGAAGCGATCGCCGACGCCCAACAGCGGCTGGCACACAATCGCGAGGAGCGTTCGCGTCGACCGTGAACGAGCGGTTCAGTAGACGACGAGTGCGAGATAGAGCTGCCCGAGCCCAGCGAGAATCATCACGCCACCCGCGAGCTGTCTCAACCGCCCCGAGTACGCCATCAGCCGCCCGGGGTTCGTGAGCACGCCCATCCCGGTGGCCACGGTGGTCGCCACCATCAACGCGGCGACGGTTCCGGCGTAGACGAGAACGATTAGGCTCCCGGCTCCCGCGGGCAACGTCACCGCGCGGGCGATCACTGCGAGGAATATCGGCGCCACGCAGCCGGCACCGGCCAGCGCGTACCCCGCGCCGAAGATCCCGAATCCGAGCGCGCTCGATCGACGCTTCGGGAGCGGGATCGAGACCGACGGGCTCTTCCCGGTCACGACGAGCAGGCCGAAGACGACGAGCAGGCCGCCAACGAGCGACTCGAACACCGTGATGTTCGAAAGCGTCGCGTTGCCGATCCGAACGGTCGCGCCGGCGAGCGCGGCGAACATCGCGAGGACGCCGATCCCGGCGGCGATACCGCGGGTCCCCGCGCTGCCGATCGAGACGGTCTTGGCGTCGACCTGGTTCAGATAAAAGCCGACGTACCCGGGTAACAGCGGGTACGCACAGGGCGAGAAGAACGTCGCGACCCCCGCGGTGAGCGCGAACGGCACGTTCGTCACGAGCGAGGCGTCCGTCATCTCGCCGCCACACGTTCGATCTCGGAGACGAGTTCCTCGGCCGTGTGCGTCCCCGAGTCGGACCAGCGGATCCGCCCCGAACCGTCGAGCACCACGGCGGTCGGATAGCCGCCGACGTTCAGTTTGGCGGCGAGTTCGGCGGTCGGGTCGGCCCCGACCAGCCAGCCGCCGTCGTGTTCGATCCACCACTCGACGATGTCGGCTTCGCTCACCGACCGCCCGACCGCCTCGGTCGTCACCGAGACGAAGACGACCTCGTCGCCGACCCGATCGTGAGCCGCCCCCAGCGCCGGCATCTGCTCGGCACAGGGCGCACACCACGTCCCGAAGAAGTCGACGAACGTCGTCTCCCCCGGTGTGGGGAGTCTCACCTCGCCGTCGCGGCTCCCCGGTGCCTCGATCGTCGCGATCGTCATCGGTTCGATCGCCTCGTCGCCGCCGCCGAGTATTCCCGGTCGGTGTCCGGTCGCGATGAGACCGGCACCGCCCAACGCGCCGGCGCTCACGAGGCCGGCGAGGAGCTGGCGGCGCCGCATCCTACGCGTTCACCACCCGTTCGAAGTCCCCGACGACCCGCTCGATGTCGACGCGCGGGCCGTTCGGATATGCCCGCTCGACGATCCCCTGCTCGTTCGCGAGCAGGATGAGCCCGTAGTGGGGGAACGTGTACTCGAGGTCCTCGTACTCGTCCGACTGAGCCTTCTCGATCACCAGTCCGAACTCCTCCTCGATGAGTTCCTGTCCGGCCTCGTAGCTCTCCGGTCTGAGAAAGTGCCAGTTCCCGGCGTCGAGGTTCACGCCCTGCTGGCCGGCGTACTCTTCGAGCGCCGACGCGGTATCGCGCTCGGGATCGAAGGTGATCGGGAGGAACGCGCCCTCGTCGCCGTACCCGCCCTCGATCGCGGCCGCCTGCGTCCGCCGGAGTCGGAGGATGAGCGCAGGACAAACGCCGTCGGGGCAGTTCGTGTAGAAGAACGTCATCAGCGTGGCCCGTTCGCCCTCGAAATCGGCCGTCGAGATCTCCTCGCCGGCGATCGGGTCCGGAAGCGAGACGTGCGGAAGTTCCTCGCCGTAGCTCGGGTGGCTGGCCTCGCTCAGATCCACCTCGGGCGGGGAGAGCACCGTCGAGTGGTCGCCGACGAGCGGCAGCGAATCGAGACACCCTGCGGTGGCGACGGTCCCGACGGCGACGAGCGAGCGGAGCGTATCGCGGCGGTTCATATGGGGGGTTAGGATTTCGTTCTCATGGATGTTCTGGTCCGCCCCTCGAATCCGATCGCTTCCGTTTCATCGTCCTTCAAAGCGCGCCCCCGAGGGCCCCCCCGGCGAGAACCGCCACGAGCGCGACCGAAAGCGTCCCGAGGGCGTTCGCGGCGGCGGCCGACCACAGTCCGTCCTCCGCCAGCCGGAGGGTGTCGAGGGCGAACGAGGCGAAGGTCGTGAACGCGCCGCAGAACCCCACGGTGAGTGCGACCGCGATCGGCCCCCCGACGTCCGCGCCGAGAACGATCCCGAAGAGGAAACTCCCGGCGACGTTGACCGCGAACACGTCGAGCCCGCGTCGTTCGATCGCCCTCCCGACGGCGTACCGCGAGACGGCACCAGCGGCTCCGCCGACGCCGATCGCGAGCGCGCTCACGAGCGCCATCGAACCACCGCCCGCCCGAGCAAAATCGTGAGGAATCCGAGCGCGTAGTTGCCGATCGCATTGAGCGCCGCGAGCCCCGGTTCAAGCGCGATCATCTCTCCGGCGAAGGTGCTGTAGGTGGTGAACGACGAGATGAACCCGGTCGACACGACGAGTCGGATCCGATCCGAGATGGGCCCTCGCTTGCGCACGGTGTATACGAGCACACCGAGCAGAAACGCTCCCGAGACGTTGACCGCGAGCGTCCCCCACGGAAACGCCGTCGGGAGGGCGATCGCGACCCCGTGGCGACCGATCGCCCCGGCGAACCCGCCCAGCGCGACCAGCGCGACGGCGCGACGGTTCATGCCCCCGTCTCGATCGGGGTGTACAGCAACCTTGCGGTCTCGTGCGAAAGTTTATGCTTCGAATCGGATAGTGACGATAGCTGGCAGCCGGACGTGTTGTCCGTCATGGGCTATCTGTCAGCCACTCTCGACCGCGGAAATTCATGATCCCGATACGTCGGAGGATTCGTTTTCGATCACCGTTCGCCCTTCGGGAAGTGCCTGAATCTCGATGCCGCGCCACTCGCCGTCAATCCCGACAAGTGCCTCCGAGTAGTCCCGTTCATCGCCCTCCGGCATGGTGTTTTGCACGTATCTCATTTGGGCGTAGTTGAGATCG
>CAYOFZ010000189.1:0-3495 GCA_964403315.1 uncultured Halobacteriales archaeon | reverse complement strand
CGCGGTCGGCATGGCTATGCGCGGCGAGCGCCCCGTCCCCGAGATCCAGTTCATGGGGTTTTCCTACCCCGCCTTCGGCCAGGTCATGTACGCGCTGGCGAAGACCTACCAGCGCTCGGGGGGGGATCTGGAGGTACCGGTCACCATCCGGATGGCCTACGGCGGCGGCGTCAAAGCCCTCGAATACCACCAGGAATCGACCGAGAGCTACTACATCCACACTCCCGGAATCCGGGTGGTGTGTCCGAGCACCCCCTACGAGACCAAGGGGTTGCTCGCGGCGAGCATCCGCAACCCCGATCCGGTGATCTTCATGGAGCCCAAGAAGGTCTATCGCGGAATCGAGCAGTCAGTGCCCACCGAAGGGTACACCCTGCCGCTCGACGAGGCCCGCATCGCCCGCGAGGGCGAGGACGTGACCGTCCTGACCTGGGGTGCCATGCTGCGCCACGCGATAGCGGCCACCAAGGCGGTCGATGCCGACGTGGAGATCGTGGATCTGCGGTCGCTCGCGCCCCTCGATACCGAGACGGTGCTGGATTCGGTCGAGAAGACGGGCCGGTGTGTCGTCCTCCAGGAGGCGCGCCGAACCCTCGGGCTGGGCGCGGAGCTGTCGGCGTTGATCAACGAGTACGCGCTGGATCGGCTGAAAGCGCCGGTCAAGCGCGCGAGCGGGTTCGACGTACATTTCCCCGATGACCAGCTGGAAGACGACTACCTGCCCGACGAGCAGCGAGCACAGTTCGCCATCGAGGCGGTGATGGACTATGAGTTCTGAGCGAATCTATAGAACCCGACGGAGAAACCGATGACACGCTACGAGTTCGAACTTCCCGATCCCGGCGAGGGGTTGAGCGAGGCCGAGATTAGCGAGTGGCACGTTGAGGAAGGCGACGAAGTCGAGGAGGACGACGTGCTCGGCGAGGTCGAAACCGACAAGGCCGTCACGGAGATCCCCTCGCCCTGTCCGGGGACGATCCAGGAACTGGCCGCGGACGAGGGCGAAACGGTCAACGTCGGCGAGGTGATCGTCGTCTTCGAAACCGACAACCCGCCGGCGGGTGCTGAGGTAGAAGAAGGTGAAGAGGAGGAATCGGAAGGCGAAGCGGAAGAAGAAGAAACCAGCCTGAAGGAACAAGCGTTCGAGGGCGAAACCGAGCAGGCCGTCGAACGGAGCGAGGAAGCCGAAGCCACGGAAGGCGAAGAAGAGGAGGAAGCCGAAACGGAGGGCGTCGGCGTCGCCGAGGAGGATCGCGTGTTCGCCGCGCCGAGGACCCGCCGCTACGCCCGCGAGCAGGGCGTCGATCTCGGCGAGGTCGATGGCTCCGGGCCAGAGGGTCGGATCCTGCGCGAGGACATCGACGCCCACCTCGAAGAACGGGAAACCCCCGAGGCCGAAGCGCCGGAGACGACCGGCATCGCCCATCCGACGGTCGATATCGAGCCGGTATCGGTCGACGAGGACGAGGAGCGCTCGACACGCCGTGACTTGTCGGGGCTGCGCGGGCAGATCGCACAGAACATGACGGAATCGAAGACGGTCATTCCCCACCTCACCGGCGGGTTCGAGGCCGACGCGACCGACCTCGTCGCCACCAAACAGCGCCTCGACGAGAAACACGACACCCACATCACCTACACGCCGATCCTGCTCAAGGCAGTCGTGCCGGCGCTCAAGGAGTTCCCCATCGTGAATTCGAGCCTCGATGATTCGACCGGCGAGATCGTCGAGAAACACTACTACAACATGGGCGTGGCGACCCACACCGACGACGGCCTCCTGGTGCCCGTCATTGAGGACATCGATTCGAAATCCATCGTCGAGGTCGCCGAGGAACTGGAGACGCTGGCCGAACAGGCCCGCGAGCGATCCATCGACATGAGCGACCTCCAGGGCGGGACCTTCAGCGTCACGAATCTCGCCAACCACGGCGAGCACCGAACCTTCGGAACGCCGGTCATCAACCATCCCGAGGCGGCCATCATGGGCATCGGGCGGATCCGAAAACAACCGGTCGCCGTCGAGGACGACGACGGAAACGATGTAGTCGAAGTACGTCCCCGGATGGGGCTCACGTTCTCGTACGACCACCGCCTCATCGACGGCATGGTCGCAAACCAGTTCATGGAGTACGTGATCGAGGGGATCGAGGACACCGATGTGTTGCTCTCGCGGCTCTAAACCCGGGAGTGAAACCCAGACATCGCCGGCACCAAACTGATGATCGTGGACGCTAACCGTTCGCATATGAGCGAATCGGACAGCGATAACGATCTGCACCCCATCAGTGTCGAGGCACGGAGCGAAAACACGACGAAAACGACCGTTGAAGCGCGCGGATTCGAGATGGTCGTCGATGAACCCGAAGGGATGGGTGGAACGGATGAGGGACCGAATCCCCTCGAATACCTCCTCGGTGCCGAAGCGGGTTGTCTCAGCGTGACTGCATATGTGGTAGCGAGGGACATGGATATCGATGTGAACGATCTCGAAATCGAGATTGAGGGAGGGTTTAATCCAGCGGTAAATCTGGGCGAAACGACTGACGAGCGGGCCGGCCTTCAGCATGCTGACGTGACGATCAAAGCCGATACCGACGCGGACGATGAAATCCTCCAGACGTGGATCGAGCAGGTCGAACAGCGGTGTCCGGTCACGGACAACCTACAGAATTCTACGCCCCTCGATATATCCGTGTCGTAATACAGGCAACAATCGAGATCCGACCGCTCGCTTTAACGCGAACGTACAACCTTCGTAGACCATTGAATTAAGTTGGGAGAGTCCGAATCATGAATACCATGCCAGAGATTCCCGACGAGGTGCGCGACGAGATCGAATCGCTCCCTCACGTGGTCGGTACCGGGATCGGCAAAAAACGCGTCGGCGGACAGAAAACCGACGAGACGAGTCTGGTCGTGTTCGTCGACCGCAAGCGACCCGAAACCGAACTCGCCGAAAACGAGCGGGTTCCCCGGACCGTCGACCTCGATGATGGGGCCACTTCGACCGACGTTCAGCAGGTCGGCGATGTCACGACACAGGCGATAGTCGATCCCGTAGATCGTCAGTCCGAGCGCACCGACCGGTATCGCCCCGCGCCGGCGGGTGTGTCGGTCGCCCATCCGTCGGTGAGCGCCGGCACGCTGGGTTCGACGGCGCTGGAAACCGCCGACGGCGAGACGGTCGTATTGACCAACGCCCACGTCGCCGCACCCCAGGAGGAAGCCAGCGAGGGCGATGCGCTGTTGCAACCGGGGCCCGCCGACGGCGGAAGCGAGGGCGACGACATTGGGTCGCTGTCGGACTGGAGCGAGATCAGCCCCGACGAACCCAACACCACCGACAGTGCGCTGGTTTCTATAACCCCCGATGATATCGAATCGGAAATCCTCGGGATCGGATCGCTTACCGGCTTCGGCGAGCCGGACATCGAGGGCAACGAGGAGTACGTCAAAAGCGGCCGGACAACGGGCGTGACCAGTGGCGATCTG
>CAYOFZ010000188.1:0-3526 GCA_964403315.1 uncultured Halobacteriales archaeon | reverse complement strand
GGCGTCTTCTACTCGCTGGAGATCCTGCCGTCGACCTGGCGGACCGTCTCCCTGCTCAACCCGATGGTCTACATGGTAAACGGCGTCCGATATGGCTTTCTCGGCTACTCGGATGTCGATCCCAACGCCGCGCTGGTCGTGTTGACGGGCCTCACCCTCGCCGTCGTCGCGCTCGATATCGTCCTGTTCGCACGGGGCTACGGGCTGGCCGACTGAGACAGCTTCCTCGGCAAGCTCGTCGTCGAACCGTAGAAGCAACCGATTTTATCCCGGCGGCGCGCGAATCACCGGCCATGTCCGTGAGCTTCGATTTCGACGGGCGGGTGGTACTGGTCACCGGCGCGTGTGGCGCGCTCGGCAGCGCGGTCTGTGAAGCCTTCGATGCCGCTGGCGCGACCGTCTGTGGCACCGACGTTATCGACATCGAAAGCGACGATTCGTTGCTCGATCCCCATCGCGTCGATTTCTATGGCGGCGATCTCACCGACGAGGCCGACACCGAGGCCGTGATCGAGTCGGTCGTCGATGACCACGGCCGACTCGACTATCTGGCGAACGTCGCGGGCACCTGGACCGGCGGCCAACCCATCGAAGAGACCGACCTCGGGGAGTTCGAGACCGCCCTCGACATCAACCTCAAGACCGCCTTCCTCGCCTCGAAACACGCCCTTCCCCACCTTCAGGAGACCGAGGGGGCAATCGTCTCGGTGTCGGCGCGCTCGTCGCTGTCCGGCGGTGAGGGCGACGGCCCCTACCGGGCGGCGAAGGCGGGGATCCGGCGTTTGATCGAGACTATCGCCGAGGAACACCGCGGCACGGTACGGGCGAACGCGGTCATGCCCAGCGTGATCGACACGCCCGCCAACCGCGAGATGATGGACTACAGCGAGGAGTGGGTCGATCCCGACGACATCGCGGAGGTGTTTCTCGCGCTCTGTAGTGATGCCACCAGCCCCACCAGCGGCGCGGCGGTGCCGGTCTACGGCGAGGCCTGATCCCTCGGTTTGTCGGAGCGATCACCCCACCCGGCCGCTACCGTTTCCCGACACCCGATCGCCCGTGGGCGATTCCCTTCGGTCACTGCGGGCCGGCAATCATGTCATGTGATTCCACGTATCGGTGGGTTTATAACGCGAGGTGTGAATATTGGTCGTAGCTATGTCACAACGCGAGACGTGGGCCACACGGGCGGGATTCATCCTCGCAGCGGTCGGTAGCGCGGTCGGACTGGGCAACATCTGGCGGTTTCCGTTTCAGGTCTCCACGAACGGCGGGGCGGCGTTTCTCGTCGTCTACCTGCTCGCGGTGTTGCTCATCGGGCTTCCGATGATCCTCGTGGAGTTCGTGATCGGTCGCCGGGCGAAGACCGACGCGATCGGGGCCTTTCGGGAACTCGGATGGCCGGACTGGCGATTCGCCGGCGCGATAGGGGTGTTGGCTTCCTTCTGGACGCTGTCGTACTACAGCGTCATCGGGGGTTGGGTGCTGCGCTACATCGGCGGCAGCGTCACCGGAAACGCGCTGGCCGCACCCGCACAGTACTTCGATACGGTGTCGGCGGGCGTTCCCACCATCATTCTCCACGGCGTGTTCATGCTGATTACCATCGGTATCGTCGCCTTTGGCATCGAACGGGGCATCGAACTCGCCACCAAGTTCATGGTACCGAGCATCGTCGTCCTGCTGGTCGGGATCGCGATCTTCGCGGCGACGATCCCCGGCACGAGCGAGGGGTATGCCTTTTTCCTGAATCCCGACTTCGGGACCATCGTTGCGAACGTCTGGACGATCCTCCCCGCCGCGTTCGGGCAGGCGTTTTTCTCGCTGTCCATCGGGTTCAGCGTGATGATCACCTATGCGTCGTATCTCGGTGAAGACGAGAGTCTGTTCGCCGACGGGCTGACGATTGCGATCACGAACACGTTCATCGGCGTGCTCGCGGGACTAGTTGTCGTTCCGTTGCTGTTCGTCCAAGGGGCCGGCGTGAACGTGGGCGAGGTCAGCGGCGGTCCGGGAGCCGTGTTCGTGTCCGTCCCGAGGGCGCTCGCCGCGCTCCCTGGGGGCGGATGGCTCGGCCAACTCATCGGTGTCGTGTTCTTCGCGGTCGTGTTCATCGCGGCGCTGTCGTCGGCGATCAGTTTGCTGGAGGCGGCCGTTGCCTTAGCCGTCGATACCGTCGGGAATTAGCGCGTGCCGGCGGCCGTCGGCCTCGGCGTCACGGTGTTCGTCCTCGGCATTCCCTCCTCGCTCAGCATCGCATGGCTCGACTGGTTCGACGGCATCGGCGTGACGCTTCTGTTGCCACTGACCGTGCTGGCGGTCCTAGTGTTCGTGGGATGGGTAATGAGCAACGATGCGATGGACGAACTCCGACAGGGTACCGGGGCGACGGACCTCGCGCCGGCGTGGCTGTGGTGGATTCGGACGGTCGTTTTGGTCGTCGTCGTCATCGTCGTCCTCCTCAACCTCAACGACCTGTTTCTCACGCCCGACGCGGGCTATTACATCATCCCGGGCCCGCTTCGGTAGGCGGATTCCCGGGTTCGAAGCCGGTACGGTTCGCGGTGGCGGAACCCTTTTGGCGGCACTGGTAATGGTTTCTGGCATGCCCGATCAGGACCGGCGGTGGTTCCCGTGACCGATGGCGACAACATCGAGGAACTGCGCGACCTGAAGGCCGAAGCCGAACGCGGCGGCGGCCAAGAGCGCATCGAGTCCCAACACGAGAAGGGCAAGATGACCGCCCGCGAGCGCATCGAGTACTTCCTCGACGACGATACCTTCCGCGAGTTCGACGAACTCCGGACCCATCGCAGCCACAACTTCGGCATGGAGGAAAAACGGCTGTTGACCGACGGCGTCGTCACCGGCTACGGCGAGGTAAACGGCCGGAAGACGTTCGTTTTCGCCCACGACTTCACCGTCTTCGGCGGGTCGCTGGGCGAGGTGTTCGCCGAGAAGGTCTGCAAGGTGATGGACCGGGCGCTGGAGACCGGCGCGCCCATCGTGGGGCTCAACGACTCCGCCGGCGCGCGCATCCAGGAGGGCGTCGACTCGCTGGCGGGCTACGCCGACATCTTCCACCGCAACCAGAAGGCCAGCGGCGTCGTCCCGCAGATCTCGGCCATCATGGGCCCCTGCGCCGGCGGCGCGGTCTACTCGCCCGCCATCACCGACTTCGTCGTGATGGTCGAGGACACCAGCCACATGTTCATCACCGGGCCGGACGTCATCGAGACGGTCACCGGCGAGGAGGTGACCTTCGACGAACTCGGCGGCGCCGACACCCACGCCACCGACTCCGGCGTGGCCCACTTCACGCCCGCCGCCGAGGAGGAGGCGCTGGACGACATCCGCTATCTGCTCTCGTATCTGCCAGCCAACAACGCCGAGGACCCGCCGCGCGTCGAGCCCTGGGATGACCCCGACCGCGCCGACGAGGAACTCCGAGACGTGGTCCCGCAGGCGCCCCAGAAGCCCTACGACATGCACCGGGTCATCGACGGCGTCGTCGACGAGGGGTCGT
>CAYOFZ010000187.1:0-3622 GCA_964403315.1 uncultured Halobacteriales archaeon | reverse complement strand
ATGGCTGTCTCCTGGTTTGCGATGGCGGTGATCGACGGCATGTCGCCGGTGTAGCCGATGTCGTTTTGTCCGGAAATCATCTTGTTGCCGATCACCGCCCCCTGAAGGGCGACCTGCCAGCTGGCGACCGAATACCCCTCGGGAAGGTACTTCTCCGCGAGATCGGCGTGTCTGATCACCAGCGCCGACCACGACTCGGTGTAAAAGGGCTGGTACCCGACGATGAACGCTTTCTCGTCGAATGCGGCCACCGCCCCGCCGTGAATATTGGTTCCTGTACACCCCGCGAGCGATCCCATGGCGACCGTTCCTGCGGTCGCCAGAGCGCCACGGCGGGTTATCGATGCGTGTGAGCCTCGGTTGTCCGTATCCATTGTGTTGGTTCGGTTATCGTTTTCAGTGTTTCCTCCCCCGTTTCCGCAACGGCGGCGGTGAAATTCGCTGTATCCATTTGGGATATATCCTCATACTGTAGAAAGTCAGTGCCTGTTCATGCAGGGTACTTATTACGGGAGCGTAATAAGCGGAAGGGGTCCGTGGCCGGTCCGCCGTACCCGAGGGCTTTTGTCCCTCAGCGCGAAACCGACCCCCGATGAGGGCAGTTACGCTGGGTCCGGCGGGGACCTACTCGCATCGGGCGGCGAGCGCCGTTGCCGAGGGGGTCGATTTCCGGGAGTCGGTCACCGGGATCATCGAGGGAGTCGCCACCGGCGAGTACGACCGGGGAGTGATCCCCATCGAAAACAGCATCGAGGGCAGCGTCACCGAGAGCCTCGACGGGCTGGCGGAGTTCGAGGTCGCGGTCGTCGAGGAGATCGTCACCCCGATCAGACACGCGCTTCTCGCACAGGGCGAGGGCTTCGAGACGGTCGCCAGCCACTCACAGGCGCTCGCGCAGTGTCGGGAGTACCTCGAAACGGAGTACCCCGAGGTGAGTCTCGAAGCGGTCGCAAGCACCGCCCGCGGGGTCGAGCGCGCGCGCGAAAACCCCGCGATGGCGGCCATCGGCCACCCCGAAACCGCAAGCGGGGAGCTACGAGTCCTCGCCGAGGATATCCAGGATCGCACCTCCAACGCGACCCGATTTCTCGTGATCGCGCCCACCGCCGAGCGCTCGCCCGCCGGCGGGAAATCCACGATCATCGTCTACCCCAACCGCAACTACCCCGGACTACTGCTCGAACTGCTGGAAGCCTTCGCCGACCAGAACATCAACCTCTCGCGGGTCGAATCCCGGCCAAGCGGCGAACGCCTCGGCGATTACCTCTTCCATATCGATATCGAGGCGGGGATGTACGAGGACCGAGCTGAAACCGCCCTCGAACACGTCGAGGAGATCGCCGACAACGGCTGGGTGCGCTGGCTCGGGTCGTACGATACCGACCACGTATTGTATTAATTCTCGATATATAATGGAAAACATTCAGGAATGAAACGATAAGCACAAAACGGTTCCGTGGGTAGTATCGACGTGCCTTCTCCCTCTACCTACCCCCAGCTCAGCGGACGGCTCTTCGAAACCGCCCAAGAACGCGGAGTATTCACCGACTCGAAGACGTTCGTCGATGCCGTGCCCGATTCGGAACCCGAGGCGATCCGCGAACGGTTCGCGGAGCGTGAAGACGGGGAGGTAGATCCCGAGCGGTTCGTCCGCGAGCATTTCGCGCTGCCCGAGGACCCGGTAACGGCGGCCGATCCCTCACGGGTTTCGATGGAGTGGTACATGGACGGGCTGTGGCCACACCTCATCCGCGATCCCATCGAGACTCGCGACGGCGAGACGATACTGTCGCTGCCCAACCGCAGCGTCATCCCTGGCGGGCGGTTTCGGGAGAGCTACTACTGGGACAGTTACTTCACCGCCGAAGGGCTGGCCGTGACCGGCCGTCTGGACGTGATCGAGGAGATCGCGGAGAACTTCGCCTCGCTGATCGACCGACTGGGGTTCGTCCCAAACGGCAACCGCGTGTATTACACCAGCCGGTCGAACCCGCCGGTCTTTCACCGGCTGCTCGACCTGCTCGCGACCGAACGCGGGATCGAAGCGGCCCGTCCCTATTTCCCGGCGCTCGAACGGGAGTACGGGTTCTGGATGGACGGTGCCGACGAAGTCGACTCCGGGGAGGCCCACCGGCGGGTCGTCGACCTCGGTGAGGGCGTGCTCAACCGTTACTGGGACGACGAGCCGCGACCGCGTGCGGAGGGGTACCGCGAGGACGTCGACCTCGCGGAGCGAACCGACCGCGATCCCGAGGCCGTCTACCGCGACGTGCGCGCGGCCTGCGAGTCGGGCTGGGATTTCAGCAGCCGGTGGTTCGACGGCGAGGGGGCGGCGACGATCCACACGACCGACCGGGTGCCGGTGGACCTCAACGCCCTGTTATACGGCACCGAGCACTCGCTGGCCCGCTGGCACGACCACGAGGGAAATCCCGAACGCGCCCAGCACTACCGCGAGGCCGCCGCCGACCGGCGGGCGGCCATTGATCGGTACTGCTGGGACGACGACGCGGAATTTTACTTCGATCACTCCCGCAGCGACGGCGATTCCACCGATTCCTGGACGCTCGCGGGGGCCGTGCCGCTGTTCTGTGGGGCGGCGACCGACGACCAGGCCGACGCGGTCGCGACCACTCTCGAAGAATGCTTCCTTCGCCCTGGGGGGTTGGTGACCTCGCTCACCGAGTCGGGCCAGCAGTGGGACGCCCCGAACGGCTGGGCTCCGCTGCACTGGATGGCGGTCGTCGGGTTGCGACGCTACGGCCACGAGGACCTCGCCCGGGAGATCGCCGGCCGGTGGCTGGATCTCAACCGGACGGTGTTCGACCGCACCGGGCGGATGTTCGAGAAGTACGACGTCACCGGCGGGGCCGGCGAGGGCAGCGGCGGCGAGTACGCCCTACAGTACGGCTTCGGCTGGACCAACGGGGTCGCGCTCGCGTTGCCGCGGCTGTTTTACTGAGCCGTCGGGGATGAACGTTCTTTTTAGCTGGGGCCCTGAAAAACCGCTATGGACTACGACCCCCAAACGCTCGAAGAGCGATGGCGGGCCCGGTGGACCGACGAGGGTCGCTACGATGCCGAACCGAGCGAGGACGACGAGACGACCTTCGTCACCGTTCCCTACCCGTATCCGAGCGGCGGGATGCACATCGGCCACGCGCGCACCTACACCGTGCCGGACGTCTACGCCCGGTATCGCCGCCAGCAGGGCGATGACGTACTCTTCCCGATCGCCTGGCACGTCACCGGCACGCCGATCATCGGCGCGGTCGAGCGCCTGAAAAACGAGGAACCCGAGCAGCTCTCGGTGCTCCGGGACACGTACAACGTCCCCGAGGACACGCTTTCCGAGCTCGAGACGCCGATGGGCTTCGCCCGGCACTTCATCGAGGAACACTACAAGGCCGGGATGAACGCCCTGGGCGTCTCGGTCGACTGGCGCCGGGAGTTCACCACCAACGACGAGCGGTACTCGAAGTTCATCACGTGGCAGTACGAGACCCTCAAGGACAGAGGCCTGCTGGAGAAGGGCCTGCACCCCGTCAAGTACTGCACGAACGAGCACAACCCCGTCACGACCCACGACCTGCTGGAGGGCGAGGAGGCCGAGTTCCAGGAG
>CAYOFZ010000186.1:0-3653 GCA_964403315.1 uncultured Halobacteriales archaeon | reverse complement strand
GTTGACTCGCGATAGTACTGCAAGAGCGGTGTGGCCCGGTCGGGTTCGAGTCTGAGGTCGGATCGTTCCTCGTCTCGCGACAGCGCCGTTTCCGGGATGCGTTCGTAGAGCAGATCGTCGACCACTTCAATGTCGGCACAGTATTTGAGCAACTGGCGAAACGCGGCCATCGTCCCCTTGAGGGACACCGGTTTGATGTCGTGATTCGCCCGCCAGTGATAGAACTCGTCGATCCGCCAGCCGTCGACCTCAGACATCTGGTTGACGTCGGTCTCCTCGCACCAGGTAATGAAGTGTTCAAGGCGCTCGCGATAGCTCCGAACGGTTTTCTCGGTGTGCTGACCGGCACAGCGTTGGAGGAAGCGATCGACGGCCTCGGCCGGTTCGAGGTCACGGTCACTCATGGTCACCTCCGGTAGCCGCGGATCGGTCTTTTCCCGTGTTCTCAATACCACTCCTTTCAGGGAAGCAACGCTCGCAAAGATCCCCTTCGCGCTGGAAATCTTCGACGGCAAATTCATCATATGCGTGACCTGTCCCTGGTAAGAGAGCGCCGCACTGCATTTTCTTTCTCTCACCGTGTTCTGTAAACCCGATTTCTTCAGCCGATAGGTGGAGTGTGCCGTTCCTACTTACGTGGATGTCGGGACGGTCGTTAACGCTCTCAGACATGGCGATCCACCTCCTCGGCGTCGGCCATGACGACTTGATCGAGAACCGTGTCGCAGATGGCGCAGGTCGGTTCGTTCGGGAAATTGTAATTCAAATCGTCCTCAACCACGATGCCATGGCGCGGACATTTGCCGACCGGTAATCGCTCACTATCGCTCATAGGTAGGTCAACTCCCGGTCTGTTTGCAGCAGGGCGTTCTCGTGATCGGTTTCGATCATCGACTCACGGGAGTCGAAAAGCGGGTGGTCGAACCCCCCGTTAGGACAGTGATCGGTCGGCCCGTACTCGGGATGGAACCCCTCTGCCGGTTCGACCCACCCACACACTCGGCAGTATTTCGACGGCTTCGGCCAATCGGGACCGTCCCACTCGCCTTCGTGTTCCTCGTTGATGTGGTCCTCAAGTTCGTATGGATCAGTCAGGGCCACCAAACAGTCCGGCGACGGGCAGGCGTATAGGACAGCCTTCAATCGCTCACTACCGCCTGTGGAAAGATCGTTCTCAGGCACGTCGACCACCTCGTCGAGCCGGCACCGGAGCGTACGCCAATAACAACCAGATGAGCGCGGCGACCCCGACGACTAATGCCAGCACTGGTGCCATTTCGGCCATCGGCGGCGGGAACACCATCTCCTCGCCGTTGATCGTCATGGTGCCCTTCGGCAGTGCCGCGAGAACTCCGAACCCAATCCCGAAGGGAAGCGCGTACGCGACTGCTTTTACACCCGCCAGAAAGAGTCGCTGTCTACGCGACAGCGGCTGGTTGCGAATATGCCTCGGGTGCTCGGTGATGGGCTGGTCCCAGTTTCGCGGCAGTTGCTTCGTCACATCGGCTTCGAGGGTAAGAACGACCTGTTCGTCGCCGGGGGTGTCGACAAACTCGACATCGGCCAGGCGGACGTTCGACGGATCGCGGTCGCTCCCGATCCAGTCGTTGACCGCCGAAAAGACCCAGACGGACTGTTCGATCTCGATCGGAACCCTCCGCGTCTCGCCGATCGCGGCACCGTCGAGCGGGTCCGTTTCGTCACTCATCGCGAATCACGCTCCTCGTCGAGCGCCCGCACCCGGTCGAGCACGGCGTCCTTGACCGGGATCGGCAGCTCGGACCAGGGTTTGCCGCTCGCGGCTTCGATAAGTCGCGGCGCCGGACTCTCGATCGTGGTCTGGCCGTCGCGGTCGTGCGGCCCGCAGACGGGCTCGCGCATTTGCGAGTCGGCCGAACAGCGGGTGCCGTCCGAGGCTATGGCGATACAGCGGCCGTTCCGGTACGATTCGTGCCGGTGTGGCGTCGGCGTCGCGGATTCGTCTGCGGGAACCGCGGGGTCGGGGTCAGCGTCGGCGAACGTGGTCAAGCGGGTGTCGCGGGCATTCATTCGGTATCACCGTCCGAACAATCGATGTCAGGGCGCGACAGGAACGCCTGGATACGGCGCGACAGGGAGTTCCCGATCCCGTCGATTGCGGCCAACTCATCATGAGTGGCGTCGGCCAGGTCCGCAGGCGTTTCGTATCCGTTCTCCCGGAGAAGTATGGCCTTACCGCCCCCGATCCCGGGGATGTCTTTGAGTGAGGAGACGCGATGGGTCGGCGGAAAGTCCTCCTCGACCAGGTCTGCATCGAGCGCGAATCCGTCTTCGGTTTCGACGAGCGCCTCGGGTTCCGGTTGATCGAGAAGTTCGTCTTTCCGGTCGTAGTCGGCGATCATCTCGTCGCGACGCTCGTCGAACGAGTACGATTCGAGACACGCGAGCGAACAGAACTCGACGGTACTGCGGCCGTTGTCCATCCCGAACAGCTTGCCGAGAAAGCCCACGTCGTCGCCCGTGAAGGTCATCTTCACGGCAATGTGGGCGTCGCCCTCCTCGAACTCGCCGCACTCGTCGCAGCGGTAGGCTTTCATTCGGTATCGACCTCCGAATCAAACAGTTCCTCGACGCGATCGCGAAGCTCGTCGGGACTGGAGAACGTGATTTCCGAATCACGATCCTGCATCCCGTGGAAATAACCGAGTAGGAAGGCATCGAACTGGCGACGTTCGCGACGGGCTTCCTTGAGGATGTGTTCGACATCCGAGTATGGGCGGCTCATTCGTCGTCCTCCTCGGCTTCGAGTTCGGCCTCGCGTTCGGCGTACTCCTCCTCGCTGATGACACCCTCATCTTCGGCCATCTTGAGCTGGGCGAGGACGTTCTGGGCGTGGCTCACGCCGACCCCTCCTTGTACTCGTTTACTTCGAGATAGATGTTGTATCGCCGGTCACCTGGCGCCTCTCGAAGCGTTTCCGTGACTGCATCGATAACCGCGGCCGCGGCGGGTCCCGTTGCGGCACCGGCTTCAACTTCGGTGTCAAGGTACGTGTCGCCGCTCATTCGTCCTCACGCTCCTCGCCGATTTCGCGAACGCCAACAGCGTCCTCGCGAAACCCGTCGTCGATGAGGACACCGCGAAGGTACTCGGCGTGATTCTTCGTGAGGCCGTCGTCGCCGTCGATCACGACCTCGTATCCGTTTTCGCTCATGCGCTCTCACCCACCTGAATCGTCCGCACTGGCCCGCGGAGTTCGTCCCACAGGTAGTCGCAGCGCGGGCACTCGAACGTCTTGCGGGACCCGACCGTCGCGAGCACGGTGACCGTCGTGGCCTCGCAGCGTGGACAGCCGTTCATTGGTCCAGCTCCTCCACGTCCACCGGATCCAGCCCGGTATCACGGGCTCCCTCGATGACGGTTTGAACGGCCTCCCACACGTCGTCGGGGACGGCCGAATGAGGCACCGTGTGTTTCTTGAACAGCGATTTCGATCCCGACCGAAGCACGTCCACGGAAAACTCCCACACCCCGTCGTTGAACTGGCCCGCCCACTTTTCACGGTGTTCGAAGCCGTAATAATCGATGTCGCGTTCGACGGTGACGCGAAGCATTATCCCCGCACCTCCGGGTTGTGCCCGGTTTTGACAGCGTGGATTTTCGCCAGCGTCTCC
>CAYOFZ010000185.1:0-3721 GCA_964403315.1 uncultured Halobacteriales archaeon | reverse complement strand
TTGGCGTCGAACCGGTCGACGAACTTCTCGGCCTGATAGTCGAGATACGACTCGACGTCCCGATAGGGGAAGAAATCGGCCGCCGGGTCGGCGGGGAACGCCTCGCGGTGGGCGTCCCGGCCCGCCGAGCGGCGGGCGAACTTCTGTTCCATCGAGGCCTTCGAGAGGTACATCATGTGGCCCAACTGCCGGGCGAGCGCCAGCCCGTCGTCGGGGTGGGCGTTACCGTAGTAGTCCCCGCCCTGCCAGTTCGGATCGGTCGTGATCGCCCGCCGGGCGATGGCGTCGAGGCCCAGACACTGGGCGTCGAGGCGGGCGGCGGCACCGACGGGGGCGATCCGGCGCACGTCGTCGGGGTACCGCACCGCCCAATCGAGAGCGTTCATCCCCCCCACGCTCCCGCCGACGACGGCGTGGAGCCGGCCAACACCGAGATTGTCGAGCAGGCAACGCTGGGCGCGGGTCCAGTCGCCGACGGTGACGGGCGGGAAATCGGTGCCGTAGGGCTCGCCCGTCTCGGGATTCTCGCTCGGGGGCCCTGAGGAGCCATAACACGATCCCGGGACGTTCACACAGATGGCGTAGTACTCCGCCGTATCGACGGCTTTGCCAGGGCCGACGATGTCCTCCCACCACGCGGCGGCCTGTCCGGCGGTGTCGTCCCGAAACGAGCCCGAGACGTGTGCGCTGCCAGTCAGCGCGTGACAGACCAGCACGGCATTATCGCCGGTGAACTCGCCGTAGGTTTCGTAGGCGAGTTCGAGGTCGGGGATCGACTCGCCACACTCAAAGCGGAACTCACCGAGGGAAACGGTTTCGCGGGTGCTCTCGACGCTCATTCTGATTCGTTCGTCGCGCGCTCGATAGCGCGCTCCAAGTCGGCGAGGATGTCCTCGGGGTCCTCGATACCCACCGACAGCCGGAGCAGGTCCGAGGAGACGCCGCTGGCTTGGCGTTGCTCTTCGGTGAGCTGGCCATGCGTGGTCGAGGCGGGGTGGATGATCAGCGATTTGGCGTCGCCGATGTTGGCGAGGAAGCTGATCAACTCGACTTCCTCACACAGTCGTCTACCCGCCTCGTATCCCCCTTCGAGGCCGAAGGCGATCATGCCGCCAAAACCTCCTTCGAGGTACTTGCGGGCGTTGTCGTGGGTGTCATGGGAGTCGAGACCGGGGTAGGCGACCCAGGCCACGTCGTCGTGATCCTGCAAGAAGTCGGCGACAATGGCCCCGTTCTCGCAGTGACGTTCCATCCGCAGCGGGAACGATTCCAGGCCCTGAAGGGTCTGCCACGCGTCGAACGGCGACTGTTGGCTGCCGAGCGAACGCACTGCCCGGAGCCGGGTGGCCGCCGCGAAGGGTGCCTCAGGGAAATCCCGGCTGAAGTTTACCCCGTGGTAGACCGGACTCTCGCCGGCGATTTCCTCGTATTCGTCCCAGTCGAAGTCGCCACCATCGATCAGCGCGCCGCCGACGGTCGTGCCCGAGCCGTGAATCCACTTCGTGGTCGATTCCCAGACCAGATCCGCGCCGCGGTCCAACGGACGACACAGCGCGGGCGTGGCGAAGGTGTTGTCAACGAACAGCGGCACACCGTGATCGTGGGCGGTCCCCGCCACTCGTTCGAGATCGGGGACGGCGAGCGCGGGGTTGCCGACGGTTTCGAGGTGGACATAGGCGGTATCGTCGTCGATTTCCTCGGCGTATGCCCCGTAATCGAGAGGATCGACGAACCGGGGTTCGATCCCCCGCCGGCCCGCGACGTGATCGAGGTAGGCGGTCGTGCCGCCGTAGATGGCCGACGAGGAGACGATGTTATCGCCCGGCGCGGCCAGCAGGAAGGTCGCGGCGTCGAGGGCGGCCATGCCCGAGGCGGTGGCGACGGCTCCGGTGCCGTTTTCGATGGTGGCCAGTCGCTCTTCGAGCGCCCGAACCGTCGGATTGCTGATCCGCGAGTAGATATCGCCCTCGGTCTCGAGCGCGTAGAGATCCGCGGCGTGGTCGGCGCTCTCGAAGGTGTACGATGTCGTCTGATGGATCGGTAGCGCGCGCGCGCCGGTCGCCGGATCCACGCGCCCGCCGGCGTGAACGCTACGCGTTCGGGGTCCCCAGTCGGTCATGTACATGGCGCATATATCCGAATACAGTTATAACCACCAATAACGGCAAGACTCGCACCCACGGCGGAGATCGTCGGATTGAACCGGACCACACGCTGGCCCAACTGGCCCCTACCAGTGAAGGCACAAACGACTTGGCGCTGATCAGCCATCATTTGAACGTATGGCAACGTGGACCGAGGAACAACCGCCGGAATCCGAAGAGTTCTACCGGATCCTCGACGCGGACGGATCGCTTCAGGGCGACCCGCCCGATCTGGACGAGGAAAAACTGCTCGGGTTGTATCGCACGTTCGTCCTCACGCGAACGCTCGAAGACAAGATGTTGAACATGCAGCGACGCGGCGAGATCAGCCTCGTCGCGCGCTCGCGGGGCGAGGAGGCCACGCCGCTCGGTTCGGCCGCCGCGCTCGCGCCCGACGACTGGATCTTCCCGTTGTACCGCCAGAAACCCGCGATGCTTTACTGGGGGATGTCGATGGCTGGGATCATCGCCGAACACCGGGGCATCGAACCCACGACGGTCGAGGAACACATCGACGCCGAGGAACCGGACGTGAACTTCTCGCCGGATTACACCCCGGTCGGCGTGAACGTCTCGAACGCGGTTGGCTCGGCCATGGCCGATAGGTTCAACGACCGCGATACCGTTACGCTCGCGTACATCGGCGACGGCTCGACCAGCGAGGGCGGGTTCTACGAGGGGCTGAACTTCGCTGGCGTGTTCGATGCGCCCGCGGTGATCATCTGTCAGAACAACCAGTGGGCGATCTCGGTACCCCAAAAGCGCCAGACCGCCGCCGAAACGTTCGCTCAGAAAGCCGACGCCGCCGGCATTCCCAACGAGCGCATCGACGGCAACGACGTCTTTGCCGTCTACGAGCGGACCAAAGAGGCCGTCGAGAACGCGCGCGAGGGCGGCGGCACGACGGTCATCGAGTGTGTGACCTACCGTCAGGGCGCGCACAACACCTCGGACAACCCCGACCTCTACCGCGAGGGCGACAGCGACCAACAGGAGTACTGGGCCGAGCGCGATCCGGTCGACCGGTTCGAGGCGTACCTCGCCGATGAGGGGATCCTCGACGACGAGCAAAAGGCCGAGATCGACGACGAGACCGACGAGCGCGTCCAAGAGGCCGTCGAGCAGGCGCGTAACGTTCCCGCCCCCGAACCCGAGCGCATGTTCGACAATCACTTCCACGAAACGCCGTGGAATCACCGCCACCAGCGCGCCGAGCTACAGCGGGAACTCGACGGCGAGAACCCCTTTACCGACTTCGACGGGGGCGGGTTCGATGAGTGAGATCGACGCCTTCCCGGCCCCGGAAGAAGCGGGCAACACCGACACCGAGGAGATCGACCTCATCACGGCGGTCAACAACACCCTCGAGGGGGAGCTGCAACGCGACGACAGCGTGCGGCTCATGGGCTACGACATCAGCCGGATCGGCGGCGTCTACCGCGCGACCGAGGGGCTGTTCGAGGAGTTCGGCGACGAGCGCGTGATCGACACGCCGCTGTCGGAAAACGGCATCGTCGGCACCGCGGTCGGCATGGCTATGCGCGGCGAGCGCCCCGACCCCGAGATCCAGTTCATGG
>CAYOFZ010000184.1:0-3729 GCA_964403315.1 uncultured Halobacteriales archaeon | reverse complement strand
CGACCGCCATCCGCATCGGCAACCCCGTCAACGCCCCGAAGGCGCTGCCCGCGATCCGCGAGACGGGCGGCACCGCGGTCGCGGTCAGCGACGAAGAGATCACCGACGCCCAGCGGGCGCTCGCTACCGAGGGCGTCGGCGTCGAACCCGCCTCCGCCGCGAGCGTGGCGGGTCTGCGGAAACTCCGCGAGCAGGGCGTCGTCGATGCCGACGAGGACGTGGTCTGTCTCACCACGGGCCACCTCCTGAAAGATCCCGATGCCGCGGCCGAAGCGGGTGTGGAGCCCGAGCCCGTGCCGGGCGATACGGAAGGTATCTTAGGGCATCTTGCAAAATAGAAGGCATCATAGAACGAGTCAGATACTGTAGATTCCGGCTGGTGTGGCAGAATTATCCGTTCGATCCAAGTGATACATATAACGTTGGATGAAAATATATAATTATTTCATTCTGATATACATATTCGAGACGGAATTATAAATATATCGTAATATACTGAAAAGGCAATAGTTACCTACAGTGAGGCGGGCACGGTGTCGGCACCGTTCAGCGTGATGTAGCGCGCCTCGATGATGGTGTCGTCGGCTTCTAGTTCGTCGATCACGTCGTCAGGAACGGGTTCGTCGAGGTCGTAGACGGTGAGTGCCTCCCCGCCGATGGCCTCGCGGGCGTTGTACATGCCGGCGATGTTGATCCCCTCCTCGCCCAACACGGTGCCGACCAGCCCGATCACCCCGGGTTCGTCGTAGTTGCGCGCAATCAGCATGTGGCCGTGCGGGACCGCATCGACGCGGTAGCCGTCGATCCGGACGATCCGAGGGTCATCGCCGGCAAACAGGGTGCCGCTCACGTCGACCGAGTCCTCGCCGTCGCCGACAGTGACGGTGATGACGCTTTGGAAGTTCTCGGACTGATGGGTGGTGGTTTCGGTGACATCGACGCCGCGATCCTCGGCGATCTGTGGGGCGTTGACCGCGTTGACCTGCCATTCCAGCGACGAAAACACGCCCTTGAGCGCGCTCGCGGTCACCAGATCGACCTCCTCGTCGGCGATCTCGCCCTCGTAGCGTACGTCGACGGACTCGATGCGGCCATCGAGCAACTGTGTGGCGATCCGACCGGCGGTCTCGCCGAGTTCGATGTAGGGTCGTACGCGGGGGAACGCGCTTTCCTCGATGGAGGGCGCGTTCAGCGCGTTGAGCACGGGTTCGCCTTCGAACGCCGCGAGTACCTGCTCGGCGGTGCTGGTGGCGACGTTTTCCTGGGCGGCCTCCGTGCTCGCGCCGAGATGGGGTGTG
This sequence comes from uncultured Halobacteriales archaeon, assembly GCA_964403315.1. Taxonomy (GTDB): domain Archaea; phylum Halobacteriota; class Halobacteria; order Halobacteriales; family Halalkalicoccaceae; genus CAYOFZ01. The sequence goes on along the minus strand of CAYOFZ010000184.1, from coordinate 2,431 downwards.
ACGATAACGTTTTCCACATTGAGAAGGGGGTTGTCGGGCGAGATCGGTTCCTCGGCGAACACGTCGATCCCGGCCCCGGCGAGGGTGCCCTCGGCGACGGCCTCGGCCAGCGCCGCCTCGTCGATGACGCCGCCGCGCGCGCAGTTGATCAGGTAGCCGCCCTCGAGCTGGGCGAGTTCCTCGTGGCTGATGAGGTCCTCGGTTTCGGGGGTCAGGGGGGTGTGGACGGTGAGGAAATCCGCACGGTCGAGACAGTCCTCGAACTCGACGAGTTCGGCACCGATCTGTTCGGCTCGTTCTTCGGAGATGTAGGGGTCGTACGCGACGAGGTCCATCCCGAGGCTCCGCAGGCGCTTTGCGACCTCCTGGCCGACCCTGCCCAGTCCGACGATCCCCAGGGTTTTGCCGTTGACTTCGGTCCCGAGGTAGTCGCCTTTCGCCCACTCGCCGGCCTTGAGTCGGGTATGGGCCTGCGGGATCGAGCGCGCCGCGGCGAAGGTCATCGCCACCGTGTGCTCGGCGGCGGCCCGGACGTTGCCCTCGGGGGCGTTGGCGACGATCACGCCGTGTTCGGTCGCGGCGTCAATGTCGATGTTGTCGACGCCGATGCCCGCCCGCCCGACGATCACCAGTTCGTCGGCGGCGTCGAGCACCTCGCGGGTGACGTCGGTCCCCGAGCGGACGATCAGCGCGTGGACACCCTCGATGGCCTCGCGCAATGCCTCGCCGTCGAGCTCGTAGTCGGTGACGACCTCGTGGCCGGCCTCGCGCAGGCGGTCCAGCCCCGCCTCGGCGATGGGATCCGTGACGAGTATCTGCATGCCCGAGACCTTCCACGCGGCGAGGTTAACGCTTTCCACATCGCCATGGCCAGCATAATCACTGATCGGATGAAACCGGCGGAAAGGCAAGGATTCGGTACGCACAAGTCGTTCAGGCCCCTGATTATCGTCACAATGTCCATCCCGAAGCCGGGATCGCTCCCCGGCAGTGACAGCGTGAACAGGACGGTTGGTCGACTTCGACGGCTCCTCACGGCTCCCGATGAAGCCGAGGAACCGGGCGACTGGGAACTCACGGAGCGCACCCCCGAACGAACGAAATGGCGACACACAGACCCCCAACAGCTCGTCGTCTGCAAACGCGAGCGCGAGGGGGCATGGATCGCCAAGGCGAAACCCGCCATCATCGACGGCGAGGCGGTCGATCTCAGTCTCACCGCCGGGCCGACCTCCCGGGAGATCGCCGAGTTCCTTGCCCGGCAGTACATGGCCCATGAACTCGTGCTCGCGCCGATCACCGCGATGCAACCGCGCCGATAGCGGGGTGCGGTTCCTCCCGTGATGATAGCCTTCAAACCCTCCCCGCCCGAACCCCGGGCAATGCTCGTGGCCTTCGATTTCGACGGGACGCTCTCGAATTCGGAGATGACGGTGTTGCTCGGCGAACGGAAGGGAGTCGCGGACGAGATGGCCGAGATCACCGAACGCGCAATGAACGACGAGATCGGGTACGCCGAGAGCCTCCGCGAGCGGGCCGCGCTGCTCGAAGGGCTAGCAAACGACGAGGCCGAAGCCGCCTACGACGGGGTCCAGTTGCGCCTGGGTGCGGCCGAGGTGATCGAGGTGCTCAACGAGAGCGGCGTCCATACCGCCATCCTGACTGGCGGATTCGAACGCGGCGTTGAGCGCGCGCTCGGCCGCGAGGGGGTGCGCGTCGATTCCATCGTCGCCAACCGCCTGCCGCGTTCGGACGGCGAGCTTACCGGCGAAGTCGAAGGTCCCCTGATCGAGGGGACGAAGGACGATGTACTCGCAAATCTGGCCGAAACACTGGGTGTCGATCCCGCCGAGACGGTCGCTGTCGGCGATGGCGCGAACGACCTGCCGATGTTGCGGGTTGCGGGGCTTGCGGTCGGCTTCCTCCCGAAACCGGCGGTCGAATCCCACTGCGACGTTGTCGTCGAGGACATGGCCGAACTGCGCCGCGTTCTCGGCGACCGAGGCGTGCTGGGATGAACACCGCGTTTCAGCGACTGCCGAATCGACTTCGAACCAAAACGCAGTAGTAGCCCTGCGAAGGAATCCGGGTATGGACCTCACGCTCTTGCACACCGGTATCGGCCATCCCGACCTGACGCTGCTGGTTTTGGCCGCCATCGGTTCCTTCGCCGTCGGCACCGCGGCCGGCGTGTACGCGACGCTTCGCAACGGCGGTTCCGAGGCGAACGACCCGGTAGAGAATTAACGCGGAAACAGCCCCGCATGGACGGGGGCGAAATCGTCCGAACCTGCGCCGTCATCTACGTCGGTGTCGGTGATCGCCTTACCCGAAAGTCCCTCGTCGAGGAAATCCGAAAGCGGCGGGCCCACCTTTTCGGGTTCGACGAGGAAGGCGTCGTGGCCGTGGTCGGACTCGACGACGTGGTGGG
>CAYOFZ010000183.1:0-3734 GCA_964403315.1 uncultured Halobacteriales archaeon | reverse complement strand
GATGATGGGGGCCATTCCCGTAGGGTCGGGACTGGAGAAAAACGCGACGCCGAGGAACCCTCCCCAGAAGTACAGCCGCCGCTCGGTGAGCCACTGTCGGGTCGTGATCCCCATCATGATCGCAAGCATGATGAACAGCGGAATCTGGAAGACGATGGCGAGATACCCCATCAGGATGAGGATCAGATCGAACGTTTCCGCGAGCGCGAAGGCGATCTCGCCGGCGTCCTGTGAATAGTTCAGGAAATAGGTGAACAGCGCGGGCAGGATAACGAAGTACGCAAACGACACGCCGACGACCGCCAACACCAGGCTCGTCGGCACCGCCGCGAGGTAGTACTTGCGCTCGTTTTCGTACAGTCCCGGGCGCATGAAGCGATAGGTCTGATACACCACTACCGGCATGGCGACGATCACGCCGGCGAGACTGGCGACCTTGATCTGGGTCAGTAGGAATTCCAGCGGGCCGTACACCCGTGGTTGCGTGACATCGGATCCGGGAAGGATCGAGTACCACAGAAACGTGATGAGTCCATCGGCAAGCGGGAAGACGACGATGCTCACCGACCCGGCGATGACGATGACGATTGCCAGCCGTTTTATCATCTCCTCGATGTGGTTGGCGAGGGGCATCTCCTCGTCCGCGACTGGCGCGGAGATACCACCGGCATCGACGTTCTCGCTTTCCTCGCCCGTTGTCGTCCCGGTAGCGGTGGTTCCGCCATCGCCGACGGGAACGTCGTCTTTCGAGCCGCCCGCGCGGGCCGACTCCGATGAATCCCGCTCGCGATGATCGACCATTCACACCCATGTAGGTGACCGCGACGTTATAGGCTTTTTTTGTGCCGGTAGCCCTCGGTTACAGGGATCGAATCTAGGGGCTACCGAGGAAACCCAGGTGGCATCGAGAGAGAAGGTTGATATGCGCGAGCATGCTATCACTGATGAATGTCGGGTTCGATCGTCGATGAGGACACCGCCCGGACCATAAACAGCGGCCGGGAAACAGCCGGGGCGGTACTATCGACCATCCAGACTCACCTCCAGAAGGTGTTCGTCGTTTTCTTGGTCGGATTTCTGGGGATGTTCTATTCGTTGCGGGTGTTCATCTGGGACTGGCTGAAGGCGGTCACTACATCGAGTATGCCCCCCGAGGTGGCCGCAGAACAGTCGATCATCGTCCAGACGCCCTTCGAGGTCATCCTCCTCCAGGCGAAAATCGGTCTCGTCGCCGGGATCATCGTCGCCATTCCGCCGTTGCTCTATCTCTCGCGCGACGACCTCCGGGCGCGGGGGTACTGGCCCCAAACACCTGTTGCCCGCTGGAAGCTCGCCTCGCTCGCCGGGCTTTCGGGGCTCCTGTTTCTGGCCGGTCTCGCGTATGCGTATGGTCTGTTTTTCCCGCTCATGCTGGGGTTTCTCGCCCAATTTTCGTTGAGCGTCGGCGTCACTCCGGCGTGGTCGATCGTCAAGTGGACGCAACTACTCGTACTGTTGACGATCTCGTTTGGACTCGCCGCCCAGTTACCCCTGATAATGAGTTCGCTCGCCTACGCCGAGATCATCCCCTACGAATCCTTTCGGGATAACTGGCGGTACGCCATCGTGGGGATCTTCGTTTTCGGGGCGGCGTTCTCACCGCCGGACCCGCTCACACAGCTCATGTGGGCGCTGCCGCTGATCGTGTTGTACGCCTTCAGCCTTGGACTGACCCGATTTATCATCAACCTCAAACGCGGAGCGAACGCGGATATTCGAGCCGCGTTGTGGCACAACGCCGGTCGCCTGTTCGGCGCGTCGCTGTTGCTCGCCGCCGGCACCTACGCCGCGCTCGTCTCGGGTGGCGGCGACTACCTCAACGATGCCGTCCTCGAACCCCGGAACATCGCCCTTCCCTGGACGCTGTGGCTCCAGGACTTGCTCGGCGTCTCCCGGGAGGTCGCGCTCGCTGTCGGGACGGCCGTCGTCGTGTTTCTGATCGTGTTCGTCGTGCTCTCGCTGTACTACCTCTTTACCTCGGTCAACGCGAGCGCCCGGGAACGTGCCGGCGGCCGGATGGGCGATCCGGCTGAGATCGACCTCGCACCCCTCGACGCTGACGGAGTGCGGGCCGCCCCGCGGGCGGCTTTCGCTGACCTCGACGAGGAGGAGGCTCTCGATCTCGCTCGGTCGGCCATCGACAACGACAACGGCGAGAAGGCCCAGGCGATCCTGGATCGCTTCGACGCGGTTCACGAGGGCGAACACGAAGGGAGCGAAGGCGACGCGGGTGAAGCCGCCGGAACCGAATCCGAGGCCACCGAGGGTTCGGACAGAACTGCCGGAAACGTCGTCGAGGACACCGCAACGGGGATGATGGATGCGTTCACCGACGAGAAGGACGAGGACGACATCGGCGGCTATCTCTACGATATGCGATATATCGCCGACAGCCTGCGCTCGCGGCTGTTCCGTATCTTCGTGGTGTTCGGGCTCGTCCTCGCCGGTGCGTTTACGTTTTTCTATATGGGTGGCGTCCGGGTCATCACCGAGGACTTCGTCTCGCGGATGCCCAGAGCGGTCATCGGCGTCGAGGACATCAGGATTATCGACCTCCATCCGGTCGAGACGTTGATCTTCATCGTCAAAGTGAGTACGTTGCTTGCCGCGCTGGCGGTGGTGCCGATGGTCTTGTACTACGCCTGGCCAGCGATGAAGGATCGGGGATTGACCGCGGGCCAGCGCTCGGTCGTCTACGAGTGGACCGCCGCGTTCGCCGTGGCGCTCGTGAGCGGCACCGTGCTCGGCTACTACTACATCGCCCCGGGGATCATCTCGTATCTGGTCTACGATGCGACCCAGGCGGGGATGGTCATCTCCTATCAGATCAGCAAGTTCTCGTGGCTGATCATCTACACCACCGTCGGCGTCGGGTTGCTCGCATGTGTGCCCGTGACGATGTGGATGCTGTTTCGCGGGCGGATCGCCTCCTACAGGGCGATGCGCGACCGCTGGCGGGAGGTCACTATCGCCGTCTTCGCCATCGCGGGCGTGTTCACCCCCGTGAGCGTGCTGACGATGTTTCTGGTTGCGATCCCGACGATGGTCGCCTACGGGATCGGTCTCGGCGCGTTATGGGCAATCACCCTCGGGGGACGCCGCGATTATACCGACGCGACCGACATCGAGTCGGACGCTCAGGGGGCCGACGGCAGCACATCGAAATGGTTCGGGGTGATCCTCGTTGTCCTCGTTCTCGTCGGAGTCGGCGTCGCCGCCACCGGCGGGCTCGGCGCGCTCGTTTCGATTGACGGTCCCACTGAGGTGACTGCCGGCGGGGGCGGGTCCAACGGACCCGGTGATCCGGCCACTCCGACCGATACTGCCGACGGATCGGACGATCAGGGAACCATAGATGCCGGCAACGCTTCGTCACCAACCGAAAACGGCACCGACACCGGCGCGGGCACCGAGGGGATCAACAGGAGCGATGCCGGTGAAACCCCGGCGAACACGACGGCGAGCGACACCGACGAACCGACCACCGACGGATCGAACGACGGGAGCGGTGGTTCGACCGGGGAATCCGATGACAGCAATGACACCACGGCAATCGAGATCCGTGAACCGATGGGCGAGGGCGGCGGAAACGAAACCGACGAAACCTAGCGCTCGCCGGACGCGGCGTCTTCGGTGATCGCAAGCGCAAATGAGCTGTCGTCGGGCGCGGCTTCGGGAGCGTTTTGGGGATCGAG
>CAYOFZ010000182.1:0-3744 GCA_964403315.1 uncultured Halobacteriales archaeon | reverse complement strand
CTCGACGGACTCGGCCATGAGCCAGACGACGCCGAGCGCGACGGCGGTTTTGACGAGGACGAACAGCCAGCCGACGCCGATAGCCCCGGCGGTTGGCAGGGTCCCAGCGAACTCCATGATCGCTCGGGGAAGCGGCGAGCGCTCGGTGACTTCGAGCACGTCGATCCCGATGGCCGTCGAGATCCCGTCGAGGACGTGGCCGAACACGACCAGCATTCCCACAGCGCCGGTCGTGCCCGCGACGGTGGGGAGCGCCCGCCGGAAGCCCCGCCAGGCGATCCCGGCGATAACAAGCGTGATCAGGAGGCCGACGACCGGCCAGAAGAGGGTGAGCGTCCCGCGACCGAACCCGACCGCGAGGACGGCCCCGACCGCGAGCGCACCCGCGAGCATCCCGGTCACACCGAGAGTTCGGTCCGGGAGTCCGATCCCCGCCCCGGCAGCCCAGCATCCGATCGCGAGGACGAACGTGCTGACGTAGACGCTCGGGGTGCCCAAAAGTGGCGCGAGCGCGGTGGGAACGGCCTCGATCACCGAGAGGGCGTGCAGGCCCGCCCCGGCGACCATCCATGGGGCAAACGAGAGCACCGTCCACTCGGTAATCGGGGGCCGAACCCGGAAGGCCGCCGCACCGACCGCCACCGCCACAACCACCAACGGAAGGAGATAGGCGAGTGGCGGGAGGGCGAACCCCTCGGGCAGGATCATACCTGCGTGGGCACGCCGGGTGATGGAAAGCCTTCCGATCCGTCGAGGTGATCCGGGCAGGAACGACCCCCGTGTTTTTGCGGCGGCGGCTCGTCCACCCGCCATGGACACGGGCACGGATGCGGACGAGGACATGGATCGGGAGACGTTCGCGGCGAGAATCGATCACACCACCCTAGGTCCCGAAACGACTCGCGCGGACGCCCAGCGGATCGTCGATGAGGCCGCCGAATACGGTATGAACGCCTGTATCCCGCCGTGTTACGTCGAGGAAGCGACCGACCGCCGACCCGAGGTACGGCTGGCGACGGTGGTGGGCTTTCCCCACGGCCAGCACGCCCCCGAGGTGAAACGCGAGGAGGCCGTCGCGGCCTGGCGGGCGGGCGCGGACGAGCTCGACGTGGTGGCCAATCGCGGCTGGCTGCTCGGCGACGAGGACGAACGCTTCCACGAGGAACTCGCCGAGATCGTCGCCGCGGTACCGGTACCCGTGAAGGTGATCGTCGAGACGAGCGATCTCCCCGCCGAGGGGATCCGCCGGGCCGCCGAACTCGCCGTCGAGGCCGACGCCGACTTCCTCAAAACGTCGACGGGCTTCGGAGCCGGCGGCGCGACCGTCGAAGACGTGCGACTGCTTGCGAACTACCTCCCCGTCAAAGCCAGCGGCGGCATTCGGGATTACGAAACCGCCCGGCGCATGCTCGATGCCGGCGCGGAACGGATCGGCGCTTCGAGCGGCGTTGCGCTCGTCGAGGGCCATCTCGAGTGACCCCCGATGGGGCGGCTCACCGCCGCCAGTACGACGGCGTCAGCAACACCAGCACCGAGAGGATTTCGAGGCGGCCGATCCACATCAATATCACCATGTACAGTTTCGCCGCGTTCGAAAAAGGACGGTAGTTGTTCATCGGGCCGACGACGCCGAATCCCGGGCCGATGTTGCCGAGCGTGGCCGCCGCGGTACTCATGGCTTCGAGCGTCGTGAGCGTCGTTCCGGTTCGAAGCGCGTCCAGCGAGAGCACCACGGTCGAGACCGCGAAAATCACGAGAAACGCGAGCACGAACACGTACAGACCCCGGACGGTGCTTTCATCGATGACGTCACCACCCATTCGGAGCGGACGCACCGCCGAAGGGTGGACGGTCGTAAACAGTTCGCGGCGCGCGGATTCCCCGATGACGTACCACCGGACGATCTTGATCGAGCCGGCGGCCGACCCCGCTGACCCTCCGAGGAACATGGCGACCAACAACAGGGTTTGTGCCGGCGCGCTCCAGGTGTTGAAATCCATGCTGGCGTAGCCGGTCGTGGTGATGATAGACACCGCCTGAAACAGCGCCTGACGGAGGGATGCTTCGGCGTTGCCGGGTATGGGAGCGACGTTCGTGGGTATCTCCGCGAGCCCAGTGCCGGTGAACAACAGGATCGTGGTGATGGCCCCGACGACCCCCATCACCCCGATGTACGACCGGAACTCGGGATTGCGAACAAGCCGTCCGGGGTTGCCGTCGATCACGTGCCAGAACAGCACGAAATTGGTTCCCCCGATGACCATGAACAGGATGGCAGTCCACTGGATCGCCCCGGAAAACGCCTCCATGCTCCGAGCCTCGGGCGAGAACCCGCCCGTCGGCATCGTCGTCAGCGCGTGGGCGATGGCGTTGTAGAGATCCATGTTCGGGGCGATCCCGGCGAGATGCAGGCCATAATACACCAGCATCAACAGCACCGTAAAGCCGGTATAGATCAGCCAGAGGGCACGGGCCGTCCGTCTGATGCGCGGGGTGAGCTTTTCGACGCTGGGACCGGGCGCTTCCGTCTCCACCAACCGTGTTCCGCCGACCGAGAGCTCGGGAAGGACGGCGACCATCAGGACGACGATCCCCATTCCGCCGAGCCACTGGGTCAGCTGTCGCCACAGCAACATCGACCGCGAGTGGCGCTCGAAGGAGATCTCCGCGACGACGGTCGCGCCGGTGGTCGTGAACCCGCTCATGCTCTCGAACAGAGCGTTTACCGGCTGTGCGAGCGTTCCCTGGCCCGCGATGAGGTACGGCAGGCTTCCGAGGATCGGGACCGCGAGCCACGTGAGACTGACCATGAGAAATCCCTCGCGGCGACCGAGATCCCGGTCGTGGCGAAGACGTTCGAGCCCGCTACCGACGATCACCGTGACGAGGATCGTGAGGACGAACGGAAACACGTTCTCTCCGTAAATAATCGCGGTCACGAGGGGGATTAGTAACGGGACGGACAGGTATTTGAGAACGGTTCCGACGAAACTCAGGCTGGCCCGGTAATCGACTCGTAACTCCATTTTCGTATTCAGTACAATTCTAAGAGTTAATCCACTGTAACTGCGACACTATCAAGTATCTATTCCTGATTCAGGAATATATTCGCGTATCTCGTTCTGCGAGAACCGGCAGTCGCTCTTAAATCCGTTGATCGACCGGGTTTCGGTGAGATCCGACGACCGGGAGATAGCTGAGACCGCGGTGCTTTTGCCCGCCCGCCAGTTATCTGCCCGTGAATGGCCCGGTACCATATCGAAACGTACGGTTGTACCTCCAACCGCGGCGAGAGCCGGCAGATCGAGAGCGCGCTCCGGGATGCCGGCCACTACCCCGTTTCCGACCCCGAGGAGGCCAACGTGGCCATCCTCAACACGTGTACCGTGGTCGAGAAAACCGAGGACAACATGCTCCGCCGGGCCGAGGAACTCGAAGACGAAACCGCCGACCTGATCGTCACGGGCTGTATGGCGCTCGCACAGGACGAGGCCTTCGCCGACGTGGACGCACAGGTACTCCACTGGGACGACGTTCCCCAGGCAGTTCTCAACGGCGAGTGTCCCACCCCCGGCCCCGGCGTCGAACCCGTGCTCGACGGCGTCGTCGGAATCTTGCCCATCGCCCGGGGCTGTATGAGCAACTGCTCGTACTGTATCACCAAGCACGCGACGGGCCGGATCGACTCCCCGCCCGTCGAGGAACACGTCGAAAAGGCCCGCGCGCCGGTTCATGCCGGCGCGA
>CAYOFZ010000181.1:0-3747 GCA_964403315.1 uncultured Halobacteriales archaeon | reverse complement strand
TACAGCGCGAGCTCAGCGAATTTTCGCGGATGTTACTCTATTCCGGGATTCCTGCGGTTTTGATCGCTTCGATCGGTATTTTCGGATATAGGAATGTCGCCATTTTCGGCACCCAGACGATCAGTGATATGTCACTCTCACAACCGCCTATTGTGATTGTCACGAGCGCGTTGGTTACCTTGTCACTATTGCCATTGTGGTTGCTTATCTCGTATATGGTGCGAGTTGCGCTCGTTGTTCAACGGACAGCTGCGGCTGGCCCGTTCGTATCACAACCAAACCAACAGCGTCTCAGAGGGGAAGGCGTGGCTGATTCAAAAGAATTGGATGCTGAATAGCTACCTACCAACCCAATAGTCTTGAACATCCGACGGACTGGTCAGAGCTCCCGGGTGAGCCCGTCGCGCAGATCCGCACCGAGATACCCACCTAGCGCGCCAACCCCGAGACCGACTACCGCGCCGACGGCCACGATGGGAACGCCGACACCCGCGAGCGTCCAGACGAGGTAATCGAACAGCGTGCTCGCTCCAAGCACCGTCGCGCCCGCAGTTCCCGTCTCGGCCAGCGTGCCCCTATCGCTCAGGAGACCGACGATGAACGTCCCGAAGAGGATGCCGAGAACGCCACCCACAAGCGGGATCGTCGCGCTCCCGGCGAACAATCCGACCGCCGAGAGCACGAGCGCGAGCAGGAATCGTGTCGGCGAAAACAGCGTGCCTGCCCGCTCGCGCAGGCTTGTTCCCGAATCCGGCCCGGAGACCTCCGTCTCGGTTCCGTCGAGGCCGACCTCGTGATCGGTCTCGATTTCGGTATCCGACCGGGTCCGCGTCAGTTGATCGCTTCGCTCTACCATACACATACTGTGTGGGCCAAAACCAAGGACCTTTCCCTGTTACGGTGCCGAGAATCGCGTCGATTAGCGCTCCTCGACTGGCTCCGCGATGTCGAAGGCCGCGTTCGCCAGCGTGTTCGCCGCCGTATAGCAGTCCTCCCGACTGGTGTATTCGTCCTCGGAGTGGCTCGTGCCGCCCTCGCTGACGGCGAACACCATGCCAGTGTCACAGATGGAGCCGAGATGAATCGCGTCGTGGCCAGCCCCACTGACTATCGGCATGGTTTCGTACCCGAACTCGTCGGCGGCCGATCCGACTGCCTCGATACAGCGATCAGCGAACTCGACGCTCCGGGCGCGCTGGCGTTCCTCCCATTCCCAGTCGACGTCCTCACGGGTGGCCGCGGCGTCTGCCTCCTCCAAAACCCGCTCGACGGCTTCCTCGACGACGGCGTCGCTTCGGTCGCGGAACCCCCACGTCACGGTGACTTCCTCGGGGATCGTGTTGATCGAGTTCGGTTCGACATCGATGGCACCCGCGGTTCCAACGGTGCGGTCGCCGAGCGTCGCCGGAAGCCGACGGATGGCCGTAACGAGATCCGCGGCGGCGACGAGCGCGTCGCTGCGGTGGTGCATCGGCGTCGGCCCCGAGTGATCCGCCTCGCCGTGGAAGGTGACCGCCCCCCACGTGATCCCGACTATGCCCGTCACGACGCCGACATCGACTTCGTTTTCCTCCAGGTACGGCCCCTGTTCGATATGTAGTTCGAGGTACGCCTCGTACTCCTCGGTCGGTTTCGCCGGTGCATCGCCCTTGTAGTCGATTCGTTCGAGTTCCTTCTCGACCGTCGTGCCACCGGCGTCGGTTTTGGCGTACTCCGTCCCGATGTCGTGTGTGCCCGCCCAGACGCCGCTTCCCTGCATGGCGGGCTGGAACCGCGAGCCCTCCTCGTTGGTCCAGTCGACGATCTCGATTGGACGGCGCGTCTCAATCCCCCGGTCGTTCAGCGCCCGAACGAATTCGAGGGCGGCGACGACGCCGAGGGTCCCGTCGTAGATCCCGCTGTAGGGTTGTGAATCGAGGTGCGATCCCACGAGAACGGGGGCCGCGTCGGAATCGATACCCTCCCGACGGCCGAGGATATTGCCGAACTCGTCGATTCGAACCGACAGTCCCGCCGTTTCGAGCTGGTCGCGAAACCAATCGCGGACCTCTCTGTCGGCATCCGACAGCGCGAGCCGATGAAGCCCACCGCCGTCGGTGGCACCGATTTCGGCCTGTTCTTGCATCGTCCCGACCAGTCGGTCGCGGTCGATCTCCATAGCGGACGGGCCGAGAACGTGCCGATTAACGCTGTCGGTTTGATCACGGCGTCAACCCTTATACCGGCGTATGCACAACGTACGCACATGGAAACGACGCGAGTGAACTTCCGGCTTCCCGACGATCTCGTCGAGCGGGCCGACATCGCCGCCGAGATCACACACAAGAACCGAACCGAGATCATCAGAGAGGCGCTGCAGACGTATCTGGCGGAAGTCGAAGACGAGGAGTTCCGCGAGGGGGTTATCGAACTATACCTCGACGGCGAGATCGAGTTCGAGACGCTATCAGCGGTTCTGGGCCGCCAGGATGCCGAAGCGGTTCGGTCCTCGAAACGGCTCCTCGACCGAGGTGAGGACCTTGCCGCCGACCTCGCCGAACTCGCTGGAGAATGATCGTCGCCGATACGAGCGCGCTCGTCTCGCTTGCTGTTGCCGGCGTCCTCGATCCCGTTTTCGATACCTTCGACGTTCACGTGACTGAAACCGTTCTCGAAGAACTCCGCGAAACAGCCGAATATGACGATTCACACGGTCACGCAGCAACCGCCGTGCTCGATATGAGTGGTCAGCTGACGATCCACACCGTCGAAACGCCGATCGAGTCCGCCCGGATCGATCGTGGTGAGGGAAGCTGTGCGGTGCTCGCGCGAAAGCGGGGGGCGGATTTTCTGTTGACCGACGATCTCCGGGCACTGCCGGAACTGGAGGGCGCGGTCGATTCGCAGGTTGCGATCTCGCCGATCGTGCTCAGGGCGTTAGTCATCGACGGTCGGCTGACCCGCGACGAGGCGCTCGACCGACTCGACGGGCTCGCCCATCGGCGCGATTGGTTCGGGGCACCGATCTATCGGCGTGCGAGACGGCTGTTCGATACGAAACGGACGGATTGAAGTCTACGACCGGATAACTGCTTTCCATGAACGCAGGCGACCGCGTCCGCGTCGGACGGGCCGAACGTGACTACGAGGGCGTGGTGCTCCCCTCGACGACCCCCGAGCACCTCGTCCTCAAACTCGATAGCGGGTACAACGTCGGGATCGGCCGGGAGGAAGCCGACATCGAAATCCTCGAATCCGGGGTCTACGACATCAGCGAGGGAGATGAGGACGAACGCTCGACGGTCGAGTTCGACGACGACCTGCCGACCGTTGCATTGATCTCTACGGGCGGCACCATCGCCTCGACGGTCGATTACCGCACCGGTGCGGTGACCGCCCGGTTCGACGCCGAGGACGTGTTGCGGGCCGTCCCGGACCTCGCCGGACGCGCGAACTACCGCGGGCGCGTCGTCGCCAACATCCTTTCGGAAAACATGACTCCCGACGTCTGGGAGGACCTCGCCCGAGCCGTCCACGAGGAGATCGAGGCCGGAGCCGACGGCGTCGTCGTGATGCACGGCACCGACACGATGGGGTTTTCGGCGTCGGTACTCTCCTTTATGCTCGATACGCCCGTGCCGGTGGTCTTTACGGGCAGTCAGCGCTCGGCGGACCGGCCTTCCTCGGACAACGTGATGAACGCGGTCTGTGCGGTCGAGGCCGCCAAAAGCGACGCCGCGGAGGTGCTGGTCTGTATGCACGCCACCG
>CAYOFZ010000180.1:0-3761 GCA_964403315.1 uncultured Halobacteriales archaeon | reverse complement strand
CGTCGGTGAAGTCGACGGCCTCCTCGACGAGCACGCGCTCGACGGTGTAGCCCTTCAGATCCATTCCGAGGATCGAGTCGGCTGCCTCGCGGGCCTCGTCGTCATCTTCGGCGAGTTCGATCCCGCCGGCCTTCCCGCGGCCGCCGACCTGGACCTGCGCCTTGATGGCAACGGGGTAGCCGATATCGTCGGCGGCATCGACGGCTTCGTCCGTGCTCTCAGCGAGTTGCGAGTCGGGAGTCGGAATCCCGGCATCGGAAAAGACCGACTTCGCCTGGTACTCCTGAAGTTTCATACAGTTGCCCTCGCGTTCGCGGCCGCTTAAATCCCGCTCATGTCGGTATCACGGGCCAACGGAAACCGGCAATACCCCTCGTGAACGGTTCCTCATATTAGTATAAATATATTAACTACTCCATAGTTGCGAAACTGCGGACCGTGAACCGTATTACCGCACTCATAATAAGGACGAAACAGTTTTTCAGTACACAATAACGATGTCATCCGAGTACAGCGGATCCGTCGATACGCTGTTGATCGGCATCGACGCCTGCTGTCTGCCGATCCTCGAACCGCTGTTCGAGGACGACCGGGTGCCGACGATTCGGTCGATCTGGGAGGACGGTCCGAGCGCCGAACTCGAATCCCAGATCCCGCCCTGGACCGCGAGCGCCTGGCCGTCGCTGTACACGGGGACGAATCCCGGCAAGCACGGCGTGTTCGATTTTTTGACCTATAACGGCTACGACTGGGGTGTTGCGAACGCGAACACGGTCGCCGAACCCTCGCTGTGGGAACTGCTCGACTATCACGAGCTGGGAAGCGTCGTCGTCAACGTCCCGATGACCTATCCGCCCAGCGAGATCGATGGCGCGGTAGTGCCGGGCTTTACCGCCCCCGAGGACCCGCCCTGCCATCCCGAGGAGATCCTCGACGAGATCCGCGAAGAGATCGGTAACTATCGGGTGTATCCCACGCCCGGCGGCGAGGAGGACGCTTTCGACGAGTACGTCGAGTCGGTAGGGATGCGAGGCGACGCATTCCGGTATCTTGCCGAGCGGTTCGAACCCGACTTCGGGTTCGTCCAGTTTCAGGTGACGGATACGGTCTTTCACCAATACGGCTACGAGGAGGAACTGGTCGCCGAGATCTACGAGGCGGTCGACCGCGAGATCGAGCGGATCCTCGAAGCGACCGATCCCGATCTCGCGCTGCTGGTCAGCGATCACGGCCTCGGGGAGTACGAGGGCTCGGAGTTCCGGCTGAACACTTTCCTGTGCGAGCAGGGCTACATCGAGGCGACCCGCAGCGGCGAGGGCATGCCCTCCTGGCAGACGATCCGCGAGCAGTCGCTGCGGGAAGGCGAGGAACGGACCGAGCGCGACCCGACCCTCCTCGAACGCGGGGTCGCCACCGCCGCCCGGTTCGGGCTCACGACCCGTCGGATCGGGCGCGCCCTCGAAACCATCGGCCTTGACGAGTTCGCCAAACACCACGCCCCCGCCGGGATCGTCAAAGCCTCCGACGAACAGGTCGATTTCGCCGACTCGACGGCCTACATGCGCTCGCGCGTCGAAACCGGCGTCCGGATCAACCTCGAAGGCCGCGATCCAGAAGGGGTCGTCGCCCGGAAGGATTACGAGGACTGCCGCGACGAGTTGATCGAGTTGCTCTCGGGGATCGAGGCCCCGGACGGCGAACCCGTCTTCGAGGACGTCGCGCGCGTCGAGGAGTACTACGAGGGGCCGAACCTCGACCCGGCTCCCGACGTACTGACCGTTCCCAACGACTGGAACCACTTCCTCTCGGCGCAACTGCGCGACGAGCAGTTCGCCCCGCCCACGGAACCCTGGAACCACAAATTGTACGGCATCGCCGCCGCCACCGGGCCCGAGGTCGGGGATGGGGACCTCGGGGAGCCCCACCTGCTCGACATCGCGCCGACGGTGCTCTCGGCGTTCGACGTTCCCCGCAGCGACCGGATGGACGGCGAGCCGCTCACCGTGGTCGAGCCGACCGACACGATGGAATACCCCACTCGTGGGGGCGGACAGGGGGAAACGACCGCCGACGAAACGGTCGAGGACCGCCTCGCGGATCTGGGCTATCTGGAGTGAGGATTGGCCGACGACAATCGAACGGATTCCGTCGCGCTTTACCTTCCGAGCCGTGTGGATCCGACGATGACGCTGGCGATCGATGCGACCGATCTCGTGAAGGAGTACGACGACGTTCGGGCGCTGGACGGGTTCTCGCTGTCCGTCGAGGCCGGCGAGGTCTTCGGCCTTCTCGGACCCAATGGCGCGGGCAAGACCACGTTTATCAACACGCTGGTCGGGCTCGTGCGAAAGACCGGCGGCGAGGTGACGGTCTTCGGGAACGACATTGAAGAGGACTACCGCGAGGTGCGCGACAGCATCGGCCTCGCGCCCCAGGAGTTCAATGTCGACCGGTTTTTCCCGATCCAGGAGGTGCTGACCCACAAGGCGGGCTATCACGGCGTGAACGAGGACGAAGCCGAGCGCCGCGCCGACGAGGCGCTGGAACTCGTCGGGATCTACGGGAAGCGACACACCCGATTTGACTGGCTCTCGGGCGGGATGAAACGCCGGTTCATGCTCGCGCGGGCGATCGTCACCGACCCCGACCTGTTGATCCTCGACGAGCCGACCGCCGGCGTCGACGTCCAGTTGCGCCACGACCTCTGGGGGATCATCAACCGCATGAACGACGAGGGAACGACGATCCTGCTCACCACCCACTACATCGAGGAGGCCGAACGGCTCTGTGACCGCGTGGCGATCATGGACGACGGCCGGAAAATCACGGTCGCCGCGCCCGAGGAACTGATGGATCGGGGAAGCGATACGATCACCGTTACGCTGCGCGACCCGCCGGCGACCGCGCCCGCACTCGACGGGGCGGTCGATGACCTCGAAGCGGCCGCCATGGAGGGCGACCGACTCGTCGCCCGGGTGAACGGCGGTGGCGGCCGGGTCGCCCCGCGACTGCTCAACGCCCTCGAAGTGCGGGGTCATGAGATCCTCGATATCGAGATCTCCCGAACGTCGCTGGAGGAGGTCTTCGTCGAACTCACGGAGGGCCAAAGCGGCGGTCGAACCGAGCGCGTCGCCACGGAGGCACAGTAATGGCCACGAACCCGCTATCGGCCCGGTTTTACACGCTGCTCGAACGCGAGGTCCAGCGCTACGTTCGGCGACCATGGAACACCTTCCTCCCGCCGATGATCACGAACGTGCTGTACTTCTCGGTGTTCGGGGTCATCCTCGGTGCGCGCATCCAGGAGATCCAGGGGTTTTCGTACATCCTGTTTCTCCTGCCCGGGCTCGTGGTTCTGGGAGCGGTCTCGAACGCCTTCGAGAACGCCTCGTTTTCGATCTTTCACGGGCGCTGGAACGAGTACATCCACGAGACGCTCACCTCGCCGCTTTCGTATACCGAGATGGTGATCGCCTACGTCCTGTCGAGCGCCTCCCGTGGGGTGATCGTCGGGATCATCATCGCGGTCATCGGGGCCTTTTTCACGACGGTCGGGGTCGCTCGACCGCTGTATCTCGTAGCGTTCATGCTCGTCATCACGCTGTTGTTCGCCGCGTTCGGGGTGATCGGCGGGCTGGTTGCCCGGGACTTCGATCACCTGACGGTGATGAACCAGTTCATCCTCCGGCCGCTGGTGTTTTTCGGGGGCGTCTTCTACTCGCTGGAGATCCTGCCGTCGACCTGGCGGACCGTCTCCCTGC
>CAYOFZ010000179.1:0-3804 GCA_964403315.1 uncultured Halobacteriales archaeon | reverse complement strand
GCCCCCGTCGACAAAGCCTTTATGTGGTTCGTTCGTCGATTGAAACCCGATGCTTCCCGGAGCGGACTCTTCGATCACGCGCGACGGCAAAGCCCTCATCCTCGCCTACGACCACGGGCTCGAACACGGTCCGGTCGACTTCGATCCGGTCCCGGCGACGAACGATCCCGCCGAGGTGTTCGAGGTGGCGACCCACGACGCCGTGACCGCCATCGCGGTCCAGAAGGGGATCGCCGAGGCGTACTATCCCTCCTACGAGGACGAGGTGAACCTGCTGGCGAAGCTCAACGGCACCTCGAACCTCTGGATGGGCGAACACGACAGCGCGGTCAACTGCTCGGTCGAGTACGCCGCCGACCTCGGCGCGGACGCGGTCGGGTTCACCCTCTATGGCGGCTCGAATCACGAAGTCGAGATGGCCGAGGAGTTCCGCGAGATCCAAGAAAGCGCGCGCGACCACGACCTGCCGGTTGTCATGTGGTCGTATCCCCGGGGTCAGGGGCTGAAAAACGACACCAAACCCGACACCATCGCGTACGCTACCCGCCTCGGGCTGGAACTGGGCGCGGACATCACGAAAATCAAATACCCCGGCGACGCCGACGCGATGGAACATGCCTGTGACATGGCCGGAAAAACGAAGGTCATCATGTCGGGCGGCTCGAAAGCCGACAACCGGGAGTTCCTCGAAACCGTCGAGGCGGCGACCGACGCCGGCGCGGCAGGCCTTGCGGTTGGGCGCAACGTCTTCCAGCGCGAGAACCCGACCGCCATCCTCGACGCGCTTGAAGAGGTCATCTTCGAGGGTGCGACCGCCGAGGAAGCGCTCGAAGCGACGCCCGAGGCTGACGCGGCGGCCCCGACCGACGACTGATGGCCGGAACCGTCGAGACCGTTTTCGAGACGGTCGCGGCGACCGCCCCCGGGATCCGCGCGGCCCTGCCGGGGCGGCGCGTCGAGAGCGGCGAGGAAAACCCCAGTGGCGAACAACGACTGGCCGCCGATGCCTATGCCGATGATCTGCTCGAAGACCGACTCGGCGGAATCGATGGCATCGGTGCGTACGCGAGCGAAGAACGCGAGGAAGTCGTCTCGGTCGGCGATGGGCTTTCGGTCGCGGTCGATCCGCTGGATGGCTCCTCGAATCTCAAGTCCAACAACACGATGGGCACTATTGTCGGGGTTTACGACGCACCCCTCCCGGCGGCCGGCGAGAGCCTCGTCGCGGCGACATACGTTCTGTACGGTCCGATCACGACCATGATCACCGCCAGCGACGGCGAAGTCATCGAGTACGTCATCGAGGACGGCGACCGCCGGACGGTCCGTGAGAATGCCACGTTACCCGACGAGCCGACGGTGTATGGCTTCGGCGGCCGGGTGCCCGACTGGCCCGCCGACTTCGCGGACTACGCCGAGGGAATCGAAAACGACGCGAGCCTCAAACTCCGGTATAGTGGGTCGATGATCGGCGACATCAATCAGGTGCTGACCTACGGCGGCGTGTTCGCCTACCCCGCACTCGAATCGAGCCCCGAGGGCAAACTGCGCCTCCAATTCGAGGCCAACCCCGTGGGCTATATCATCGAATCGGCCGGTGGACGCTCCTCGGACGGCGAGCGCTCGCTGCTGGCGGTCGAACCGACCGACCTCCACGGGCGCGTGCCGGTTCACATCGGGAACGCGGGGTTGATCGAACAACTCGAACGCACATTAGACGGAGTCTGAGCACGTCTGGCGACGTTTCAGAAGCCAGCCGCTTACTCGATCCGAAACCGCAACAGTGCGCCGAGACCGTCGAACGCTTGTTCGAACTGCTCGCCACGCTCGATCTCGGTCGGGATGAAGACGTGATCAGCCTCGATATCTTCGGCCCGTTCGGCCAACTCGCTCGCCTCCTCGGTGGGAATCGACTCGGAGATCAGTAGCGTCTCGACGGCATCGAACTCCAGGGCTTCCTCGATTTTCTCGTGACCGTAGACGACCTCCTCTTCTTCGGCGTTGATCGCCTCGAAGAACCGATCGAGCGCCTCGCGGGCCGGTCGGTCCTCGGCCTCGGTGAGGTAGTCCTCGGCCCGCTCGACGAGCTGTCGAAGCCCCTGTTCGGATGCATACTCGACGGTAAACGTGCCGGCGATCCGGTCGTGAAGACGGTGGTCGAGGCGGTCCCTATCGATGAATTCCTCGGTGGTGACCTCGGCTCCGCCGACCAGCAACTCATCGATCGGGTCCTCGCCGAGAAAGACGCGTTCGGCGGCCTCGGCGACATCGTCGAAGAAGCCTTCCTTCCACTCGACCTGCCGGCTCTCCATGGCCCCGCCCTCGGCTTCCTCGGGCGAGCTATCCTCGGAGGGGGTTTCATCGGCCATCTCGTTGTCGAGGGTCTCGATCGTGATGATCTCCTCTCCTTCGAGGTGACCGAGCACCGCTCCCCCACGCTCGACGACGAGCAGCCCGTATGTCGCGGCGGGCTCGGTCATGCTTTCGAGCGGTTCGACATCGAACTCGTTGGCTTGCTCGTAGACGAGTTCGTCGATCGGGGACGGGAGGTCGTCGAAGACGTAGGTGATTAACTCCTCGTCGGCAACGCCGGCGTAGACCACGATCCCGTGCTCGGGCGTCTCCTCGTAGTCCTGTAGGATGCGCCGAACCTCCTCGAGCGCGTTCTGGAGGGGCCGGTTCGTTGAGCCCGAGTCGCCGTATTCGGCGTTCGCGTGATCGTGTTCGATCCGGTTGTGAACCGCCTCGAGCGACTCGTTCGGTGGGATCGCCACCGTGACGAGGCTCGCTCGGTCGGCTGATACGTTCTCGACGGTTTCGATCCGTTCGCGGATGTCCTGACTATTGGAACTCATGTTGTGATCGGGTGTAAGAGGTAAAGTCGCCTTCCGATATTCGCCGTGCGTACTTCCTAAATGTTGGTTTTGCGTGTGCCGGCCCGGAGATGGTATATCCGACGAACCGCTTGTCGAGAGGGACTTCCTACGCCGGCGGATTAAGCACAAGTGCATCGATCAACCCTACTGCCGCGATCAACGAGGCGACGATCATCGCTAACGGCAGCGATACCGAGAGCGCAGCCGTGGCGAGCAACCCAACGGCGTACACCCCGGGGATCAACCCGAGAACCAGATCGTACCGTGACATCGGCTCGACTGATCCCGGCATACTCTAATTAGATGTAATTACTGGCAGCCACTAAAAAGCTCGCCCGGTATGGCCCACGGTCACCTCGGCGAGAAGGGGGCGTCTCTAATGAAAAACGGTTTCACACCGTCCGCCGCAGACGGTGTATGAACGTCCGGATCAACGCGGACGCGACCGAGGAGGAAGCCTCGGTGATCGCGGCCGCGCTCGCTCGCCACGTCGGCGGCGAGATCGAGGTCTATATCGGTGACAGCGAAGAGCCGACCGCCGTTCGTAACGCCACCGTCGAAGAACCCGCCGACGATCTGGAACCCACCGACCGCGAGGAGCGGCTGTGGGAGGAAATCGCCGACATCAAGCAGGGCGGCCCCGAGAAATACAGGGACCGACTCGACGAACAGGGCAAGCTGTTCGTCCGTGATCGACTGGATCTCTGGTTTGGTGAGAACGGCTTGCTGTTCGAGGACGGCAGGTTCGCCGAATTCGATTCCGAAGACCGACTACCCGCCGACGGCCTGCTTACGGGCGCGGCCGATTTCGAGGGTCGTGAACTGCATTTCATGGCCAACGACTTCACCGTCAAGGCCGGCAGCATGGCCGAGAAGGGCGTCGAGAAGTTCCTCCGGATGCAACAGCGCGCGCTGAAGACCGGCAAGC
>CAYOFZ010000178.1:0-3880 GCA_964403315.1 uncultured Halobacteriales archaeon | reverse complement strand
CCAATAATAGTACGGATATATTATATATCTGCGCATGAAATGAGCTAGAGATGATGTGAGGACGCCCGTTTCCGGCGTCATGGGACCGCAAAAACGGCGAGTAAATCGAGTCATATCGACGGTTTCGTACGAAAATTTCCGCTCGACAAGCGTTTCGCCGGGATGGTCCGCCTCCGGCATTTGGTCGTCTAAAAAAGTTAAAAAACGAAATTTAAAACTAAATATTCATTACTGTTTAGTAAGGTAGATGATAACGTGTCACAGTAAAGTACGAAAAAACGACTCTTACGACAGGAACGAACCATAGACACTGACGTTCATTTATCGATCCCCGACGAGGACTTGCTCCCGTATCTCGACGAGCCCTACAGATTGCGGATGAAACACACGCAGGTGGGAGCGACACCACACGACGGCTGGGATCGGACCGTCAACGGGAAGATCAAACCCGACACCGAAACCGTCCAGACGCCCGAACGCATCAGGGAGGTGCTTTGTGGCGAACTGGGGGTCGATTACCCGATCCTCAACACGCTCGGGCTGATGAGCCGGAACCCCGAGCGGGAGTGGTCCGTAGCGTTGATGAAGGCACACAACGACCTGCTCCTCGACCGGTTTCTCGACGCCGACGACGATTTCAAGGGACTCGCCACGATCACCACCCAATCCCCCGAGGCGGCGGCCGAGGAACTGGATCGCATGGGCGACGAGAAGGACATCGTCGGGGCCTATATCCACAATACGGGACCGAACCCGCCGCTGGGGGACCCGTTTTACGATCGGCTGTACGCGGCCGCCGAGGACAATGGACTCAACATCGCCTTTCATGGGAGCGCCAACGGGTTCATGTACGAGTTTTCCCGCCAGAACCAGGCACTCAACGAGTTCCTCCAGATTCACCTGCTGGCCCATCCCTGGAGCCACATGCTAACGCTGACGAGCCTCATCACTGAGGGGGTCGTCGAGAAGTTCCCCGATCTGGAGTTCGCCTTCCTCGAAGCGGGATTCGGATGGGTGCCGTACCTGATGTTTCGGCTCAACAAGGAGTACTCGATGCGGCGAAGCGAGGCACCCCTGCTCGAAAAATCCCCCGAGGAATACGTCCGCGAACGAATGTATTTCGCGAGCCAGCCCCTCGGGGAACCTCAGCACCGTCCCCATCTGAACGCCATCATGGAGACCCTCGGGACGGATTCGCTTCTGTTCGCCACGGACTACCCCCACTGGGATTTCGACACCCCGGACGCCCTCGACCGGCACCTCCGGGGGATGTTCACACCCGAGGAACGGACACAGGTGCTCAGCGCCAACGCGACGGAACTGTTCGATCTCGGGGCGTCGTGATGTCCGACCACGTGGTCGCATCGGCAGACGAAATCGAGAACGGCGAACAGGTCGTCACCGAACTCGCTGGCCGGGAGATCGCCGTGTTCCGGATCGACGGCGAGTACTACGCCCACCTCAACTGGTGTCTCCACCAGTCCGGGCCGTGCTGTGAGGGTCGCATCACCGGCACGACGGAGGCGACCTACGACCGGGAGGCCCTCGAACAGACCCTGACGTACTGTCGGGAGGGAGAAGTCCTCAACTGCCCCTGGCACGGCTGGGAGTACGACATCGAAACCGGCGAGTGTCTGTCCCGGCAGGGGCTGTCCCTTCCGTCGTATCCCGTGCGGGTCGAAGACGGCGCGATAATCGTTTCGCTGTAGTGGATCGCACCCTTGACGACAGTCAGGCGAACCACGAACACCCCATAGCGAGGGCAACAGTCAACATGCTAGGTGAAACCGACAAACCGAGATGGTGGATAGAAAACGAGAAACTGAAAGCGGTGCTCGATCTCCCGCCGTACGAGCCGCCCAGATTCCTCGACGGGACCTACACACACTGGGTCGTGCGGCGGCTGGAAGACGAATACGACTGCGATATTCGGTTCATCGACGTGAATCCCGTGGGTTCCGCCTCCCGACAGGTGCGGGTCGACGGCGAGGTGGCCCTGACTGTCGGAAACCGCCGCGACGACGACGGCAACACCGTGTACACGATGACCGCGGAACGGTTTCGGAACGCCATCGAAAACGAAATCGCGTGACCGACGGCCTCCCGATTCAGCCTTTCGGCGTGATCTTTCCCGCGAAGGTCTGGAACGCAATCGCGTCGTCGGGGATGTAGAAGGTGTCCGTGGCGAACTCGTAATGGTTGTCAGACGTCTCGGCGTGCCAGACGATGTAGCCGAAATCGCCTTCGACGACCTGCTGGTCGATGGTGATGGACGCTTCGGGGGCCGAGAACTCGGCGAACAGGTCCTCGAACAGCCCTGAGATTCCATCGAGTCCCCGG
Organism: uncultured Halobacteriales archaeon; assembly: GCA_964403315.1. Classification (GTDB taxonomy): domain Archaea; phylum Halobacteriota; class Halobacteria; order Halobacteriales; family Halalkalicoccaceae; genus CAYOFZ01. The sequence goes on along the minus strand of CAYOFZ010000178.1, from coordinate 1,540 downwards.
AACGTCCCCAGATTGGTGATGACGACGGAGTCGTCAGTGTAATCCTCCATGACGGTTTCGAGGTCCTGTTCGCCGAACGCCTCCAGATGATGGTCGAGAACGGTTTGGGTGCTCATGGGTATCCGTGTCATCCCCGGCGAGCGTGTGATTGCTCCATAGGGATGGAGGGGTGTTCGACGCAGTGGCTGATAAAAATTGTCATGATCGCGCTGAATCCTTCGATACCGAGGCGGCAGGGAGCGCTTCGCCGTTGCCCAAAGGATGATGTAAATTCAAGCGCGTCGTTGGGTATGGTCAATGCGACTGTCGAGGTCATCGATCGCGGGCATATCCGAACCGACCTCAACTACATGGTCGAAGGGCAGACGATGGGGACCGCCGACGAGCCGAACCCCGATCTCGAATACGGCGAGATCCCGGTGTTCAACCTCGTGATCGATCACCCCGAGGGGACGATCCTCTGGGACACCGGCTCCCACCACGAGGCCGCCGACGGCTACTGGCCCGAACCGCTCTATCAGGCCTTCGCCCACTACGACGCCGCCGAACACCGCCTCGACGACGATCTGGCGGAGGCGGGATACGACATCGACGACATCGACTACGTCTTCCAGAGCCACCTCCACCTCGACCACGCGGGCGGACTCGAGTTCTTTGCGGACACCGACACGCCCGTGTTCGTCCACGAAGAAGAGCTCAAATTCGCGTATTACAGCGCGAAAACCGACGAGGGAAGCGCCGCCTACGTGCTCGACGATTTCGATTACGACCTCAACTGGCGGGTGCTCCACCGCGACCGCGAAACCCACTTCGAGGACGTGGAGTTCCTCCGCCTTCCCGGTCACACGCCGGGACTCGTGGGCACCAAGATCGACCTCGACAGCGAGACGCTGATCTTCGCCAACGACGAGATCTATCAGGCCGCGAACTACGAGGAAGAGATCCCGCTCGGGTCGGGTCTGCTCTGGAGCCACCGCCACTGGTTCGAGAGCCTCCAGTTGCTGAAGGACCTCGAACGCAGACAGGATGCAACGGTCGTCTACGGCCACGATCTCGATCAGTTTCAAGAGCTTCCCAAACGGTGGGGTGAACGATGAGTTACGAGCGCTCCGTCTCCGCGCCCGGACACGATCTCGTTCCCGAGAACGTCTGGCACATGCAGATCCCCGAGATCCGGTTCGGTCGGGAGGCCGTCACGGAACTGGGGTATCAGTTTTCCGATCTCGGCGTCGATGAGGGTGCTCACGGGCTCGTGGTCACCGACGAAACTCTGGTCGATATCGGCCACGCCGACCGCGTCCGCGAACAGCTCAACGACGCGGGCTTCGAAGCCGATATTTACGACGAATCAGAGCGCGAACCGTCGGTTTCGGCCATCGAGGACTGTCTCTCCTTCGTCCGCGACCAGCAGGGCGAGGAGGGTTACGATTTCTACGTCGGCCTCGGCGGCGGCAGCTGCATGGACACCGCGAAAGCGACCCGCGCGGTGATCGCAAACGGCGGCGAACCCCTCGACTACGTCGCTGAACCGACCGGCGAG
>CAYOFZ010000177.1:2237-3915 GCA_964403315.1 uncultured Halobacteriales archaeon | reverse complement strand
GCTCTTGTGAGCCAATCAGAACGCTTTGCGTTCTGATGACGGCTTCGCCGTCTCGTGATGTCGTCAGAAACCTTGGTTTCTGACTGCTAAACAGATTTTCCGGAATCTGTTGATGACGAGAGAGCTTTGCCCTCTCGAACCACTCTCTGCTCACGGGCCGAAGACCCGTTCGCACGGCCCACGGGATCTTCGGTCCCGCGCTGCAGCAAAAATCTCCTCTAAAAACACCGTCACGGCTTTGCCGTGACGAGCCTTTACTCACTTCACTCGTGAAGAAGCCGCGACCGCCAAGCGCGCGCGGACCGCAAGAAATACAGCCCAACACGGCGTGAAAAAACCCCGAAAAGCGGTCACCAATTGGCTGTATGGCGAGCTGAAAAGAAGGGGTGGTGGCCGGGGCGAACGCGAGCGGCACTTTCGCCGCTCGCGTTCGCAGGGCGGGGAAAGGCTGGCTTGCTTGAGAGCAGTCGTCCGATCGGACGACTGCGTTAACTAGCGGCCCTGGTGGACATGAAAAGGGCGAGTGAGGGACGCCAGTCCCGAGCGAGGGCTTTCGGTGGGGAGGATTCATGTCTATTCAACCCCTGCTATCGACAACCATGGATGTTCGCGTGACGGGTGCCGCCCCGCCCTCCCCGTTTCTCGGTGCCCGCGACCGGTTCGAAACCGAGTACGACCTCGACTTGCCGGTCCGGGTTCGGGTGCGCGAGGACCCCGACGAGCGGACCTGGACCGCCCACCCCGGCGAGTACCACGTCCTGAACATCTCCCGGCAGGCCGCCACCAGCGCGATGGCCCGCGAACTCGCTTTACACGAGTTCGCCCACATGCATCGCCACGAGGGGGACCACCCATCGCACACCCAGTCGACCGAGGAGGCGCTATTTTTGGCGCTCACGGGCAAGAACGTCGAACGCCGGAAAATCGCTCATTGCTATCAGATAGCCAATCACATGAAGGACATCTACGCCGACGACATCACGCTGACGCTGGGGCCCGCCGACAAGCTGGTCGCCTATCTGGAGTCGAGCCTGGCGAGGGCGGTGGCGAACCGACCCACGGCCCCACCTCGCCCGGAATTCCGGCGGATCTCCCCGGCAGCTGATCCCGAGATCACCGCCGTCAACGCCGCGTTCGCGCTCGCGCTGGTCGAGCGCCACGGGCTTGTCGACGCCGACCATCGCCTATACGATCTCGCCCATGCCGCCGCCCGCGACGCTCCGGAGGTGGACTTCCCGTCGTTCAAACGCCGATTCAAGGAACTATCGCGCGATCCCAATGAAAGCGAGTACCGGAAGGCGCTGGTCGAGGCGACCCGCAGCTACGCAACGGGAACGAACGGACCGGCTGCCGATTAGTTCAACGGTACAATGGTATGCCAGCCGTCGCTCCTCCGAGTATGGGAGTCCCTCCCCGTCGCTGTTGATTGGCCGACGAACGGAAAAAAAAAAAAAAAACAAACGTGAACTTACCGTGCGGCGGCGGCGACGCGTTCCTGTTCTTCTTTCTGGTTGATCGCGTAGGTATTGACGTCGTAATTCGCGGCCCCCATGAGCTGCTGGGCGAGTGCCTCGCTGGCGTCGGTCGCCGTTTTGAATGAGGCGCTGTGGGTTCCGTCGGCGATGAAATTCAGGGCCTGATCGACCCGCCGCTGTGGGGCGACATCGACGGCTTTCGG
>CAYOFZ010000177.1:0-2227 GCA_964403315.1 uncultured Halobacteriales archaeon | reverse complement strand
CGCCGTAGTTCAGGCGCACCGTCTCCTCGCGCGGGCTGGCGTTCTCGACGGCGTGAACGAGCACCTGAAGCGGATTCTCGTCGGTTTGTTGGTGGACGATCTCGAAGGCGTCGCGGATGATACCCAGGGCCTGCTGTTTCTTGCCGGTGTTCGACTCGTTTTGCATCAGGCGGTTGATCAGCCGTTCGACGACGCTCACTTCGCTTTTCTGGAACTGCTTTCGCGCATGACGACCCATCGTGTGGGCAATGGGTGTGATCGTGATGTATCGCTGGGTGCTCGGATCGGCGTATTCGATGCCTTCAACCGTCCAACGACCGAAGAGCTGTGCGTCCGTCTCGCTTTCGTCGGTACCGGCTGGAGTATCCGGTTCGGGAGCTTCGCTTTCCGACATATTAGCGCACCGGTTTCTCGGCGTTACCACGGACGAGCTCGATGAGGCTCACGCCGTTTACCTTCTCGACCTTGTAGTTCACGCCCGAGAGGTCGCCCATCGCACGACCCTTCGCACCGCCGATCCCGGCGATGGTGACCTCGTCGTGTTCGTCGATGAAGCTGATCGCGCCGTCGCCGGGACAGAACGCGGTCACTTGCTTGCCGTTTTTGATGAGCTGCACCCGGACACATTTGCGGATCGCGGAATTGGGCTGTTTTGCCTCGATGCCGACCTTTTCGAGGACGATCCCCCGGCCTTGGGGAGCACCTTCGAGCGGGTCGGACTGCTCGCGGAGCCCGCGTTCCCGACGGGCGTAATCGCTGTCGGACCACCGCTGTTGTTGGCGGTCGCGCTGTAGCTTGCGCGCCGCGTACTTGCCGTTTGCCATAGTACCGGATGCTATCCGACGAATCCACTTAAGCGTCGCCTTTCGGTCCGATGGCGCTCGCCTCTCTATCGTTTACAGCACCACACGAACACGGTTCCCCGTCTCGATTCAGCCGAGTTCAATCGAGTTCACCCCGATTCAATCCGATATGGGTCATATAATTTGTATGTCATCAATATCGAAATGGCGCTGTGTGAGCACTCGCGCAGTCTCGATGTTCCGACCGTCTTCGCCGATGGCGACGCCGGTATCCTCCTCCGCGACCTCGGTATAGGCGACAGTGGTGTCGTTTTCGCTGATCGTGACGTTGTACACCGCCGCGGGTGCGAGCGCGTTGGCGACGAAATCTTCGGGAGTGGAAGCGTCCTCAACGAGTTCGACGGTGGTTCCGAGCCGGTCTTCGAGTTCCCGGACCGTCCGCCCGCCGGGGCCGATGGCACGGCCCATCTCGCCGGTGCTGACGACGAACACGAGGCGGTTGCCCTCGTCGTCGATCACGCAATCGGTCGCGGTCGCGCCGGTTTCGTCCTCGAAGGCCGCGATATACTGCCGGGCGTCGTCGGAGAGGGTTCGGGCCATCAGTCCGACGGTGAAGAGGAGGACGCGGGAAGCGAGCCCATCCGCAGATCCACGTCGCCGGTACCCAGTTTGATGGGCTTGCCGGCGATCACGTTCTCGATCACGCCGTTCAGGTCGTCGATCTCGCCGTGGATCGCCGCATCGAGCAGGTGATTGACCGTCACCTCGTAGGCCGCCCGCGCGAGCACGCTGTCTTTGTTGCCCGCGATGCCGTGGCGACCGATCGACTCGATGGTGCCGTCGGTGGTCATGATGTCCGCGACGAGCATCAGATGGCGGATGTTCACGTCGTCGAGGCCCTGTTCGCGGAGGGTGTCCATTGTCTCGTTGATGATCGCCTCGCGGGCGGCCTCGACGCCGAGGTTCCGATAGATCTCGTGGATGTTGTTACAGGTGGTCCGCGAGGCGTCGACGCCTTCGATATCGAGTACGTCACCGAACGCCGACCCCTCGGTATAGAGAACGAACTCCTCGTCGCTGGCGGGAGTGTCTTCCTCGGCGACAGTTCCCTCGCCGGCCGGATTGGCGTCCTCCTTGCGCACGACCACCCGGGAGACCTCCTCGATACCTTTGAAGACGATCTCGCGTAGCTCCTCGACCAACTGGAGGAGATCGCGGTAGCTGGGCTGATCGGGGCCGAACTCGACCTGTGTGCCCTGTTGGACCGTGTTCACACCGAGTTCGTCCTCGATGGTTTCGGCGACGTCTTCGGGCGTCAGGAGGCGCTCTTCGAGGGTGTCCTCGTTCAGATCGATCTGGACGTTCATGTCCGCGACGTTGGTCGAAATGTCGCCCAGCGCGAGGATCCGGGTCGCCTCGATGTT
>CAYOFZ010000176.1:0-4046 GCA_964403315.1 uncultured Halobacteriales archaeon | reverse complement strand
TCGCGGCGAGGACGCCCTTCGTCACGCGCGAGTCCTTGAACGCGAACAGGTCCCGGAAGGCGTGCACGAAGCAGAAACGCCCCTTCTGCAGGAAGACGCCGAGGCCGACCCCGACGACGGCGGCTACCAGGAGGTTCGATACCATGCGATCGTCCGTAGCCGCCTCGGGGGAATAAGCGGCCCACAAACGGGCGTCGCTGCCGTGACCGTTGACGGGATGCAATCACCCAAACCAGGAGCGCGACAGTGTATTCGGACGATATCGGGTGTTTCATCGGGGATTACGGGACGGATGGACGAATTCGTCCATCGATGGACCACGCAGGTACCGGCGAGAATATCCGGTTCGCTGTCGGCTACGGGTTTATCAACGTCGTGGCCCAATAAGTGGTATGGCCGATCTCTCGCTCGACCCCACCCAGCTGGATCGCTATTCGAGACACATCATCATGGACGAGATCGGCCCCGAGGGCCAGGCCGATCTGCTCGACACCTCGATACTGGTCATCGGCGCGGGCGGGCTCGGTTCGCCCATCATCCAGTACCTCGCCGCGGCCGGCGTCGGGACGCTGGGCATCGCCGACGACGATAGCGTCGAGCGCTCGAACCTCCAGCGCCAGATCGTCCACGGCGACAGCGACGTGGGCGAGCCGAAGGTCGATTCGGCCGCGCGGTACGTCGAACGGATCAATCCCGACATCGCGGTCGAGACCCATAAAACGCGGGTCGAACCCGAAAACATCGATCCGCTGATCGAGGGGTACGACATCGTCGTCGATGGCAGCGACAACTTCCGCACCCGGTATCTGGTCAACGACGCCTGCACGCTCGCGGGCAAACCCTTCTCCCATGGCGCGATCTACAAATTCGAGGGCCAGGCGATCACGTTCCCCGCTGAGGGAGGGCCCTGTTATCGGTGTTTGTTCCCCGAAGCCCCACCCGAGGACGCGGTCGCCGACTGTGCGACGACCGGCGTGCTCGGCGTGTTGCCCGGTACTGTGGGCTGTATTCAGGCGACCGAAACGATGAAGCTCGCACTGGATTTCGGCGAACCCCTTGCGGGACGGCTGCTGGTCTACGACGCCGCCGACATGAGCTTCGAGGAAGTACCCGTGCGACAGAACCCCAACTGTCCAGTCTGTGGCGAGGAGCCCATCGATTCCATCGAGCAAGTCGAATACGCTTCCGAGGGCTGTCGCGTGAGCGCAGATTAGTCACCTGCGAGCACCGATCCGTAGCGGGTCGTCAGAAGGTCGAAGGGCGCGCCGGTGTTGCTGGCGTCGTCGTTGACCTGATCGCTGTTGAACCGGAAGGCGAGGTCAAGGCGCTCGGCGATCCGGTTGAGGTTCTCGGTTTCGTCGAGCCCCCGGAAGTCCGCCTGATCGTGCAACATGACCGCGCCGCCCCGCTCTGCGAATCCCGCGAGCGCGTCGAGTTCGGTCGCCGAAAACGGCCCGGGCGGGGTCGTTACGACGACGGCGTCGGCCCCCGCGAGGGTCGGGCCGTCGATGGCCGGCGCTGAGCGGACGCGGTAGCCGCGATGGGCGGCTCGATCCGCGAATCGACCGAATTTTTCGAGATCCCAGTACTGGCCGTGTGTACCGTCCCAGAGGACGGTGTCACCGTCAATGAGGGCGTCCCAGACGGCCAACAGGGCGTCGGCGTTGTGGTACTCGAAGCTCCGAACAGCATCGAACCGACCGGCGCTGGCGACGAACATCCCGCCAATGCCCGCGGCCGAACCGTCAATCGAGATCAGTGGAATGGAACCGTCGTACTCGGTTGCGCTCGTGTGACCGGAATCGAAGTTGTACGCGGTGGGTTCGGCCCGGGCGGCGACCACCGAGGGATCCGAAAGCGGCGTGCCGTCGGCGGCGCGCTGGCTGGCGGGCGAGTAAAACCGGATCGGGCGCGGGGTCGGCTCGGCGGCCGTTTCGCCGGCGGCAGCCTGGAGGGCGGACCCGCCGACCGCCGCGGCGGTCGTGAGGAACCTGCGTCTGTGCATGAACACAGTGTTCGCGGAAGTCGGTAAATGTTTTCAGGTACGTATCGGATCGGAATTATATCGGTCGGCGGAGACACAATCGCTTTGATGGGCAAGCGGATACTCCCGGTCATGGCAACACACGCCGACCGGGAGTGGCGGCTGATCCGCGAGGAATCCAGAAAGGGACCGGTCAACATGGCCCTCGACGAGGTAGCCGCGGCGACCGCCGCCGCGGGCGGGCTGCGCACTCTCCGGGTCTACCGATGGAGCCCGAGCACGCTCTCGCTGGGGTATCGCCAAGACCCTGCAACCGTCGACTGGGAATACTGCGAGCGCAAGGGGGTCACCGTCACGCGCCGGCCCACCGGCGGCGGCGGCATCTATCACGACTCGTGGGGCGACATCTCGTATTCGATCATCGCGCCCGCCGAGGAACTCCCTGAAAACCTGATGGACACCTACGAACTGCTCTGTGAACCGATCTTCGAGGGGTTCGAGCGACTGGGTGTACCCGCGACATTCGCCGAACAGTCCCAGCCCGCGATCCATCAGCCCGCCTGTTATCTGCGCGAACTCCATCCGGCTCACGACGTGGTCGTCCCCGAACCGGGCGGCGCGCGAAAGCTCAGCGGCAACGCCCAATACAGGAGAAAAGACGCGATCATCCAGCACGGCTCGATCACCTTCGAGGCAACCCCCGAGCGCCACCTCGGCGTGTTCGCGGCCCCGGAAACGAGTCCCGAGGAGTTTCGCGGACGGGTAACGAGCATGCGCGAACACACTGACGCGAGCCGCGAGGAGGCCATCGAAGCTATTGAGGAATCGCTGGGTGAGTGGGCCGACGCCGAGGAGGGTGACTGGGCCGACGCGGAGCTCGAACGGGCGCGCGACCGCGCCGACCGAAAGTTCGGGAGCTCGGCGTGGACCCGCGAGCGGGTCGATCCGCTCGACTGAAGGGTCGGGTGGCGGAACGTTCGGTCATGGAGGAAGTCATCCGGACGAGAGGCCACGAAAACGTGCGCGCCGAGCACGCGAGTACCTTCGAGGTGACGACCGACGACTGGCTCACGCCCGCCGGCGACTGCATCCTCGGGGTCGAGGCCGACCGCACACCCGCGGATTTCGATCCCGAGTTCGTCGCGGCGTGTCAGGACGAATCGGCGAATATCACCGCGGCCTTCGAGGCAGGTGGATACACCGAAACGGTCGAAGGATCGGGTCATTCGGATCTGACCTTCGAAAGCGAGCGGAGCATGGTCGGGCGCACCAGCGGGTACATCGACGACCGGACGGTGATGATCGGCGCGGGAAAGGCCGCCGCCGACTTCGACCGGGATTTCGTGGCGGCACTCACCGGGGGCGAGGACCTGACTGTGACGATCCGCGTCGAATAAGGGAGGGTTTTGGGTGTAGCGCCCGTACCGAGGGATATGTCCGAGGAACCGACGCGAAACATCAGTAGCGGGGAGGGTATCGCCGCGGAGTTCGACCCCAGCGAGGCGACGACCCGTGCCGAAGCCGTGGTTGACGCACTTGGGGAGCTGTACTGGCAGAAGACCTACGGTGGACAGGACGCCTTCGAGTGTCTGGTCCGCACGATCTTGAGCCAGAACACAAGCGACAAAGCGAGCCAGCCCGCCCACGACGCGCTGATGGACCGCTATGGCGGGCGTGAGGCGCTTCGCGCCTCGGAACGAGCGAGCGGTGATCAACCGCGAGCAGGGGATCTGGCCGAATCGCTCGCTGAAGCCCATCAGGACGAACTCGCGGAAACGATCAGTTCTGCTGGGCTGTACAACCAGAAATCGGCGGTCATGATCGATGCCGCAACCGAGATCCGCGAGGAATTCGGCGGGGCTGAGGGGTTCGACGAGTTTGTGACCAAGGGAGATCCCGAGACGGTCCGTGACCGTCTACTGGACATCGACGGGGTCGGTCCCAAAACCGCCGACTGCGTGTTGCTGTTCGCCGGCGGTCGAACCGGTGTGTTCCCGGTCGATACCCACGTCCACCGGATCTACCGGCGCATGGGGATCGCGCCGCCGAAGGCCGACCACGA
>CAYOFZ010000175.1:0-4071 GCA_964403315.1 uncultured Halobacteriales archaeon | reverse complement strand
GTTCGGCACCGTCTATCGCAACGAGCAGTCGGGGGAGCTTTCGGGGCTTCTCAGGGTGCGGGGCATGACCCAGGACGACGGCCACGCGTTCATCCGGCGCGACCAGATCCGCGAGGAGATCACGGACACCCTCCGGGTTATGGAGGAGATACCCAGCCAGTTCGGTTTCGAGGTCCTCTACAAGCTCGAAACCAAGGGCGAGACCGCAGTCGGCAGCGAGGAGGTCTGGGAAGGTGCGACCGATGCCCTCCGGGACGCGCTCGAAACCGAGGACCTCGACTACGAGGTCGAGGAAGGCGAGGCCGCCTTCTACGGCCCGAAGATCGGCCTCGAAGCCCGCGACGCGCTCGGACGGGAGTGGACCATCGGCACCGTCCAGCTCGATTTCAACATCCCCGAGCGACTGGAACTCAGCTACACCGGCCGGGACAACGAGAAACACCGCCCGGTGATGGTCCATCGCGCCCTACTGGGGAGCTTCGAGCGGTTCATGGGCGTGACCATCGAGCACTTCGACGGGAAATTCCCGACGTGGCTCGCGCCCGAGCAAGTACGCATATTGCCGATCAGCGACGACAACATCGACTACGCCGAGGAGATCCGGCGCGAACTCGCGGAGTTCCGCGTCGACATCGAGGAGCGGTCCTGGACCATCGGCAAGAAGATTCAAACAGCGCACGACGACCGCGTGCCCTACATGCTGATCGTCGGCGACAACGAGGCCGAGGCGGGCACCGTCTCGATCCGGGATCGCTTCGAGCGCGAACGCGGCGGCGTCGATCCCGTGAGCTTCCGTGATCACCTCGCGAGCGAGATCGGCCAGAAACGCCTCGACCCCGACTTCCTCGAATAACGGACCCAATGCTTTTCTCCGTGGCCCCGAATCCCCCGGTATGGTTTCCGAGCCCGGAACCCGAGCCGTGATCGGCATCGAGAGCGAAGCGATTGCGACCACCGGGTTCGGCTTTTTCCGGTTCGCGTAGGCGGACGCTGGAGCTCCGCGGTGGGGCGAACGCGTCCACCGAGTCCGGAACCGCTAAGCGACTGAGCCGAGACGACCCACCAAGGAATGCGACTGCCACCGACACAGGCGGCGGTCCTCAACGCCGCGAGCGCCACCGCCGAGCGCACGATCGCACAGCTCGCCGAGGAGATCGGCGAACCACCCGAAACCGTCGCCGGGGCGGCCTTCGCCCTCGAAGAGGAGGGGTTGCTCGCCATCGAGGAGCGAACCGAGACCGACGCCGAACTCACCGACGAGGGCGAACGCTACGCGACCGAGGGACTGCCCGAGCGCCGACTGTACGAAACCGCCGTCGGCCTCGGAGCCGACGACGAGCCCGTTCCGATGGGCGAGGTCATCGGCGAAGCAAATCTGGAGGGACCGCAGGTCGACATCGCGCTGTCGAACTACGCCCGGAAGGGGCTCGGCGAGATCGAGGCCGGCGACCTGACCGCCGTTACCGGCCAGCAAACCGACTCTGAAGCCGACGCGCTCGCCGCGCTCGCTGCGGACGAACCCGTCGATGACGAGGCGACCCTTTCGGATCTCGAACGTCGGGACCTGATCGAGCGGCGCGAATCGACGGTGCGTTCTATGACGCTGACCGACGAGGGCGTCACCGCGCTCATGGAAGGTGTCGAGGCGACCGAAACCGTCGGTCGGCTCACCCCCGAGATGCTCACAAGCGGCGAGTGGCGCGGAGTCGAGTTTGCCGATTACAACGTCGAGGCCGAGGGAACCGACGTGACCGGCGGCAAGAAACACGTCCTCCGGGGGACCGCCGACCGCGTCAAGGACGTGCTCATCGGCATGGGGTTTCAGGAGATGCAGGGCCCCCACATCGACGCGGAGTTCTGGATCAACGACGCGCTGTTCATGCCCCAGGACCACCCCGCCAGAACGCACTGGGACCAGTTCGCGCTTTCTTCCCCCGAGGAGATCGATGACCTCCCCGACGAACTGGTCGATCGGGTTCGTAGCGCCCACCGGGAGGGTGTCGGCGAGTACGGCGAGGGGTATCGTTCGCCGTGGACCGAGTCGGTCGCCCGCGGGCTCGACCTCCGGGGGCATACCACCTCACTGTCGATGCGGTATCTCTCGGGACAGGCCGAGGGAGACCTCGAACCGCCCCAGCGGTACTTCTCGGTCGAGAAAGTCTACCGCAACGACACCCTCGATCCGACCCACCTGCTCGAGTTCTTCCAGATCGAGGGCTGGGTGATGGCCGAGGACCTCTCGGTGCGCGACCTCATGGGCACCTTCACTGAGTTCTACGAGGCGTTCGGCATCACCGACATCCAGTTCAAACCCCACTACAACCCCTACACCGAGCCGAGTTTCGAGCTGTTCGGCCACCATCCCGAGACCGGCAAGTTGATCGAGATCGGCAACTCGGGGCTGTTCCGGCCCGAAGTCCTCGAACCCCTCGGCGTCGACTGTGACGTGATGGCGTGGGGGCTCGCGCTCGAACGGCTAGCCATGCTGATCACCGGCGCCGAGGACATCCGTGATCTCCACGGAACGCTCGCCGACATCGATTTCCTGCGCAACGCGGAGGTGATCTACTGATGCCCGTCGTCGACCTCGATCTTGAGGAACTCCGCCGGCTCGTCGGCACCGAAAAGGACGACGACGAACTCAAAGACGACCTGTTCGCCCTCGGGCTCGAATACGAGGGCGAGACCGACGACGGCGAGTTCCGGTTCGAGTTCGCGCCCGACCGGCTGGATCGCCTCTCGGTCGAGGGGGTAGCTCGGTCGCTTCGCTACCACTACGGCGAGGACCGCGGGATGGACGTACCGAGCACGAACGACCCCGAGTGGACTATCGAAGTCGATGAGACGGTGCCCGAGGAACGGCCCTACGTGACGGGGGCGGTGATCCGCGGGCTCGATATAGACGAGAACGGGCTGGACTCGCTGATACAGCTCCAGGAGAAACTCCACGCGACGATGGGTCGCCAGCGCGCGAAGGGGGCGATCGGCATCCACGACCTGGCGATGTTGAAAGGTGGCCTCGCAACCGAATCCGGTGGACGGGCGATCCAGTACACGGGCGTCTCCCCCGACGGGGATCGGTTCGTCCCCCTCGACTCCGATGCAGAGATGACGCCCGGCGAGGTCCTCGAAAACCACCCGACAGGCCGGGAATACGCCGACCTCGTGAGCGGATACGAACGCTACCCGGCGATCTACGACGACCTCGGGCTGTTCTCGTTTCCCCCCGTGATCAACGGTCGCCGCACGGAGGTCACGACCGACTCACGGGAGCTGTTCGTCGAGTTGACCGGCACCGACCAGTGGACGGTCGACCGGATGTGTGCGATCATCTGCTATGCACTCTCGGCCCGCGGCGCGACAATCGAGGAAGTCCGTGTCGAGTACCCCGACCGGGAGCTCCTCCGTCCGGACTTCGAAACCCGCGAAAAGCGGGTTTCCCACGACCGCATCGAGGGAGTCCTCGGCGTGGATCTCGATCCTGAGACTGTTATCGACTGCTTCGAGCGCTCTGGGCTGTCGGCGACACGAGTGCTGGGTGAAGAGACCGCCTATGATGTGGAGATCCCGCCCTACCGAACCGACGCCCTCCATCCCGTCGATCTGATCGACGACCTGGGCCGTGCATACAGGTTCAACACGCTCGTGCCTCGGTATCCCGACGTGAGCACTGTCGGCGGCCGCCACGAGCGTACCAGACTGGAGGACGCCGCCCGGAGCGTGTTGGTCGGCCTCGGTTTCGAGGACCTCCTGAATTTCCACCTCATCAACGAGGCGGAGAACTTCGAGCGAATGGGGATCGATCAGGCGGAGCCACGCTCCGCCAAAGTGAGCGGCGAACGCCGCGAGCCCGACGCCGTCGACCTCGGCGCGGGCAAGCCGGCGACCATCCGCGAGCCCTACAGCGAGGACTACACGATGGTCCGGACGTGGGCACTACCCTCACTGTTGATGGTGTTGGAGAACAATACTCACCGCAGCTACCCCCAGGACCTTGCGGAGATCGGCCTCGCCGCCGAGGTCGACGAAACGACCGAAACCGGCGTCGCCGAACGCCGAACCGTCGCGGGC
>CAYOFZ010000174.1:1596-4108 GCA_964403315.1 uncultured Halobacteriales archaeon | reverse complement strand
TCGTGGAACCGATGCGGCCAGCCAGTCGGCACTTCGGTCCCGCCGAACGCGACATCCGGAAGGTCCGATTCGAGGCGATTACAGCCGGCCAGCCCGGAAGCGAGCGCCGCACAGCCGCCGAGGAGGGCGCGTCGACTGGTGGAGGGGGACGAATGAGGGGACACACCGCTTTCGTGTGGCGAATCAAAAATAATTCTTTTGACTGTGTCGTCCCCCCAGTGGTCACGGCTACGTCTGCGCCTTCCCGGTAGTACGCGAAGAGACGGAGGATTGTAACCGACTATCCTGACATCTCATTCTTTGAGCGTGTCTAGCACGCTCCGTCTCCGAGTGAGTATGCACGAAGATGAACACTGCGACGAACCCACAACCGTTTTCACGCACGAACACGCGTCCATAGGTATGCCCGCATACACCGCGACCGTCACCGTCAGGCTCAAGCGGGGCGTGCTCGATCCCGAAGCCGAGACCACCCGGGGGGCGCTCGAACGGCTCGGGTTCGAACTGGAGGACCTCCGGTCGGCCGATCGCTTCGAGGTCGATCTGGAGGCCGACGACGCCGACGCGGCGAGAACGCGCGCGGGCGAGATGGCCGATCGACTGCTCGCGAACCCAACCATCCACGACTACGACGTCGAGGTCGCGGAGGCATAGATGTCCACCGTGGAACCCCGGCGTAGGACACTCAATTCACGTACGGAGGGGCGACTGTGACTGTCGCGGTCGTTCGCTTCGGCGGTTCGAATTGCGACCGCGACGCCCTCTTGGCGCTCGAACATCTGGGCATCGAGGCCGAAATCGTCTGGCACAAGGCGGGCCTCCCCGAGGAGACCGATGGAATCGTCGTCCCCGGCGGTTTCGCGTACGGGGATTACCTCCGCGCCGGCGCGATGGCCGCCCGGACGCCGATCTTCGACGAGATCCGGGCGGCCGCCGAGGCCAGAATTCCCGTTCTGGGCGTCTGCAACGGCGCACAGATCGGCTCGGAGGGCGGACTCACCCCCGGCGCATTCACGACGAACCGGAGCGCCCGGTTCCAGTGCGAGCCGGTCCACCTCAGGGTCGAAAACGCCGACACGCCCTGGACCGCAGCGTTCGAGGTGGGCGACGTGATCGAGCTGCCGATCGCCCACGGCGAGGGCCGCTTCGAGATCGCCGACGAACAACTCGAGGCGCTCCGTGCGAATGAGCGCATTCTCTTTCGGTACTGCGACGAGGCGGGGAACGTCATCGACGACGCCAACCCGAACGGGTCGAAGAACAACGTGGCGGGCGTCCTCGGCGATCGGGATCACGTCGCCGTGTTGATGCCGCACCCCGAGCGCGCCTCGTTGCCCGACATCGGGCCGGTCGACGGGCAGGGCGTACTTCGGGCGTTCGAGTGAGCGTCGGGTGAACGTGCGAGTGGACCGTGTATTATGCATCGGCGGTCGAAACCGCGTTGGGATGGCAATATTTACGGTGGGTGGCGGTGTGCACACAAGTATGGCAGCCCTGAAGTCCCTCCAACCAGCGGTCGGTGGACTGGTTCGAAATCCGATCCTCGTCGTCATCGTCGGACTCTTCGGCCTCGTACAGCTTCCCCAACTCGCGCTTCAGCCCACGCAACCGCTTGTGGTCGCGCTCGTTTCGCTCGGGATTTCTGGCGTGATGCTTCTGGTGATCCCGTTTTTCCAGGGCGGTTTGCTCGGAATGGCCGACGAAGCCCTCGGCGGTCGAACGGGGTTGGACACGCTCGTCTCCGCCGGAAAGGCGAACTACGTCCAATTGCTCCTCGCGTACCTCGTGCTCTTCGCGATCAATTTCGTCTTCGGGATCGTCGCGTTCCTTGCGATCCTGTTCGGCGGCATCGGACTGTTCGCGAACGGGGGCGAACCGGATCTCGCGTCGCTCGGCGTCATCGTCGCGATCGGGCTCGTGTTCGCACTCGCGTACCTGCTCGTCAATTTCTTCATCCAGTTTTACGCCCACGCCATCGTCCTGAGCGATGCCGATCTCGTCGCGGGCTTCAAACGAAGCGTCAATCTCGTTCGGCGAAACCTCGTGAGCGCCATCGGCTACACGGTAATCCTCCTCGTGGGCAGTGTCGTCTTCGGCGGGATCGGCTCCGTCGCCTCGCTCCTGTTGTCGCCCCAACCGACGGGGTTGCCGATTGCGGACCCCTCGTTGCCGCTGATGGTGGGCGCGGCGATCGTCTACGTCCTCGGAATCGCCGTACTCGGCGCGTTCTACGCGACGTATTCGGTCGCCTTTTACCGATCGATCGAGGGGCGCGCCTCGAACGACGCGCTCTGAGGGCAGGGGCAATTTCCGGCCGGGGACGATCGTCCCTGCGGAGCTTCTCACAAGAGTGATAACCTCTCGCTATCTCGGTTCCGCACGCTAATGATGGGCCCGGATAGACGAGGTGATACGACGTTCGTCGTCGCCGTCGTCTCGCTCGCGCACTTTAGCTCGCACCTGTTTTTGCTCGCGTATCCGCCGTTGTTCCCGTTGCTCGCGGCGGAGTTCG
>CAYOFZ010000174.1:0-1496 GCA_964403315.1 uncultured Halobacteriales archaeon | reverse complement strand
GCCCACACCTTCGGCGGCTACGCGGGCTTTGCGGCCGCACCGGTGGTCATCGGCGGAATCGGGCTCTCGCTCGGCTGGCGGGTCGCGCTCGCGACGGTCGGCGTCGTCGGGGCACTCATCGCGTTGGGCATCGCGGCGACGACCGCCTCGGTCCACGCTCGAGGCCTCGATTCGGATCCCGAGGACGCCGAGCTGACCGCCCTGCAGGGGATGATCGCGTTCGTCAAACGGGGGGATCTGTTGCTCGTCTTCGCGTTCTATCTGGTCAGCATGATGGCGGTCACCGGCCTGCAGTCGTTCACCACGATCCTGGCCGTCGACGGCTACGGTTTCACCGACTCGACGGCGAACACGCTGTTGACTGCTCATCTCACGGCCACGGCGATCGGGGTCGTCGCCGGCGGACCACTCGCCGATCTCGGCTCGTTTCGGTGGGTCGTTGTCGGGACGTTCCTCCTGGCCACGATCGCGGTCGGTGGGCTCGTCACCGTCGCCACTCCCGGTTTTATCGCGGCGTTCGCGTTGCTCGCGGCGATCGGATTTTTACTCGGTCTCGCGTTACCCTCTCGCGATAAGTTCGCAAACAGCGTCGTCGATCCTGAGGCGGTCGGCCGGAGCTTCGGGTTCTTCTTCACCGGGCTGTCGCTCGGTGCCGTCGTCAGCCCCACGCTGCTCGGCGTGATCATCGACGTCCGGTCGGCTCGAAGCGCGTTCGTCGCCGTCGCCGGGTTGCTCCTCACCGCCGCGACGATCGTCCTCGTGTCGGCGAGGGTGCACTCGAAGGGGAACTAGGGGATCGGACGGGACGCTCATGGCGGTCACGTCGTGGGCGTCGCCGGGTCGGACTCCTCGATCGCGCGCCCGGCCCAGGTCCCCCGGAGGAAATATCCCCCGACGAGCAGCGCCATCAGCACGTTCGCGAGCGCCTCGCCGTACCAGATGCCGGTCGCCCCCAGCCCGCCCGGCACCGCGAACACGGACGCGAAGAGCGAGCGAAACACGATGAAACCGACGAAGGCGAAGATCATCGCCAGTCGGGTGTTACCGCTGCCGCGGAAGCCGCCCTGCACGACGTAGAACGCGCCCAAGAACACGTACGTCGCGCCGACGATCCGGAGGTACTCGGCGCCGATTCCCGTGACGGCCGCCTCGCCCGCCCCGGCGATGAAGACGCCGATGATCGGCTCGGCCAGCAGGTAGAGCACGACGCTGAACAGCGAGAGACAGCCGACGATGATCGCGACGGCGGCGGTGACGCCGCGCGTGGCGCGCTCGAATTGTCTCGCGCCGAGGTTCTGGCCGACGACGGTCTCGACCCCGCGGGCAAGACCCAACGCGGGGAGAACGACCATCGAGGTAACGCGCGTTCCGATGCCGTAGGCGGCGACGGCGTCCGAGCCGGCGATCGCGACCAGCGCGGTCAGGATCGTCACGCTCAGCGCGCTCGTGGAGATTTCGAGACTCGCGGGGGCACCGATGCGGGCGAGCCGGCGAAC
>CAYOFZ010000173.1:0-4123 GCA_964403315.1 uncultured Halobacteriales archaeon | reverse complement strand
CGGCCCACGCGCCCGCCGTCGCCATCGTCGCGATGACGACGAACGCGATCGCGAACCCGGACGTCATCCTGACCGACGTAAACGCCTGGAGTTCGACCGCGACCACCAGCGCGATCGCCGCCACCGAGAGATAGGTGGCGAACTCGCCCACGCTCTCGGAGCCGAACGTCCGTCCGACCAGCGGCAGCGCAGCGAGTGCGAGCACTTCCCACGGAAGCGCCGCCCGTCCGCTTCGGAACATGACCGCGGGAAGGGCCGCCAGCACCACCACACTCCCCGCGAAACCGGCCCAGAGCAGGGTGCCGACGAGGAGGTTTCCCATCGCGACGAGGGCGATGAATCCGGTGAGGATCCACGCTATCACTGCGTTGTGGCGCTCGTTTCCGACGAGCGTTTCAATCGCTGTTCGGTCCATACGCTCGCTCTTTCCGGTAGTATCCAGCCGTTGCCCTATATGCCTCATGTTTCCCGTCCGTCTACGGGTGTGGTAGAAGAATCCGAGGGAAGCCACGGAGCGTGCCCTCGAGGTAGTTCACCACGTCAACCCCTCGTACACCAGCCCCTCGCGGGGTTCGATGATCCGTCGCCCGTCGATCACGACTCGCTCGGCCATCGCGTCGAACTCGCCGTCGAGCGTCGCGAACTCGTCCCAGTCGGTAAGCACGAGCGCGGCGTGGGCCCCCGAGAGTGCCTCGGCCGCGCTGTCAGTGTACTCGACGTCGGGAAACCGCTCGCGCATGGGTTCGGCCGCCACGGGATCGTAGGCGACGACGTCGGCACCGCGCGCTTCGAGGCCCTCGATTGTCGGGATCGCCCGCGAATTGCGGATGTCGTCGGTCCCGGGTTTGAACGCGAGTCCCAAAACGGCGATCCGCTTGCCCGCGGGATCGAGGTGGTCCGCCAGTAGCTCCAGCATCCGGTCGGGCTGGCGGTCGTTGACGCCGACGGCGGCTTCGAGCAGTTCGGGTTCGTACCCCGCTTCGCGGGCCGCGGCGATCAAGGCATCGACGTCTTTCGGGAAACAGCTCCCACCCCAGCCAACGCCGCTCCTGAGAAATTGCTCGCCGATCCGGTCGTCGCGTCCGATGGCCTCTGCGACCCGGTAAGCATCGACGCCGAACTCCTTGCAGATGTTGCCGATCTCGTTGATCAGGCTGATCTTCGACGCGAGGAAGGCGTTGTTGGCGTACTTGATGGTTTCGGCCTCGCGGACGGTCGTCTCGATGGCGTCCGTCCCGGTCCGGTCGAACAGCGGTTCGAACACCGCCCGCAGTCGCTCGTGGCCCCAGTCGTCGGCAGCGCCAAGGACCACCTTGTCGGGGTCCAGAAAGTCCGAAACCGCACTGCCCTCTCGGAGGAATTCGGGATTCATCCCGACGTGGATCCGCTCGCCGACGGCCTCGCCCGTGCCGTCCTCGATTGCAGGGATCAGAGTCGTCTCGGTCGTCCCCGGGATCACCGTGCTCTTGACGACGACGAGGTGATCTTCCGCTCCGTCCGCGAGTGCCTCGCCGACTGAGCGCGCGCCCACCTCGATGATCGAAGCGTCGATGCTGCCGTCCTCGCGGGAGGGAGTCGGCAACGCGAGGAAGGTCGCTTCACAGTCGCGGATCGCTCCGTAGTCGGTCGTCGCGCGCAGGCGTCCGCCCTCGCCGGCGTGTTCGGCGACCAACTCGTCAAGGCCGGGTTCGTGGATCGGTGCCTCGCCGGCGTTGAGCCGGGAGACGATGTCCTCATCAATGTCGATTGCCACCACGTCGTGGCCTAGATCGGCGAAGCAGGCGGCGACGGTCGTGCCGACGTAGCCGCTGCCGACGACTGCGATGTTCATTGTTCCCGGTATCTCGCGTGGCTGTAATCAGCATTTGGATACGTGTCTACCCGAAATTATTTCAACGACCGGGGAGACCGTGAGGGTAGTATGAAAGCAGTCGTCTTAGCCGCGGGAAAGGGCACGCGGTTGCGCCCGCTGACCGAGGACAAACCCAAGGGCATGGTCGAGATCGACGGCAAACCCCTTCTCACTCACTGTTTCGAGCAACTCGCCGATCTCGGCGCCGAAGAGTTCGTCGTCGTCGTGGGCTACAAAAAGCAAAATATCATCGAGCATTACGCGACAACTTCGATGGGATCCCCATCACTTACGCCCACCAGCGCGAACAGAACGGACTGGCCCACGCCCTGTTGACCGTCGAGGAGCACATCGACGACGACTTCATGCTCATGCTTGGCGACAACGTTTTCGCGGCCAACCTCAGCGACGCCGTTCGCCGCCAGCGCGAGGAGCGAGCCGACGCGGCCTTCCTCGTCGAGGAAGTGCCCTATGAGGAGGCTTCCCGATACGGGGTGTGTGACACCAATCACTTCGGCGAGATCACCGAGGTGATCGAAAAACCCGAGGAGCCGCCGACGAACCTCGTGATGACGGGGTTTTACACTTTTTCGCCCGCGATCTTCCACGCCTGTCACCTCGTCCAACCCTCGAATCGCGGCGAGTACGAGATCAGTGAGGCGATCGACCTCCTGATTCGGTCGGGCCGGACCATCGACGCCATCGGACTCGACGGCTGGCGCATCGACGTGGGCTACCCCGAGGACCGCGACGAGGCCGAAAAACGACTACAGAACGGGGCCCAGGCGGTCGTCGAAACGAACTGACCGTACTATACGTTCGTGAGCCACCGGAGCACGACGCCGACGAGGATCACGACGACCCCGATGGCCGTTGTAATGATCGGCGGCACTGGGACGAACAGCAATACGACACCAACGAGTATCACTAGGGTCGATAGGTTCACCATACGGCCCCGTCAGCACCGTCCCGGTTAGGCGTGCTGCTTGCAAACGACGATTTCGCTCGTTCGTCCGTCCCCTGATCGCGGATCGCCGGCAGACTCGGGTCCCGGTGTGGCGACCGCCCAAGCACGGCCCCATAGAGGTTTTGCTCGTCGAGTTGGTCACGGAGCGTCCGGGTCAGTCGGTTCACGCTCGTCGTGTCGAACCCGTGTGTCTCCATGAGATCCCGGTATCGGGGATCGTCCGTGATCGATTCGAAGCGCTCGTACAGCCGTTCGAGTTTCTCGGGTGGCTGATCTCGCACCCATTCGTTGTCGTGCAGGCCGAGCTGGCGCTGTCGTTCCTCATCGACGACGTGTCGGATCACCACCAGCGCCACCTTGGGAACCGCGCGCTGGCTGCCAAACGCCGTCAGGTCCAGTTCGACCATGATCCCTAGCGCCCGATCGCGCGCCCAGGGGGTCAGATCGAGCGCGTTACAGAATGCCTGCGTGATCCGGGCCTTGTCGAGTCGATGCATCCGCGCGCTGTGGCCCTGCATGGCCGGATGCTGTTCGTCGTGGAGCCGCCGCAGGTTCTCGTCGAGGTCCGCGTCGGGTCGTCGGGGTCGGCCGATCAGGGTCGCGCTCGGCGTGACCACGTCCCAGCGGCGCACCTGCTCGTCCCTGACTGCCTCCAGACGCGAAAGGCTGCCGTCGCCCGGATCGGTACGCACCTCGCGTCGGAACTCCCTCGCCCGGTCGGATCGCTCCACCGGGGAACCGTTGGTCATGGTTTCCTACGGATCGATGCTCGCCGGACTTAAACCTCCGGCTCCGAGAAGTATTCCACTAGTGGACGAAAAAATCGAGAACGGAGGAACCGCCTCACTATGAGCCCTTGTCACGGGAGACACTTAAAGGGAAGCGACCGATTCCAGTCGAACCGGTGAAAGTCCTGACATCGCGGGTTCGCGGAAAAACACTAGTTCGGGAGGCGGGCCGATACTTGGTCCCTCTCCCGCAACCCCGTCACTATCGGATTTTGTCGCGGGAATCACTTAAAGGATGACCGAAGCGAGTGCCGCCGCCCCGGCGGGGTCGGTGTCACTCGACGGTGACGCTCTTCGCGAGATTGCGCGGCTTGTCGATCGATCGGCCCAAGCGATTGGCGACCCAGTAGGCGACCAACTGGAGCTGGACGTTCGCCAGTACGGAGCCGATCCGGGGGTGAGTCTCGGGGATTTCGAGGACGTGATCCGCGTAGCGTTCGATGTCCGAGCGGCCATCCGTGACCGCGATCACGGGCGCGCCGCGGGCCTCGACCTCCTTGACGTTGCCGATGGTCT
>CAYOFZ010000172.1:0-4211 GCA_964403315.1 uncultured Halobacteriales archaeon | reverse complement strand
TGCGCGACTGGGTGGCGTTCCGGGTCGTCGACCGTCCCCATCCCCGCGAGGAAGCCGCCCAGTATCGGTGCTGGCCCATGCTCGATTTTCAGTCGGGCGTCGACGACCACCTCACCGGGATCACCCACATCATCCGCGGAATCGACCTCCAGGATTCGGCGAAGCGCCAGCGATTCCTGTATGACTACTTCGGCTGGGAGTATCCCGAGGTGGTCCACTGGGGGCGGGTGCAGATCGACGCCTACGACGTGTCGATGAGCACCTCGACCATCGGAATGCTCATCGCCGAGGGCGACCTCGACGGCTGGGACGACCCGCGCGCGCCGACGCTTGCGAGCGTGCGCCGCCGGGGGATCCGCGGCGAGGCCGTCACCGAGGCGATGATCGAACTCGGCACCTCCACCAGCGACGTGGATCTGGCGATGTCGAGCGTCTACGCCAAAAACCGCGAACGGATCGACGACGAAGCCGACCGCTACTTTTTCGTACGCGATGGGCACGAACTCACGCTTTCGGGCGAAGGACCCGATGTCGCCAACCCACCACGCCATCCCGACCATGAGGATCGAGGTTCTCGAGAGGTTCCCGCCGGCGACGCGGTAGTGATCGAGCCGGCCGACCGCCCGAGCGAGGGCGAACGGATCTGGCTCAAGGGGCTTGGCTGTGTGCGCTACGACGGCGAGGGCCTCGAATTCACCGGCGACGACATCGAGGCGGTGCGGGAGGAAGGCGTCGACGTCATCCACTGGGTGCCCGCCGACGGGGGCGTGTCGGTCCGGCTCCGGACTCCCGAGGGCGACATTGAAGGGTGGGCCGAACCCGAGTTCGCCGGGACTGCCGAGGACAAGATGGTGCAGTTCGAGCGCGTCGGCTTCGCGCGGGTTGATCGCCACACCGAGGTCGAATCGGTCGCCTATTTCGCGCACTCCTAGGGCCAGCCGTCGCCGTCAGTGATGGGTTCGGCGACCACGCCGTCCTGCCGGGCGAGCACCCGCGCGTGAGCCGTACAGACCGTTCGGTTTTCGTCCCAAGGGATGTACAATCGGACGGCAGCCGCCCTCCCACAGTTGGATTCGGTACAGGCTCGTTCAGTCATCGGTGTAGCGGTGTTTTTCGGCCAGTGCGGCCTCGGTTCCGTACCGTTCGACCAGCGGCTCGAACGCCGCGCCGATATCGCGCATACACAGCCGGGTCGACTCGTAGCCCAGTTCCGCGGCGACATCGTCCCACGGACGGCCCTGCAGGACCTTCCGGACGAGCAGGCGTTCATGGCGGTCGGCAAGCGGGGCGACGGGATCGAGCAGGTGCGCGAGCGCGATCGGGCGAAAGCTCCCGGGCGCGGTATCAAAGGTTCCCGCGCCGTACGCCGCGCTGGCGACGTGTCGCCACCCATGTTCGGAAATCGACGGCGTTAGCTCGACATCCGTTGCCGCGAGCGCCGCCCGCACCACGTCGGGATCGGCGTCGTCCAGCGGGTCCGAGAGGGTGCCGGCGATCCGTTCCGCGAACCACTCGGCGTGGCGGTCGTGCAGGTCGTGTCCGGCCCCGCTGGTCGGCGCGAGCATGATCGCCGAGTACTCGCCGCTGGTGTCGTTTCTGGTCGTCGAGAGATACACCGTCGAGTAGCCGTTGTCGTCCCAGAACGAGAGGAGTTCGGGCGTCGCGCCGTAGCCAACGCCGAGCCAATCGATTTCGCCATCGAACTCGTCGCGGATCTTTCCGAGTAGGTGCGAGCCGAGCCCGCGCGACCGGACGGCGTCGTGGGTTGCGATGCGAAGCACCCGGTAGCCGATGGGGTCGCCGGCGGCCTCGTCGCGCAACTGGCTCGTGAGCAGGTCGGGGATCATGTTGCCCCGGATCCGCGCGCCGTCGTAGGCCGCCCGACGGGTGTCGGCTGGCAGGTTCCCCTCGCGGGCCAGCAGGGCGACGCTGGCGACGTGGCCGTTATGAGTCAGCGCCCGCACCGCAACGTTTGGCGCATCGAGCAGCCGCGCCAGATCGTTCGGTTCGGTGCGATAATGGGCGGCTACGAGCAGGCCGAAGACCTCCCGGAGCAGGCCCTCGTCGGCGGCGAGGTCGTCCCGCGAGGGGCGGCGATAGGCCGCCGTCTCGGGTGTCGCCTCCCTGATCAACTGGGCGGCGGGCGGACCGGCATCGAGCAACAGCGCGCGAAACGCCCAGATCTCGACCGGGTCGCCGGCGGCATATCGGATCGGCTCGGCGAGGGTGCGCTCAATCACGTTGAGATCACTGTCGGCGAGGCGATCCATGAATCGCACCGAAAACCCCCGGCCAGCGCCCTCGTAGCCCCGCACAGTCGTTGTGTACGCCACCCGCCCGGCCGCGAGTGTGGCTTCGAGCAGTCGGACCGGAATCGCCGCGGCCTCATCGACGAGGAGGACATCGGGCCGCTCGCCGGCGAGATCGGCCGGCAGGGCGAACCGAACCCGTCCGCCGGTCCCGGTTTCGAGGGGGGAATCGCGGTCGGTTGCGAGCGCGCCGAGATCCGCGAGCACCTCGCGTGCGCGCGCGAACACCTCGTCGGCGCTGCGGGCTTCGGGCGCGGTTACGAGCACGTCCGCACCCTCGGCGGCGAGACTGCCCGCCGCGAGGCCGGCCGCGCTGGACTTCCCGCGACCGCGATCCGACTCGATCACGACCGCCCGCCCAGGTTCGCGCAGGATTTCGAGCGCGGCGAGCGCGTCGGTCTGGTCGCCCGTCAGACAGCGCTCATAGGCCTCGCGTGGAAACCTGGTTTCGGTCGGTGGTTCGACCGATCCCCGCTCGATCCGCGGAGCGGGATCGGTGAGTCCGTCGCGTTCGATTTCCCCGGTCGCGGGATCGACGATCCCGATCCCGGGATGGGCATAGAGCAACTCAACAACCCGCTCGCGGAACCTTGATCCCACGTTTTCGACCGAAAACGGCGGCACCGCGAGGCTCTCATCGAATCCGTTATGGCGGTCGGACCACGAATCGAGCGGTGGTGCGAGAACCACGAGGAGGCCGCCGCCGTCGACCGCGCCGGCGATCCGACCGAGCGCGTTCGGCAACAGGGCGTCGTGGGCGTCGTAGACGACCGCCCGGCGGGTGCGCCCGAGCAACTCGACGGTCCGTTTGGGCTCGACATGCTCGCCGCGGAGGAAGGGGTCGGGACCGACGAGCGTCGTTTCGGAGACGCCGATGGGGAGGGTTTCGAGGACCGCACGAACGGCCGAGCGACCGGCCTCGCGGTCGCCGGCGAGGACGAGCAGGCGACGCTCGTTTGTTTCGCGGGCTTCCTCGAACAGGGCCGTGGCGACCGCCCGGAGGCTCATCGTTCGGTCTTGGCCGGGTGGGCTCAAGGGAGTTTCTCTACATCGCATCGGCGATCCGCTCGATGGCGAACACGAGTCGCGCGAAGAAGTAGACGAGCCAGACGTAGGCGATAAGAACAACTACGATGACACTGAGGAAGATGGCACTAGTGAACAGACTCCATAGGAGGACGAGAGCGGCCACGAGGGCCGACGCGATGACGGCCGATCGGCGGCACCGATTCCATGACTGCCATATATTGTGTGGGTTATATATTCGAGTAAAAATACGTTGTGGAACCCCCGTGCGTTCATCTCACACGCCCTCCATCGTTTGGACACGCTTTTATGGGGAGCTACGCTACCCTGTTGTACGGCCTGCGCGGGGTCATGATGCTCCTAGCCGTTCAGGATCTACGCCGGCAGGGGAGCGCGAACCCGCGTGCAGGAGGAAACAACCATGCCAGTATACGTCAACTTCGACGTCCCGGCCGATCTTCAGGACGACGCCATCGAGGCCCTGGAGGTCGCCCGCGACACCGGTAGCGTCAAGAAAGGAACCAACGAGACGACCAAAGCTATCGAACGGGGCAACGCCGACCTCGTCTACATCGCCGAAGACGTCCAGCCCGAGGAGATCGTGCTGCATCTCCCGGAACTCGCCGACGAGAAGGGGGTTCCGTTCATCTACGTCGACACTCAGGACGACGTGGGCCATGCCGCCGGGCTGGAGGTCGGATCGGCCGCCGCGGCGATCACCGACGCCGGCGAGGCCGAAAGCGACGTCGAGGACATCGGCGACACCGTCGAGGAGCTCCGATAATCCATGAGCGCCGAGGGATCCCAGGAGGGCTCGACGCCCGCCGAGGTCATCGAGGTCGTCGGCAAAACGGGGATGCACGGCGAGGCCATGCA
>CAYOFZ010000171.1:0-4248 GCA_964403315.1 uncultured Halobacteriales archaeon | reverse complement strand
GCGTTCCCGACGCCCGTCCGCCACGGCGGCACGAACGCGTTTCATCGCGGGTCTACAGCCGGGGCGAGGAAAAACGACTCGTCGCAGTTTCTCAACTTCTATAACCCGCGACGGTGATGGGGCGTGTATGGGAGCACAACCCCAGCTTTTGATCCTCGGCGCGCCCGGTGCCGGCAAGGGTACCCAGAGCGCGAACCTCGCCGAGGAGTACGACATCGAGCACGTCACGACCGGCGACGCCCTCCGCGCGAACAAGGACATGGAGACCGAGTACGGCACGCCACGCGAATACATGGAGGAGGGCGAACTCGTCCCCGACGAAGTAGTCAACGAGATCGTCCGCGAGGCACTACAGTCAGCCGACGGCTACGTGCTCGATGGATACCCGCGAAACGAGACGCAGGTCGAGTACCTCGATGGGATCACCGATCTCGACGTGGTGCTGTATCTCGCAGTCGAGGAGGAAGAACTCGTCGACCGACTCACTGGCCGGCGTGTCGATCCCGAAACCGGCGAAAACTATCACGTCGAGTTCGACATGCCCGACGACGAGGAGGTCCGCGAGCGGCTGATCCAGCGCGACGACGACGAGGAAGACACCGTCCGCGAGCGCCTGCGGGTTTTCGAGGAGAACACCCAGCCGGTGATCGACCACTACGAGGGCCGCGAGGAGTTCGTTCGGATCGACGGCGAGCAGCCCCCCGAAGAGGTGTGGGCCGACATCGAACGCGCGGTCGAGGACACGCTGTAGTCGGCAAAACCAGTCAAAGCATCGCGCGAGAGTAAAAGGTTGATTAGCGGGCGGCGATTACGAGTGACCAATGGCACGAACCGCGGAGCGAGTACAATCGCTCGTCGAAGAAAACCCCGACACCGCCGACGCCATCGCGGTCGTGTTGCGCGAAACCGACGGCGGCGACGGCGAGGTCGAGTGGGCCGACGTGCGCGATGAGATCACCAGCGGGCAGTGGGGCCGACTGATCGAAACGGGTGTGTTGGTCGATGGTCTCCACGGATTCGAGATCCGCGACCCCGAGGAGGTGCGCTCGGTCGTCGACGAATCCGGCGCTACCGCCGTCTCGACGACCACGGACGACGAAGGGGGCGAGGGCGAAGATGAGGACACGAGCTGGACGAAATGGGACAAGGCTGCCGGGGGCGTAGCCGGGTTCACCACCCTCGGGTACCTGTGGCCTCCGGCCCGCGATGCCGTCGGCGGAACGATGGACGTCTTGCTCGGACCGCTCAGCGACGTCCTCCCCTTTTATGCCGTGATTCTCGTGCTCGCGGTGTGTACCGGGTTGTACTCGACGCTATTACAGGCGAACCTGATGGACACCTCGAAGATGAGCGAGTATCAAGAGCAGATGCAAGCGATCCAGGAGAAACGCAAACGCGCCAAAGAGCGCGGCGACGACGAGGCGATGGAGCGGATCCAGCAAGAACAGATGGAGGCGATGGGCGACCAACTGGGGATGTTCAAAACCCAGTTCCGCCCGATGGTCTGGATCATGCTTTTGACCATCCCCATATTCCTGTGGATGTACTGGATGGTCGGTCGCGGCGGCGGTCAGGCCCACCTCCAGAGCGCGGCCGGGATCGTGATGCCGCTGGTCGGTGAGGTCGGGTGGACCACGGGCATCGTCGGCCCCATGCAGGCGTGGATCGTCTGGTATTTCGTTTGCTCGATGGCCTTCACCCAGCTCCTACGCAAATCGCTGAACATCCAGACGACGCCGACCGGATGAGCGAGCGGGGGATGAAAACTTCTTTTACGCTCTCGGCGAGAGGTCGGATATGTTACTGACCGTTTCGGGACCGCCGGGCAGTGGCAAGAGCACCGCCGCCGCCGGCCTCGCCGAGGCGCTCGGCTACGAGCACATAAGCGGCGGCGATATCTTCCGGGATATCGCCGCCGACCGGGGGATGACCCTCGGGGAGCTCAACGCGCTGGCTGAAGAGGACGACGATATCGACCGGGATCTCGACTGCCGGCTCCGGGGGATCGCCGCCGAGCGAGATGATCTCGTGCTCGAATCCCGGCTGGCGGGCTGGATGGCGGGCGAGCACGCCGATCTGCGGATCTGGCTCGATGCCCCCACGGACGTGCGCGCCGACCGCATCGGGACACGCGAGGACAAACCGCTCAAGCAGGCCAAAGAGGAGACGATCACCCGCGAGGACAGCGAGGCGCTCCGCTACCGGGAGTACTACGACATCGACATCGGCGATCTGTCGATCTACGATCTGGTCGTGAACACCGCGCGCTGGGGGGCCGACGAGACGACTGGATTGTTGGTATCGGCGGTTGAATCGTACGATCCCGACCCCGACGAGGGAGCGTTCCCGGTGGGCGGGGTTCGCTACGAGTTCTGATGCGCGATCCGCCCGCGGATCGGTCGCTCGCCGACCTGCGCGAGTTCGGGGTCGTCAACCTCGACAAACCCCCCGGTCCATCGGCCCATCAGGTCGCCGGCTGGGTTCGGGATACGCTGGGTGTCGAAAAGGCCGCCCATGCGGGCACGCTCGACCCGAAGGTGACGGGTTGTCTGCCCGTGTTGACCGGAACGGCGACCCGGATGGCGGGGGTGTTTCTCGAAGGGAACAAGGAGTACGTCGCGGTACTCGAACTCCACGGACCGCCGCCGACCGATATTGAGACCGTGATCGGCGAATTCGAGGGCGAGATATATCAGAAGCCACCGAAAAAAAGCGCCGTTGCACGGCAACTGCGTACCCGTGAGATCTACGACCTCGACCTGCTGGAAGCCCGCGACCGGCAAGCACTCCTCCGGATTCGATGTGAGAGCGGCACTTACGTCCGGAAGCTGTGCCACGACATCGGACTGGCGCTGGGAACGGGCGCGCACATGGGTCATCTGCGCCGCACAATGACGGAACCCTTCGATGACACGACGCTTTCCTCGTTGCACGATCTGGTCGATGCGATTGCCTTCGCCGACGACGGTGACGAGGAACCGCTTCGAGAGGTGCTGCAGCCCGCCGAGCGGGCGCTGTCCCACCTCCCGCGGGTGACGATTGCACCCAGTGCCGCCCGTGAAGTCGCTCATGGCGCGCAGGTCTATGCGCCGGGCGTGATCGAAGCGACAGGCGATCCTGCCGAGGAGCCGCCCGTCGCCTGTTACACTCCCGACGGCGCAGCGGTCTGTCTCGGGCGATTGGTCGGCGATCCCGACGCTGATTCCGGGCGCGTGGTCGCGCTCGAACGGGTACTGGTCTAATCGAGGAATCCCCTGACGCGCTCGATGAACACTCCAGGACGTTCGCGGGGCACGAGATGCCCGCAGTTCCCGACGGGCCAATACTCCGCGTCCGCGATGTCAGCCGCCCGCCGGGACCACGCCGGCGGGAAGACCCCGTCGGCCTCGCCGTGAACGAACAGCGTCGGAATATCGAGTTCCGCCAGTCGGGGCCGATAGTCGGTGCGAAACCCCTCGTAACTCACCTCGTGGTACCGCCAGCTCCGGTAGGCCCGACCGGCATGGGGCAGGCGCGCGAGTTCCCGGACCTGCTCGATCAGTTCGGGGGTGACGGACGCGGCGTCGGCGACCAGCCCTTCGAGGCCCGCCCTGGTCGCTCTGCGACTGCGGGCCAGAACTGCCACCGAGAGGCGGTCAAGTACGGGCAGCCGTGAGAGGACGTAGGTGAACCTGCCGTTGGGCAGTTCACGACCGAGACCGTAGCTCGCTACGGGCACGAGTTCCGAGACGCGCTCCGGGGATCGGAGCGCGAGTCCGACGGCGACCGCGCCGCCCAGCGAGAGTCCGACGACGCTCGCGCGGTCGAGCCCGACCGCATCGATGAACTCCTCGACGACCGCGACGTGGCGTTTCGTACTATAGGCAATATCGGGAGTATCGGTGTAGCCGTAGCCGAGCAGGTCGGGGGCGAACACCCGGTGGTCGGCGGCGAACGGTTCGATAACCTCGGCCCACGAGACGTGGGCGGCGTCGATCAACCCGCCGTGAAGCAGGAGTACAGGTGAGCCTTCCCCGCCAGCCCGAAGGTAGCGCATCTCGTAGTCTCCGACCTCCGTTCGATGTTCCGTGGGTGAAGCCGACATACATGTTCGTTCGACGACCGGGGTGTAGTCGGTTTCGCTGGCGAGCTCCATCCCTTCCGAGAAGTCGTGAAACGACACCCTTAATTGACCGACGGACGTTGGTTTGCGTGCGGGGCCGTGGGGTAGTGGTATCCTATGCGCATGGGGTGCGTATGACCCGAGTT
>CAYOFZ010000170.1:0-4309 GCA_964403315.1 uncultured Halobacteriales archaeon | reverse complement strand
ATCTCGACGGCGGTGTCTTTGATGACCGATATTCCCCTCGTAGTGATCCGCAAACGCCAGTACGGATTGGAGGGCGAGGTCGCGCTGTTTCAGGAGACCGGGTATTCGGAAAACCAGATGTACATCAACGACGTCACCGAAGGCGACCGGGTGCTCGTGTTAGACGACGTGCTCTCGACTGGCGGCACGCTCAGGGCGATCACCGACGCCCTCGAAGACATCGGCGCGGACGTCATCGACGTGGTCGCGGTCATCAAGAAGGTCGGCGGCGAAAACAAGCTTGACGGCTCGGAGTACTCGGTCAAAACCCTGATCAACGTCGATGTCGCCGACGGCGAGGTCGTCATCGTCGACGAAAGCGGCGACGGATAGTCGGAAACGTTAATAGCAGGAATTTTACGTCGAGCGTCGGGGGCGACGAAAGCGACAAGAATGATTTATCCGGGCACCGAAGGGAGTCCATGGCGGATCGGACGCGCCGGGAACTATTGGGTTCGTTTGCGGTCGCCGGAGCGGTCGGGCTCGCGGGTTGTGGGGGTTCGGAGAACACCACCGCCACCTCCAGTCCCAGCAATGGGAACGACTCGGAAGTACCAAGCGTCTCGGAGCGATGGGTGAGCGCGACTCCAGTCTCGGTATCGAGCCTGCTTCCCCACCGGATCGCCGACGAGGCCTCGTCTCGACGGCTCGAACTCGTGATGGACGGCGCGTACACGATCAGCGAAAACGGCGAGATGTTCCCGCTCTGGCTCGACATATCGAGTCGTGGAGGCGACAATCGGGTGTACGAGGCCACCCTCCGGGAGGGGCTGTACTGGAGTGACCCCTACGGCCGGATGACCGCCGATGACTGGGTGTACTACATCCGAAACGTCCACCAGGGCCCGGACAATTGGGCGGGGTCACAGTTCGCGGGTCTGTGGGCCGGCGTCGGAGTCGAGCGGACCGGCGAACGAACCTTCGAAATCACGCTCCCGGAGCCGAACGCCCGGTTTCCGTTCTCGCCCGCGCTCCGGGAGGCGCGATGTTTACCACGCGAACTGATCGAGCCCTACGTCCGCAACCGCGACCGCGAGGGACTGGAAACCGACGCTGCCATCACCGGACTGGCCTACACGGGCAACCTCGGGCCCTACACCACCGAGACCTGGGCGCCCGGCGAGCGGTTCGTCGCGGCCCGCAACGGGAACTACTACATGCGGGGACGCGACGACGTCCCGAAGCTCTGGGCGAACGCCCCGTACTTCGAAGCGTTCGAGTATCGCGTTATCGGAAGGGAATACAACCGATTGCAGGCGCTCAGGGACGGATCCGCCACGACGACGACCGTTCCGCCGACCCGGCTCGACCAGTTTCGGGGCGACGAGAGTATCAACCTCTACGGGATCCCCCAGCCGAGGGTGACGCTGCTCGCGTACAACCAACGTTCGAACGGCTGGGAGCCGTTTCGTACCCCCGCGGTTCGGCGGGCGTTTTCGATGGCGATCAACAAGAACCGCCTCGCCGAGGCCGTCTATGACGGCTTCGCGGAGCCGATCCACACGTTCCAGCCGCCGTGGTCGTACTGGGACGGAGCGGACCTGACGGCCTTCGGTCGAGGGGCCACCGGCGAAGATCCGATGGTATTGCTCGTCAACGCCCTCGGCGACGAGTACGGCGTCGCCAATCGGCGGATCGTCGACGGCGACGGCCAACCGGTGACGTTGACCCTCGTCTACCCGAACGACTCGAACCGCACGCCGGCGCTCGTGTCGTTTATCGTAAACAACCTCGAACGCGCCGGGCTGACCATCGAAACCGAAGGTGTCCCCATCGAGCGGCTGTACACGGAGTATCTCCGGACCCAATGGCAGGGCGAGAATCCCCCGCCCTGGACCGCCGGCCGGTACAACGCGGGCCCGCGCGAAAACAGCGCGAGCGCGACCGACTGGGACTTGCTGTGTGGCGTCGGATTTAACGCCTACCCGCGGGCTCCGACCGCGACCGACCGGTTCTGGCGCGAGCGCGGCGACATGAACTTCGCCGGCTACATCCCCACCGCCCAGTTGACGGCGCTGTACGCCAGGGCACGGGCGGCATTGAACGAGCGCCAGCGCCAGAACCGGCTCACGGCGGTGTTCGAGGCGCTCAACCGCGACCAGCCGGCGAACTTCCTCGTTGCCCACACCACACCGATCGGCTACCGCGAGGAAATCGCCGGCCCACACGAAATCCTTGATCAGGACTGGGACCGCCAGACCTGGTATGCGGAATAGCCACCCGGGGCCGCCGGGTTTATTCGCGTTGCTCGCCAATGTTCAGGTATGGCATCAGCACTGTTCGTCGTCAGCGAGGAGGGCTACTGGGGCGAGGAATGCGTCGAGCCCCTCGAAACGCTTTCGGAGGCGGGATTCGAGATTACCGTGGCGACGCCGAGCGGCAACCCACCGGTCATCGACGACCGCTCGCTCGATCCCGACATGGTCGGCCAGCAAACTGCCGAACACGTCGAGGAGGTCCACGAGACCGACGACCGACTGAACGACCCGATCCCGGTCGCGGCGGCCGACGCCGACGACTACGACGCCGTCGTCTACCCCGGTGGCCACGGCACGGTCTGGGATGTCAATCAGGACGGCCACGCCCGCGCGCTGTTGCGCGACACCGTTGAGGGCGACGGGAAGGCCCTGATCGTCTGTCACGCCGTCGGCATCCTCGGGTTCACGTGGGCCAGCGACGGTTCCCGGCTGGTCGAGGGCCGCGACGTCACCGGCTTCCCCAACGAATACGAATCGGAGATGATCGACGAGTACGACCGCATGCCCGAGGGCCGCAAACTCCCCTACTGGGTCGAGGACGAAGTCACCGCGGCGGGCGGGAACTTCGACGCCGAACCCGATCAGGACACGAGCGTGAAAATCGACGGCGACCTCGTGACGGGTCGCGGTCCCGAGTCCTCGGCGGCAGCCGCCGAGACGCTGCTCGAAGAACTCGAAGTCGAACAGCCGGCATAAATCGGTTCGCCGGATCGACCGAATCGAGACTCCTTTACGGTTCTTCGTGAGCCGCAGTAGCGAGATCGACCCCGACGTCTTCGGGCGTGATGACATCCGGCAGTGATTCGTCCCGGTTGCCCATGATGTCGGCCAGTATCTCACCGAGATAGGCGTTGAACAGCTCGGGGTTCTCGCTCATCGGAAAGTGGCCGATATCGGCTATTTCGAGCGCGGTCGCGCCCGCGCCGACGCCATCGGCGACCTCGCGGCCCATCTCGGGGTCGGTGAGGTAGTCGTATTCGCCGTTTACCGCGTACAGCGGACACTCCGTGGCATCGATATCGTCGAGTTTTCCACGGTAGTCGTGATCGACCGAGTAGTAGTAGAGGTCGCCCTTGAACACCCCCGTCGCTCCCTGTTCGTAGAGATACATCGTCTCGCGTCGAGTCTGTTCTGGACTTTGTTTCGCCATCAACCCCCAGCAGGCGTAGGCGTTGAGTTCCGTGGTGTTGATGTGGGGATGGTCGAGCCAGTCGATGTAGAATCCCGGACTGTGTGCCCCACACTCCAGGCCGATGAGCGCACGGAACCGTTCGGGATACCAGTCGGCGAGTTCGAGCGTGATGTTGCCACCCATGCTCGACCCCATGAAGATCGGGTCGTCGAGATCGAGCGCGTCCGCGATACCGACGATGGTTTCGGCGAACGTCTCGGCGGTTAACGTGTAATCCTCGGACCACCACTCCCGGTCCGTCGGCGGAACGGATTTCCCGTGGAACGGGAGGTCGTAGGCGATCACCCGGAACTCGTCGGTGATCTCTTCGTTAGTGAGGAGGTGTCGCCACTCTTGGTTGTTACAACCGGCGGTGTGCTGACAGAGCAGCGGAATCCCGTCCTCGGGGCCGTTCTCTTCGAAATATATCCGGTGGTCGGTGCCGTCGACATCGACGTGGACGTATTTTCCGGTGATGGGTTCGATCTCGCTGTCGGTGGCGCTCATATCAGAGGTTTCCTCCGTCGTTGTGTGCTTCGCGCATCAGATCCAGCGCGCGCTGGAACGCGCGGATGTTCTGGAAGATCGCCTTGTTGTCCCCGGTGAGTTGGAGGTGGCCGTCCTCACCCCGTATCGCGGTGCGGTAGTGCGAGGCGATGATCTCGTGGTTGAACGGCGGCGGCACCTCCTGGACGAACTCCTCCCAGGCCGCACGATCCCCTTCGACCCCGAACGACCACCGGTCGTTCATCCCCGGTTCGGGGATAATCTCCGCAATGGTCCCGTCGTCCATCTCGATCAGGAACCGCTCGTCGCCGATCTCGATGTAGAAGTTCGTATC
>CAYOFZ010000169.1:0-4549 GCA_964403315.1 uncultured Halobacteriales archaeon | reverse complement strand
ACATCGGCGACGCCAGCGCGCCCGTCAGCGCGGAGTTCCCCGACCGGAGCGAGGATGAGCTCGAACCGTTCACCGACCACATCGTCGCGATCGACGCCCAGCCGATCGTCGTGAGCAGGGAGATCTACGACGGGGGTGTGACGGAACTCACACTCGGGGACGTTCAGGAGATCTATCGCGGCGAGATCACCAACTGGTCCGAGCTGGGAGGTCCCGACTCGGAGATCCAGGCGGTGGGTCGAGCGGAGGGTTCCGGTACCGACACGTCCTTCCGAAACAACGTGCTCGGCGACCCCGACGCAGAGATGCCCGGAACCGACGTTAGACAGGGACAGAACCAGCAGGTTGCGGTCCTCATCGAGGAGTCCGACAACGCGATCGCCTACAGCGCCCTTGCCTTCGTCGACGAGGAAACGGTCCCGGCGATCGACCTGGAGATCGACGGCGATCTCTACGAGTACCCCGACGACTTCGGGACGCTCGAGTATCCGCTGTCGCGTGCGCTTCACTGTTACACGTGGGACGGCACCTCGGACAAGGAAGCCGCATTCATCCGGATGTTGCTCCACGATTACGGCCAGACGATGTTCGTCGAGCCGAACGACTACCTTCCCCTCACCGATGACGAACGGGAGAGACAGCTCGACGCACTGCCCGAGCCGACAAACTGAGCGGTTCGTCTAGACGACTACAACATCGCCACAGTCACGAAACACGTAATGTTTGATATCTCAGTCTTCAACCGATACATACGCCCGGATGCGGCGGATTCCGACGCCACGGGCGGGATCGTCGTCGGCACGAGCATAGCGTTACTCCTCGCGTCCTTCGTCGGCTTCCTCGTGAACTCGTCGCTCACCGTGCTTCCGGTGGGAGGGTTCGTCGTGTTGATCGCGTACGGGTGGTACGCCCACCAAGCCGCGATTGCACGGTTGCTCATGGCGTGCGCCACGGCGTCGACCGTCGTCATCCTCGCGCTCATCACCGTGTATCTGTTCCTCCAGGCCTACCCCGTGTTCGAACTCATGGGGATTCGGATCGTGGGACTCTCGGGATCCATCGACGTGTTCGGCGTCACGCTCGTCCCTAGCCTAGGCGAGGGAGAGGTATGGAGCACGTCCCGGGACGTCTACTCGCTATCCCCGATGATCTGGGGGACGCTACTCACAACGTTTCTGGCGATGTGTATCGCCGGACCACTCGGAATCGCCGGGGCCGTGTTCATCGCCGAAATCGCCCCTCCGACCGTCCGAGAGACCGTCAAGCCGGCCATCGAGATCCTCGCTGGAATCCCATCGATCGTCTACGGGTTCCTCGGGTACGTGATCATCAACGGCTACATGATGGATAATTTCGAACTCCCGACGCTCGGAAGCCTCTTCGTGGTCGGATCGGTCGTCGGTCTGATGTCGCTCCCGATGGTCGTCACGGTGGCCGAAGACGCCCTCTCGAGCGTCCCGGGCTCGATGCGGGACGCCTCGGTCGCCATGGGCGTCACCGAGTGGCAGACCATCACGAGCATCACCCTGCCGACCGCACTCTCAGGGATCACAGCGGCGGTGTTGCTCGGTGTCGGCCGAGCGGTCGGCGAAACGATGGCCGCGACAGTCATCCTCGGCCACGCGCAACGGCTCCCAGATCCGCTGTACGACGTCTTCGGCAACACCGAAACCCTCACTAGCCTCATCGCCAGCCAGTACGGTAACGCCGACGGGATCCACATGCGTGCGCTCTTCGCCGCCGGTGTGGTGTTGTTCCTGACGGTGATGGTGCTCTCGATCGCCTCGCTCGTCGCCGAATCTCGCGTGCAACACAAACTGGAGGGCTCGACATGAGCAAAGGGTACGAAACGCGGGTCGTCGCATCTACCGCGACGGGGTATCGACCGCTGACGGTGGGGGTCGCCGGCGTCGGGATCGTCACCGCGCTTCTCGGTTTCGTGGGCGTGCTTCGTGCCGCTCCCGAGGAATCGACGCTCCTCGGCATCGGATCGTTCGACGTGCTCGCCACCCTCCTCGCCATCGGAGGAGGTGGACTCCTTCTCGTCGGTCTCGGATCGGCGATCGGGCGATTCGAAACCAAACCCGACGACCGGACGAGCCCACCCGTTGCGGTCGGGTTCGGCGCGGTCGGAGCGATCGTGGCCGGGACGATAACGGGGCAGGTGCTCGGTGTCGGTGCGATCATCTGGCTCCCCGTGAGTGCGATCAGCCTGATCGTCGTCGCCGGCTCGCTCCTGATCGCCCGGGAGGACCTCGGTACGACGATCCCGGTCGGCGGGCTCTCGCTCGTGGTTGCGTTAGTAGTGCTCACGGACACCATCGGTCCGGGCTGGATGTGGGATCCGGTCGGGGTTTCGGCCGCGTTTACAGCCCAAGTGGTCGTTCCGACCCTCGCGCTTTTTTGCGGCCTGCTCGTAGCGTGGGCGGCCGCTTCGGCCAACGGCGGGTTCGGGACCGTCGGACGCCAGCGTGGGGCGTACTTGCTCATCTCGCTCAACGCCGCCGCGATGCTGTCGGTGCTCGCGCTACTGGTGCTTTTCATCGTTCAGCGAGGACTCGAACCGACGATGCAGGGGTTTCAGCTCTGGCCGTTCCGATGGCCGTTCGTGACGAACGGCTACTCGTTCAGGCCCGAGGTGATAAGAGGCGTCTACCCCGCGATCATCGGTACCGCGTGGGTCGTTGGCGGTGCCATGTTCGTGGGGGTACCGCTGGCGGTCGGCTCGGCGATATTCCTGACGGAGTACACCGAGAACGCTCGCCTCACGCAGCTCGTCGAGGTCGCGACCAATGGCCTCTGGAGCACACCGAGCGTCGTCTTCGGGCTATTCGGTTACGCCTTCTTGGTCCCGAGGCTCGGCAACAACACCTCGATCGTCGCTGGTATGCTGGTCCTCGGGTTCATGCTGTTGCCGCTCACACTCATCACGAGCCGCGAGGCGATCAAAGCGGTGCCTGACGAGTACCGTGACGCGAGCGCGGCGCTCGGGGTTTCCAAGTGGCAAACGACGAAGAGCGTGGTCGTGCCGGCGGCCGTCCCTGGAATCGTGACGGGTACGATCCTCGGTGTCGGCCGCATCGCAGGGGAAACCGCACCGATCCTTTTGGTGATGGCCGGCGGGCTCCGTGACAACGCGCCGAACGTCCTCGGCTCGTTCGAGTTCACGTCGGTGCCACCCTACATCACCAACGACGCACTCCTGACGAGTGCACCGACACTCCCCTACCAGCTGTACGCCAGTATTACCGCCGGCGTCTCCGGCGAGAACGCCGAGGCGTTCGGCTGGGCGACCGCCCTCGTACTCCTGTTGGTCGTGTTGTCGTTCTACACCATCGGGATTGGGACACGGGCGTACTTCCGCCGGAGGTTACACCAATGACAAACATGATATCCGACGTTCGATCGAGCGAACCGGCTAAAAAAGACGCCACCGCTTCCGGCGAATCGACCGAGCAGATCCATGACGCGTGGACGCGCTACGAATTCCGCGGTCAAGCGAAAATGGCCGTTGAAAACCTTGACGTCTATTACGGCGATGACCGGGCACTCAACGGCGTTTCACTTGAAATCCCTGAGCGGAGCGTCACCGCACTCATCGGCCCCTCGGGCTGTGGCAAGTCGACCTTCCTTCGGTCGTTGAACCGAATGAACGATCGGATCAGAGGCGCAAAGGTGGACGGATCCGTAGAACTCGACGGCGAGAAAATCTATCAGAACGGTGCCGATCTCGTCCAGCTCCGCCGCCGCGTGGGGATGGTGTTTCAATCGCCAAATCCATTTCCGAAGTCCATTCGGGCCAACGTCGCCTACGGACCGCGCAAGCACGGCGACGTCGAGCGTGGGCTGATTCCGCGTCTGTTGGGCCGCGACGACAAAGAGGCAGAGAACAAACTCGTCGAGCGAACGCTCAAACAGGCCGCTCTGTGGGACGAGGTGAACCATCGGCTCGACGACAACGCGCTCGGCCTCTCGGGCGGCCAGCAACAACGGCTCTGCATCGCTCGCTGTCTCGCCGTCGACCCCGAGGTAATCCTGATGGACGAACCGGCGAGCGCGCTGGACCCCATCGCCACCGCCAAAATCGAGGATCTGATCGAAGAGCTCGCCGAGGAATACACCGTCGTGATCGTGACTCACAATATGCAGCAGGCTGCCCGCATCTCCGAACAGACCGCAGTCTTTCTCACCGGGGGCGAACTCGTAGAGTATGACGACACCGAGAAGATTTTCGAAAACCCGGAGAGCCAACGCGTCGAGGACTACGTCACCGGGAAGTTCGGGTGATCACCATGACGAGAAAAGGGTACCAAGCGGATCTCTCCGATCTCCGAGCCGCCGTCGTCGCCCTCGGCGAAGACGTCGTAGCCCAGGTCAGTGCGGGGCTGACCGCGCTCGAGGAAGGCGACGAGGAACTCGCCCGCACCGTCATGGAAGGGGACGACGTCATCAACGAGCGCTACCTCGAACGGGAGGCCGACTGTATCGACCTCTTCGCGCTCCAACAGCCCGTCGCGAGCGATCTGCGGTTCGTGGCGTCGTCGTTCAA
>CAYOFZ010000168.1:0-4563 GCA_964403315.1 uncultured Halobacteriales archaeon | reverse complement strand
CTCCGGCGGTTCGAGGAGCTGTACGATGTCCAGATCTACGAGGGCTACGGCCTCACCGAGACCTCGCCCGTCACGCATTTCAACAGTCCGACACAGGGCCGACGGATCGGCTCCATCGGGCGCACCCTGCCCGGAGTTGACTCGCGCATCGTCAACGAGAACTTCGAGGAGATACCGCCGATCGGGAAAGGCCCCGTCGACGAGGGCGAAGCCGACCTCGATGAGATCACCGGCGAACTCGTCATCGCGGGGCCGAACGTGATGAAGGGCTACTACGGGCTTCCGGGGGCGAACGAGGAGGCCTTTACCGAGGCCGACGGGAAACGCTGGTTCCACACGGGCGACATCGGCTATCACGACGAGGACAGGTTTTTCTACGTCATCGACCGCGAGAAACACATGATCAATACGGCGGGGTACAACGTCTACCCCCGCGAGGTCGAGGAGCTCCTGTTCGAACACGACGCCGTGGCCGACGCCGCGGTCGCCGGGATCCCCGACGAGCGCCGCGGCGAGACGGTGAAAGCCTACGTCGTTCCGACAGAGGACGCTGACGTGACCGCCGAGGAAATACAGGAGTTTTGCCTCTCGAACCTCGCGGAGTACAAATACCCCCGGGAGGTCGAGTTCATCGAGGAACTCCCCCGCACCACCTCAGGCAAGGTCCAGAAGTTCAAGCTCCGCGAGGACGAGGCGGAGGTCGAGGCCGAATAATGGCCGTCGAAAACGACGCTGTTCGCCTCGGCATTGCCGAAGGGGTGGCGACGATCACCCTCGACCGGCCCGACCGCCGCAACGCCCTCTCGGGGGAGATCAGCGACGGGATCCGCAACGCGCTCAGGAAGATCGACGGCTCTGACGCGCGCTGTGTCGTCGTCGAAGGCGAGGGCAACGCCTTCTCGGCGGGGGGAGACATCGAGTCGATGCGCGAACGGATCGAAAGCGACGCGCCGATAGACGAGCGGGTGCGCGAACTCGAACGGTCGACCAGCGAGACGATGGTGCGGCTGATCACGTTCCCGCTGCCGACGGTTGCGAAGATCGACGGACCCGCCGTCGGGGCGGGCGCGAACCTCGCGCTCGCCTGCGACCTGCAGCTGGCGAGCGAGCGTGCGAGCATGGGCTTCGTCTTCCGGGGCGTCGGCCTGAGCGTCGACGCGGGGACCTCGTATCTCCTGCCCCGAGTCGTCGGCGAGAACGTCGCCAAGGAACTCGTCTTCACCGGCGAGATCCTCGACGCCGAGCGCGCGCTCGATCTCGGATTGTTCAACCACGTCTATCCCCCAGAGGAGTTCGACCGGCGCGCCGACGAACTGATCGAGCGGATCGCATCGGGACCGACGGTCGCGCTCAGACACGCCAAACGGCTGCTCGGCGAAGGGTTGGACAACTCCGTCGAGGAAGCGATGACCGCCGAGGCCACTGCACAAGGAATCGTCTTCGGCACCCACGATCACGAGGAAGGGGTGCAAGCCTTCCTCGATGGGCGCGATCCCGACTTCGAAGGGCGATAGATCGGTCAACGGGCCGGCCTGGAATCGGCTGACTTCGCCCCGTCCTTTCGGAGGACGACACTACGTAGCGTCCGTGGCCCGGATATGCAGAACTATCACCGCACGATCCGTGGGCTTCGAACGTGGTGGGGATCGAACTCGCGGCGACGCTCGTCGTCCTCGCGCTGGTCGCCGGGATCGGTATCAGCACGCTCGGATCCGGCGGCGTTCTCGTGACGGTCGCTCTCTTTACGCTGGTGCCGATCACGTCCGCCGAGGTCGCCGGTACCGCGAGCGTGACCTTCGCCGCCGCCGGATTGCTCTCCGCCGTCGTTTACAATCGATCCGGAGAGTTCGAGTACGGCCATGCCCACGAGATCGCCGCCGTCCTGAGCGCGAGCGGGATCGCGGGCGCGCTCGTCGGTTCGGGGGCGAACCTCCTCGTCCTTTCGGATCGGGTCTTCGGCTACCTCCTGTCGCTCTTCGTCGCCTG
Source organism: uncultured Halobacteriales archaeon (assembly GCA_964403315.1). GTDB lineage: Archaea > Halobacteriota > Halobacteria > Halobacteriales > Halalkalicoccaceae > CAYOFZ01. The sequence goes on along the minus strand of CAYOFZ010000168.1, from coordinate 2,577 downwards.
CATCGGGGTCCTGATCGTCTATCGGGAAGTCATCGGCCTCGAACCCACCGACCGGATCGAAACCGGCTCCGACCGAACCCGCCACCTGCTCGTCGGCTCGATCGGCGTCGGTGTCGGGGTCCTCGCCGGACTGCTGGGCGTCGGCGGTCCCATCGTCGCCGTGCCGGTGCTGGTGGCCTTGGGCGTGCCGATCCTCGTCTCGGTCGCGGTCGCACAGGTCCAAGCGGTGTTCGTCTCCGGGTTCGCAACGGCCGCGTATCTCACCGCGGGCGCGGTGTCGATCCCGCTCGCGCTCCTCATAGGGATTCCGCAGCTCGTCGGTGTCGTACTGGGCTGGCGGGTCGCCCACCTGATCGAGCCGCGACGATTGCGGATCACCCTCGGCGTGACATTGGTACTGATCGCGCCGGCCATCGCCCTGTAACCGGTCGCTCGCACGGAGTCACACGGTCGGAACAAGCGCGTCGAGATCGGCCTCGTTGACGAGGGCGTAGTCGCCGTCCTCACGTTCGACGACTCCCGCGCGTTCGAGGTGATCGAGGTGGGCGAAGGCCTCGCCCGGTCCATGCATGATGTGGATACCGGAGAGGTCGCCGAAGAGGCGGGCGCTGACCGTCCAGGCGTCGGCGGGACCGTGGTCGTCGAGGACTGAGAGGACGCGCTCGGTGCGCTCGCGGTGATGGTCGATGATCTCGCGGGCGCGCTCGCCCGGGCTCTCGATGGCGTCGCGGTGACCCGGCCAGGCACGCGCGTAGTCGTGTTCAATGAGGGTTCGAAGCGAGTCGAGGTATCGTTCGAGCGGTCGCTCGACCCGCACGTCCGCCCCGCCGACGTTCGGGGTGTACACCGGAAGGATCGCATCGCCGACGAACGCCTCGCGGCCCGCCTCGCCGTCGAACGTGAAACAACACAGCCCGGCGGCGTGGCCCGGTGTGTGGAGGGCTTCGAGCGCGTACTCGCCAGTCCCGATCCGGTCGCCGTTTTCGATCTCGGTCACGTCGACGGGTTCGCCCGCGATGGCGGCGCTGGCGTCGAGCACCGAACCGAGTTCCTCGCGGGCGTCGGCGGGCATCCCCCACTTCTCGAAGCAGGTGCGCTGGCGCTCGTTCATGGACGTTAGCGCGTCCGCGTCGCCCTCGATCACCGGCGCATCGGCCGCGTGAGCGTAGACGGTCGCGCCGCCGGCTTCCTGGATCTCGCCGGCCAGCCCGACGTGGTCGGAGTGGAAGTGGGTGAGCACGAGTTGTTCGATGTCGGCGAAATCGAGGCCGTGGGCCGCGAGGCCCTCGCGCAGTTGGGTTCGCGTCCGGTCGGTGGCGACGCCGGTGTCGACGAGCGTGATCGGTTCGCCGTCGAGCAGATAGGCGTTGTTTCTGCCCTCGAACTCCTCGTTGCCGAGCGTGATCGCATCCATGCCGGCTACACGTCACCGCCGCTATTAAACCGGGTGCTCGCCGACCGGGTTAACGAATTTCGGATCACAGCCAAACCTATTTTACATCGGAACCTGACGTACCGACATGGCATTCAGTCTGTCAGACGAACACCGGGCGATCCGGCAGGCGGTACGGGACTTCGGCGAAAACGAGATCGCGCCGGTCGCGCGCGAACACGACGAAAACAAGGAGTATCCCGCCGATCTGATCGAGCAGGCGGCCCGATACGACCTGGTCGCGCCAAACATCCCCGAGGAGTACGGCGGTCCGGGGATGGACACCCTCTCGAACGTGATCGTCACCGAGGAGCTTTGGAGAGCCGACCCCGGCATCGGCAGCGCCATCGGCTCCCGGGGGTTCGGGTCGAGCATGATCCTCGAGTTCGGTGACGACTGGATGAAAGAGGAGTGGCTGCCCGCCATTGCCAGCGGGGACGCGGCGTGTGCGAGCGCGATCTCCGAGCCCGCCCACGGGAGCAACGTCGCGGGTATGGAAACTCACGCGGAGAAAGACGGCGACGAATACGTCATCGACGGCAACAAGACCTGGATCACCAACGGCACCATCGCGGACGTGGCCGTCATCATGGCCAAAACCGACCCCGGCGCGGGTAAGCGCGGCATCACCGCCTTCCTCGTGCCCACCGACACCGAGGGATTTTCTAGTGAGAAGATCGACAACAAACTCGGGATCCGCGCCTCGGACCTCGGGGAACTGCTGTTGGACGACGTGCGCGTGCCCGAGGAAAACGTCGTCGGCGAAGTAGATGAGGGCTTCTACCAGCTCATGAACTTCTTCGCCGACGGCCGGGTCAACGTCGCTGCACAGGCGCTTGGCGCTTCGGAGGGCGCGCTCGACGCTGCGCTCGATTATGCGGGCGAACGCGAGCAGTTCGATCAGCCCATCGCCGACTTCCAGGCGATCCAGCACAAACTCGCCGAGATGGCGACGACCGTCGAGGCCGCCCGCTCGCTGATCTACCGGGCGGCGACCCACGCCGAGGAGGGCGACCGCCACGCCGCGATGAAGTTCGCCAGCATGGCGAAGCTGTTTGCGAGCGAGAACTCCGTCGACGTGGCCGACGAGGCGATCCAGGTCCACGGCGGCGCGGGCTACGTCACCGACCACCCCGTTGAGCGCT
>CAYOFZ010000167.1:0-4573 GCA_964403315.1 uncultured Halobacteriales archaeon | reverse complement strand
CGGCGGGGACGTCGGCGACGACGCACTCGACTTTCACCTTCTGGTGGAGGTCGACCGAGTACTCCTCGCCGCGCCACTGACCCTTCTTGGCGGGCTGGGACCCCCGCCCCGAGACGTTCGTGACGGTGAGCGAGGGCGCACCGACCTCCGCGAGCGCACCCTTGACCGCTCCGAGCTTATCCGGGCGGACGATTGCGGTGACCATTTCGATCCCGCTGTCGTTGTCGGTTGCCCCGCCGTCGGGCTTGCAGTCCGACGAGGATCGCGCGTCGTTGACGCGCTCACCGCCGTCGGCCAGCGCGTCGGGCTCGCCGAACTCGGGGTAGGTATCGACGCCGTGTTCGCTGACGTCCAGGCCCTCGCGCTCGTGTTCGGGCGTCACGCGGGCCTGATCGAGCAGTTTTGCGAGGGTGAACACGGCGTAGGTCGCCGCGACCGTCCAGGCCGCGATGACCGCGACCCCGACGGCCTGAGCGAACAGCGTCTGTAGAGCGAAGCCGTTGACGCTAACGAACGGTAGCAGGAGGACGCCGAGCATGCCCGCCGAGCCGTGGACGGGAAACACTGCACACACGTCGTCGATCCCGAGGTGTTTCTCGACGAACTCGAAGACCAGCGGGAGCTGCGCGCCGGCCAGAGCGCCGGCGAAGATTCCGCCCCACCAGGTCGCCAGATCCGCGATCCCGGTGACGGCGACCAGCCCCGCGAGCAGGCCGTTTGCGACATAAAGGGTATCGACTTTTCCGGTCTTGAACACCGACATCCCGCCGGCTCCGACGGCCCCGGCGGCCATGCCGAGCGTCGTCACCAAGGCGACCCGACCGACCGTCTCGAACGCGCCCAGCGCGAGTTCGCCGTTTTCGACGGTGAAGACGGTCGCGGCGGTGCCGACGTTGAAGCCGTACCAGCCAAACGCGAGGATCAGCGTGCCGAGTGCCGCGAACGTCAGCGAGTGGCCGGGGATGACATTGACATCTCCGTCGGCGGTGAACCGATCCATCCGCGGGCCAATGACGTACGCCGCCGTGAGGCCGGCGATGCCGCCCATGCCGTGGACGATCATGCCGCCCGCGAAGTCATGGAAGCCGAGCGCGCTCAGCGCGCCACCGCCCCAGGTCAGCCCGGTGACGACCGGGTAGATGACTCCCGCAAGCAGGAAGGTGTACGCGACGTAGGTCCGCAGTTTCGCACGACCCGCCACCGCGCCCGAGACGATGGTCGCGGCGGTCATCGCGAACACCGCGCTGAACAGCCAGTCGACCCACGCGTTGGGATCGGTCGCGGTCATCGTCCCGACCAGATCGCCCAGCGCGACGTCACCGCCGCCGGTGAGTCCGCCAATGACAGTCGAGACACCTGCGCCGACGGCGAAAAACACCAGCACGCCGACGCTCCAGGTCAGCAGGTTCTTCGTGAGCTGGTTGGCGACGTTCTTCGAGCGCACCTGCCCCGCCTCCAGCATGGCGAAGCCGGCATGCATGAAGAAGATCATGAAGGTCGCCACCAGCACCCACATGGTGTTGACCCCCTCCGCGAGGACGCTTGGATCTATCTGCATACCGTTCCTCCGATATGTGGACGTTCGTCACCGAACTGGGTTGGTTTGAACATGATCGTGTTCCGAATCACGTCTAAGTCAGATGGAACACACAAATATAAGAGTTAGCGTTGAATATCGGAATTTCACAGATGACATAATAGACAGTCGTGAGATACACAATGGGATAATAGCAATATAAGGTCGTTGTCCGTCCGGTAGCGAGGAAAATACTGCCGGAGAAGTACGCGGTCGTCAACTTCGATCGTGGCGGGCGAATCAGTGGTGGGCGGCCCTGCGCGCGGGGCGGTCGCCGGCTACAGCCGGGAGGCGAGGTCCTCGGCGAAGTACGTCAGAATCAGGTCCGCGCCGGCGCGCTTGATCGAGAGCAGCGATTCCCGCGCCGATTCTTCGAGATCCAGCCAGCCCTGTTCGGCGGCGGCGTGAAGCATGGCGTACTCCCCCGAAACGTTGTAGGCCGCGACCGGGAGGTCGGTGGTCTCGCGGACATCGCGGACGACATCGAGATACGGCAGGGCGGGTTTGACCATGGCCACGTCCGCGCCCTGGTCGGCGTCGAGACCGACTTCGCGGAGGGCCTCGCGGCGGTTCGCGGGGTTCATCTGGTAGTGGCGTCGATCCCCGAAGGCGGGCGCGCCGTCGGCGGCGTCCCGGAAGGGACCGTAAAACGCCGACTCGTATTTGGCGGCGTAGCTCATGATCGGCACCTCTGTGAACCCCTCCCGGTCGAGGGCATCCCGCATCGCGGCGACCATCCCGTCCATCATGCCGCTGGGCGCGACCATGTCTGCCCCAGCTTTGGCGTGAGAGACGGCGGTGCGCTCGATGATGTCGAGGGTGGCGTCGTTATCGACGGTCAGACCTCCCTTCCCGGCCTTCTCTTCGAGACTAGTGGAAGAGCTTCGCTCTTCCCAGCTCTCACTCGCTTTGCTCGTGAGAATCCCACAGTGACCGTGGGAGGTGTACTCACAGAAACAGATGTCGGTGATGACGTAGGCGTCGGTTTCGTCGGTGATCCGGCGGAGGGCACGCTGGATCACGCCGTCGTCGGCCCACGCGCGGGTGCCCCGTTCGTCTTTCTCCTCGGGCACGCCAAAGAGCATCACCGCCTCGACGCCTGTTTTCCGGACTTCCCGTACCCGCTGGGCGGCCTCGGAGACGGGTACGCGCTCGTGGCCGGGCATCGACTCGATGGGTACCCGTTCATCGGTTGTGGCGTCGATGAACACCGGCGCGATGAGATCAGACGGCGAGAGCGACGTCTCGCTGACCAGCGGGCGCACGCCGTCCGAACGGAGCCGCCGCGGGCGCTCGGTGAGATCCATATCGATGTTCGGAGCGGCGATCTGAAAGGTGTATCGACCGCTTGATACTGCCGAGTATCGCTTCCGTTCGGATCAGTCTTCCCGAACCGTAGCCACGATCCCCTCGTCGGTAGCGATGCCGATGAGACACACCGTTCGATCATCGATGCGCAATACAACGGTAGTTGTCGAGAGTTCGTGAAGGAACGGGGATGCTGTCGGACGTACGTTAGTGTCTAGTTGCACCGGACCGCCACGGCAGGGTATGGACGAACAGGTGCGTCCAACGGGGGGATTGTCGGTCAGGAGAGTCCAACACAGCTTTAGTTTCGGACCCTGAAGGTCGAGTATGACCACGGACGAGGGCGAGCCGGGCGTACTCGAAAACAAGCGTGACGCTTCGAGCTACCGGATCCTCGTCGAGGTGGCCGACCGCCAGCCCGCGGTCAGCCAACAGGAGATCGCCGACGCCGTCGGCGTGACCTCCCAAGCGGTCAGCGATTACGTTCGCGATCTGGTCAACCGCGGGTTCATCGAGAAGGGCGGTCGCGGGCGCTACGAGGTGACCAAGGAGGGCGTCAACTGGCTCATCGGCGAAACCGACGACCTGCGGGCGTTCACCGAGCGGGTTACCACCGAGATCCTCGGCGAGGTCGAGGTCGACACCGCCGTCGCCACCGGACGGATCGAGGAGGGCGACACCGTCTCGCTGTCGATGCGCGAGGGCGTGTTGCACGCCACGCCCGGCTCGGCGGGCAGCGCCACCGCGGTCGCGGTCACGACCGCCGAAGAGAGCGGTGACGTCGGCGTTACGGACTTCGAGGGCATGGTCGAGTACGACCCCGGCCGGGTGACGGTCGTCTCGATCCCGCCGGTGACCGAGGGCGGCAGCGACGCGCTCGCGCCCGACCGACTGCGGGCGGCGGCCGCCGACCACGACCGCCTCGCGGTTTCGGGCACCGAGGCCTACGCCGCCGCCACGCGCGCGGATCTGACACCCGATATCCGGTTTGGCACCGAAGACGGCGTCGCTGAGGCCGCAATCCGGGGACTGGATCTACTCGTACTCGCGGTGGCGAGCGAGGCACCCGGCCACACCGCCCGCCTGCGCGAGGAGAGCATCGCCCACGAAGTCCGCGACGCCGCCGAGTTCTGAGCCTGATCCCGAGCCGTGAAATCCGAGAAGCGACCGATGACGACAGTTTAAACCGGATGACGGGCGAAGATGGAATAATGAATCCTGCGGACCTCACCGGACTTCCCGCGGAGGTCACGGAGTACCTCCGCGAGGAGGGCATCGAGGAACTCTATCCCCCTCAAGCCGAGGCCGTCGAGGCCGGCGTCACCGAGGGCGAAAGCGTCGTCGCGAGCGTTCCCACCGCAAGCGGCAAGACCCTGATCGCGGAACTCGCCATGCTCGCCTCCGTCGAACGGGACGGGAAGGCGCTCTATATCGTACCCCTCAGAGCGCTCGCAAGCGAGAAAAAACGCGAATTCGAGCGCTTCGGGGCCTTCGGCGTCTCGGTGGGCGTCTCGACGGGCAACTACGAGTCCGACGAGGAGTGGCTCGCGAGCCGCGACGTGATCGTCGCCACCAGCGAGAAGGTCGACTCCCTGATCAGGAACGGCGCGCCGTGGATCGAGGAGCTCTCCTGCGTCGTCGCCGACGAGATCCACCTGGTCGACGACGCCAACAGGGGACCGACCCTCG
>CAYOFZ010000166.1:0-4577 GCA_964403315.1 uncultured Halobacteriales archaeon | reverse complement strand
TGGTAGGGACCGCTCTGGGCCTCGTTTTCGCCCTCAGCGGCGGCGAGCAGACACACCGCCGAGGCTGGGAAACAGAAACGGACGGGCTGTCACCACCGTCACCACACCGAGAATCACGAAATGCACACCGACGACGAGCGTCTGAGCGATATCGTCCCGAACCATCGTGTCCGTGTATGGAACTGGCCGATAAAACGGTGATTCTTCGGAACTTCGATTCATCGGTACTGATCGCTCGATTCGTCGTCGGAGAAGCGCTCGAACAGATCCTCCGTGGGATCCCGCTCGGGAAGGAGAGGTCCGATCACGGTGGATCGACGCGCAATCGTTGCGATGCGGAGGACGTACGCGGCCAACAGCGCGAGCGGGGAGACCACGACAGCGATGAGAAGGCTGGTGGCGACTGCTAGGGCCGGCGGAGGGATCACAGCACCACCGGAGTTCCCGTAGAGCAGACCACTGAATACCGCTGCGAGCACGGCGGGAACACCGAAGACGACCATTAGCTGGGAGAGCTTTGCGAGTTCGCGTTGGATGTAGATACCTCTGAGGTGCAATCGCATGACATCGAACAGTTCGAGAACTTCGAGCAGATCGTCGAACACCGCGATGGTGTCCTCCGACAACGAGTCGGCGTACCGGTTGCGTAGGCGTCTGGCGGCGTAGATCTGCCAGTCAGTATCCGATTTCAGGACTGTCGATACGGCCTTGAGCGTGCCAGATTCCGTGTTCGAAAGCGCCGTATCGACGCGGTCGGTGGTTTCGACGACCGCCCTGACGTACAGCGCAATCGGTCGCCGCACGTCGTCGCTTTCGCCGGAAACGGCGTCCGAAAGGTCGTCCGCCCGGTCCCGGATCGACGCGACGAGGAAATCGAGAAGCCGAACCGGTTCGGCCGGGCTGGTCGGGATGCCGATGGCCGATTCGATGTCGGTGCGAAGGTCGAGGATGTTGTTGAGTCGCTCCCGGAGTTCGCCCGCCGTGGCGAGTTCTTGTGAGAGGATCAACTGGTTGATCGCAACGGTGATCGTGACCAGCGAGAACGTGCCCGCGACCATGCCGCCCGAAATCCGGGTGATCGCCCCGCCGTCCTGAAATCCGATGATTTCGGCTCGGGATGCCCCGAGCAACACCAGAAGAACCGCGACGACGAACCCGACCGCGATAATCAGGCGATTTCCCTCGACTAACACCCACTCCCGCAGTCCCGTGTCGGCGGCATCCACGTGCTGGATGATGGTTGACTCCGGTATCTCGTCGGGTTCTCCGGATTCCATGCAGACAGGTATCCGACGGGTGTTGAAAAAACCGGCTCGTTTCGTGACGGTTCACCGAGAGGGATGGGAATCGACAGTATGAGGTGTGCATCCGTTGTCCCGATGAAGTACAGTCGGACGAACTGGTACAGCCGGCGGATACGATGCGTGACCGGCGAAAGCCGGGTGAAGATGTGGTTTTTGATCACGGCGAATCGCTGGATCGTCACCGTTGCGAAGCGGACGCTGGCGATCGGGCCGTTCATCCTCCGGGAGACGAAACGTTCCGAGGACGGCTCGTAGCCACGCTGGATTGCACTCGTCGCTGGCTCGGTTTCCGGTTCGTGCCGATCAGGCCGCACACGCAGGCACAATTCCTACCCGATGTCCCGACGTATTCGGGATATGGTCAGGGCCTCGACGCTGGTCATCGTTTTCGGTATCGTAGTGGGAATCGGACTGCTTCCACTGCCAATACCGTTTATCGGAATCGGTTCGGGCGTACTACTGATCGGACTCGGAATCGTGCTCCGAGCGGTCGGCTACTGATATAATCGATGATGGTCAGTGCCGTCGCGGCGACTGCATCGACGCCGTTTTTCCTGTTGGCGATGTACCTCGTTCGTATCGGAACGATCCCACGACGGACACCGACCATCGGCCAGTTCGTCCTCCGGGAATCCAAGCAGTCAGCGGGCATCGACGGAGAGGGAAACTCATGACAGGATCTACCCACGAACCCACGAAACGGATCGGTCGACGACACGCCCTCGCGGTTATCGGCACGGGCCTGACGAGTATCTTCGCCGGCTGTAGTGCCCGGGGGAGCAACCAAAGCGGCACTCCCGACTACCAGCCGGGCAACACGAGCGAGGGCGGGCTATCGAACAATACAAGCTCCAATGCCAGCCAAGCGACCGCCGCATCGGCACGCGCCGAAACCCAGCCGACCGACTACGCAATCGACCTCGGCGTGCTCGACATCCGCGATCACCGCATTAGCGTCAAAAACAACTACAAGGGCGTGACGATCCAGGGTACCGTCGAACACACCGGCAACCAACGCCTCGAACTGGCCGAGGTACGCAGTCGGATCTACAATACTGATGGCAACTATCTCGGGTTCTACCTCGACAGCACGAACGCGCTCGATCCCGGGATGACATTTAGCTTCGACATCATCGTCCTCGAAAAGCCCAGCGACATCGGTTCATACGATATCGCTACGGTCGGCTCACGGGGGTAGTCACTCAACCCGGCGCGCGCCGGTTCCCGGCTTCGAGAGCGCTTCGAGATCGAGTCCCCCGCCGGGTATCGGAACCCCTTCGAAGGGGTCCTCGGCGAGCAACAACGACCCGTCGAGGTCGGCGTAATCCAAAAGCGGTGCGAGATGGCAGGCCGCTGCGATCGAGGCGTTCGACTCGGTCATACACCCGAGCATTACCTCCAGGCCGTGGGCGCGGGCGGCATTGATCATCCGACGAGCCTCGCGCACCCCGCCGCATTTCATGAGCTTGATGTTGGCGATATCGACCCGACCCGCGATCCTCGACACGTCTTCGAGCGTCACACACGACTCGTCGGCGGCGATGGGCAGCGCCGACCGCTCGCGGACGAATTCGAGTCCTGCCGGGTTGCCGGTGGGAACGGGCTGTTCGACGAACTCGATATCGTAGTCGGCGAGCGCTTCGATCCGGCGGATCGCCTCACGGGGACTCCAAGCCTCGTTCGCATCGACCCGAATCGTCGCCCCCGGCGCTTGCTCGCGGACTGCCTCGATAATCTTCTCGTCCCTGCCGGTGCCGAGTTTGACCTTCAGCGTCGAGTAACCGCGAGAGCGGGCCTCGACAGTCTTTTCGCCGATGGTTTCGGGGTCATCGATCCCGATGGTGTAGGAGGTCTCGGGGGTTCGGGCAGGATCGAGCCCCCAGTAGCGATACAGCGACAGATCGAGGCGCTTCGCAACGAGGTCGTGGAGCGCAATCGAGACTGCACACCGCGCGGCGGGGTTGCGGGCAACCGTTCCGGCCATTCGGCGCTCGATCCGCGCGAGCTGGTGGGGGTCGCCAACCTCCTCGACGACTTCCAGAAGGACGGGCAAGACAGCTTCGACGGTAGCGGCGGTTTCGCCGTAATGGGCCGAGGGCCCGGCTCCGCCGATCCCGACGTGTTCGCCGTCGTTGATCCGGACGACGACGTTTTCGGTCGTTTCGGTCGTGCCGCGGGCGATGGTGAAGGGATGTTCGAGCGGGAGTTCGATGCGCTCGAAGCCCGTTTCGAGGCTCACAGGATCGCCTCCAGAACCTCGTCGGTATCGAACCGCACCGGATCGGTCGCGGGCACACCTAGATCCGCCGCGTAGTCGACAACGGCGTCGCGGGCGGGGCCATCCTCAACGATGTCTGCGGTGTTCAACGCGCCCGCAACGACCGATGTTTCGTGGACGGGCGCGGCCAGTCCCTCGTAGAGGTCGATGTAGGTCTCGACGGGCGGGATCGAAAACCCCTCGTAGCCGTGGATGGCCTCGCGGCCCGCGGCGTGACAGAGCACCAACGAGTCGGGCATCGAGCCATGGAGAATGCCACACGTGACCGCTGAGTACGCGGGATGGCTGATCGTGCCCTGACCCTCGACGAACAGGTAGTCGTACTCGTCGCCGCGCTCGACGATCATCTCCTCGACCGCGCCGGCAGCGAAATCCGAGACGACGCGGTCGATGGGGTTGCCCCAGCCCTCGATCATGATTCCCGTTTGACCGGTCGGGACGAACCCCGCGTCGACCCCACGCTCGCGGGCGGCCTCGAGGAGTTCGAGCGTGGCGGTCATCTTCCCGACCGAGCAGTCGGTGCCGACCGTCAGCACGATTTCGGCGTCGACCTCGCCGGCGATCCCCCGGCTGACGGTGAGGTCCTCGTGGGGTTTGCGCACGTCCCACAGCCGGCAGTCGTTCTCTTCGGCCAGCCGACTGAACTCGGCGTCCTCGGTGAGGAAGTAGTGCAGTCCGGAGATCACGTCACAGCCGCGTTCGAGCGCCGCCCGCACGTCCGCGCGCCACGTCTCCTCGAACCCGCCGCCGATGGGCGCGATCCCGATGAGCAGGGCATCGACCGCTTCGACCTCGTCCATCCCCGAGACGATAGGGGCGTCGGGCACGCCCGCAAGGTAGTCGGTGACGCGACTGCCGGCACGGTCGCGGTCCAGGACGGCCTGTACGTCGTAATCGCTGTACCGGAGCACGCCGATGGCAGTTTTCGCGCGGTCGGGGAATTTCTCGTGGGCGAGAACGGCGACTTGCATACCCGACCGATGAACGTGCCGGGT
>CAYOFZ010000165.1:0-4593 GCA_964403315.1 uncultured Halobacteriales archaeon | reverse complement strand
CCGACGACCACGACCAGTTCATCTGGCTCGACATGGAGGACCACACCACGACCGACGCCACGCTCGATGCCTTCGAGGAGTTCGTCGAGGCTCGCGGCGGCGGAATGGGGGTCTGTCTCCAGGCCAATCTCAAGCGTACCCGCGACGACATCGAACGCCTCGCCGGCGTGCCGGGGAAGGTCCGCCTCGTGAAGGGTGCCTACGACGAGCCGGCGACGGTCGCCTACCGGAGCGGCGAGCGAGTCGATGAGGTGTACGGCGAGTACCTCGAATACATGTTCGAGGCCTACGACGGCGGGATCGCGGTCGGTAGCCACGACCCCGTGATGATCGACCGGGCCCGGGAGCTTCACGACGCCCACGGGACTCCCTTCGAGATCCAGATGCTGATGGGGGTCCGCGAGGACGCCCAAGAGGACCTAGCCCGCGAGTACGACCTCTACCAGTACGTCCCCTACGGCTCGCGTTGGCCGTCGTATTTCTATCGCCGGGTGATGGAACGAAAGGAGAACGCAACGTTCGCGCTCCGGGCGCTTCTGGGTCGATGAAAGGGTCTTTGAGGATTGCCCTCGAAGGCCGGATCGATGTCAACGTGGAAGCGGGACATGGCCAGCGGGCTGGTCGTTCTCGTCCCGATCATCGTCACCATCTGGGTCGTCTACTGGCTTTTCGGGTTCATCGCGAACCTCCCGCTGACCGAAACCATCGAGGACCCCGCACTGCGGGTGTTCATCACGCTCATCGTGTTCGTTCTGTTGGTGTTCGCGGTCGGCTACCTGATGCGGACCGCCATGGGATCGCTGGTCGAGTCGGGCATCGACGACGTCATGAACCGCGTGCCCGGCCTCCGGGTGGTCTACAACGCCTCGAAGATGGCCGTCGAAACCGCGCTTACCGGGACGGCCGATCTCCAGTCGCCGGTCAAAATCGAAACCTGGGAGGACATCCGCATGACCGCGTTCAAAACCGGTCGTGAAGCCCCCGACGGCCGGAAACTACTCTTCATGCCGACCGCACCCAACATCACCAGCGGGTTCGTCATCGAAGTCGAGGAGGAAGACATCATCGAAACCGACGAGACCGTCGAGGAAGCGCTCACCCGCATTCTGAGCGCCGGTTTCGGCGAGCGCGATGACGAGAGGGTCGCCGGCATTCCCATCGACGTCGTCGATGAACGCCGTGACGACCAACCGACCACCGACTGATCGATCCGGAATCACTCCGGGGTCGGATACTCCGCGTCGAGGGTGTTCGATTCGGTTTCCGTATTCTCGGGACTGACGCTTCCTGTTCGGTAGCCGTGTAAATCGAGGGTGACGTGCTCGAATCCGAGGTCCTCCATGTGGGCGCGGGTCGCCCTAACGAACTCCATGTCGAGGGCCTCGTCTAGCTCGTCGGGGGCGATCTCGATGCGGGCGAGCCCGTCGTGATCGCGCACGCGAAACTGCGCGAAGCCCCACGCCCGCAACAGTGCCTCGGCCTTCTCGACGCGGGTCAGGCGCTCTTCGGTGACCTCTAGTCCAGTGGGGATCCGCGAGGAGAGACACGCCATCGAGGGTTTATCGGCGACCGATAGTCCGTAGGAGTCGGCGACCTCGCGGACCTCGTCTTTGGTCAGGCCGTGTTCGAGAAGCGGCGAGTAGGCGTCACGTTCCGAGACCGCCTGCAGGCCGGGACGGTGGCCTTCGCCGGAATCGTCGGCGTTGGTGCCGTCACAGACGGTTTCGATCCCGAGGCGTTCTGCAGCGTCGAACATCTCCCCCAATCGCATCGACCGGCAGTGATAGCAGCGGTCGCCGTCGTTTTCGACGAATTCGTCACTACTGAGCTCGGAGAACTCGACGATCTCGTGACGGATCCCGATCTCGCTGGCGACCCGTTCCGCGTCGTCGAGTTCGGCCTCGGGCAGGGTTTCGCTCTTGGCGGTGCAGGCAACGGCGTCGTCGCCCAGTGCCTCGTGGGCGATGGCGGCGACGACACCGGAGTCCACCCCGCCCGAAAAGGCGATCAACACCCTGTCGCGCTCGGCCAGATCCTCGCGCGCGGCGGCGAGTTTCTCCGTTGTGGACATGGCCATCGCTTGCGCGCCCGCGGACAAAAGCGCGTTGTCCCGGCACGTTCGGCCCGGGTTTCATGGTGGTGGCCGTTCTCGACTCATGCATGACCGACTACGATATGCACGAACCCGACTACTCGGGCACGACCGACGAAGACTGGAACGAGCCCCAGTTGAACGACTTCGATACGGACGACTTGAGTGAGGTCGACGACCATTTCGTCCTCTCGGCGTCGGGATTCCCGCCGGAGAACTTCACCGACCTGAAACTCCCAGTGGTCGATCCCGACGGAAATCTCAACCTGAACGCGCTTCAGACCGCCCACGGCGGCGGCCACAGCGTCGAGGCGATGGACGACGTTAGCGACGATACCACGGAGGATGTCGAGGACCTCCTCGAAGACCTCGCAAACGAGGAGTTCGACCACGATCTCGGCGACTGAGTCGTGAATCGATCGGATTCTCGATCCCAATCTATTCTTTTCGGGCGGGCGATACTCACGACGTGAGCCGATCCGATGATTCCGAGCGATCCGGCAGCACGGTGCGGGTGCCCGAGCGCGCCGAGGAGAGTCGCCTCAAGTTGTGGCTCTTGCTCAGCGTGAACCGCTGGATCCTCACCGGCGCGCTCGCAGCGTGCGTGTTCGGGTCCCTCGTCGTCCTCGGGGAGTTCGGCCCCAGTTCGATACGAACCCTCATAGAAGCCGATGTGGCGAATTCGGTGTTTCAGTCGATGACCGTCGCCGTCATGTCGGTCGTGAGTTTCGCTTTGATAATCGGCCAGCTAACGGTCACTCAGGCGAACGCCCCGCTCGATGACTTCCGCGAGCGGATGGAGGGCACGATGACCTTCCGCCAGGACACCGAGGAACTTACCGACGTGGTGGTGAGTCCCGCAGCCCCGTCGATCTTTCTCACTACGCTCATCGGGACGGCGCGCAATCGTGCGGACGAACTCGAGGACGCTATCGCCGACAATCCCGATCAACAACTCCGCGAACAGGTACACGCCTACGTGGACGATCTGGTCGAAAACACCGAACGGATAAGCAGCCAACTACAGCGCGCCCAGTTCGGGACGTTCGAGGCACACAAGGCGATGTTGGACTACAAGTATTCGAGACACATTTACGCTGCACGCCGTATTCGCCGTATCTATCCCGATTCGCTTTCGGCGGAGGCCAAGGATACGCTTGACGAGCTGGTAACCGTGCTGATGTTCTTCGGTGCGGCACGCGAGCATTTCCAGACGACGTACTTCCAGTGGGAACTCGTCGATCTCTCGCGCGGGCTCGTATACACGGGGGTCCCTGCGGTGACAATCGCCGCGTATATGGCGTTTCTGTTCGACGCGAGTGCCGTTCCCGACACGACTCTCGCCGTGAGTACCCCGCTACTCGTCGTCAGCGCGGCGTTTTCGGCTACGATCGTTCCCTTTTTGTTGTTGCTCACGTATATCGTCCGCATTCTCACCGCGGCGAAACGAACCCTGGCGATCGGTCCGTTCATCCTGTGGGAGCGGACGGGATCCGGGAGGATCGGCTGGGACGAGTAGTCGCCTCGACAAGACGGCCGAGAGGTTTTTCTCGCCAGCCCCGATACGGGCGGGTCGATGGAGTTCGAGTCGATCCCCGGAATCGGGACGAAAACCGCCGCCGCCCTCGCGGAGCTTCCCGATGCCGAACGCGCCCTGCGTGAGGGCGATGTGGCCGCGCTCGCGGACGCACCGGGGATCGACGAAGGCCGGTCCGCCCGGATCGCCCGCGGGGCCATCCGCCACGCCCACGACGACACCGCCCGGATCCTCGAAACCGAGCGCGCCCGCGAGATCCACCGCGAACTACTCTCGCTCCTTCAGGAGCGCGCCGTAACGGGGTATGCCGAAAAACGCCTCGAAACCTTCTATCCGAGCGCCGCGGCCTCCCGGATCGAGGAGGCGCGGGCGTTCGCCGCCCGCGCGCTCGAACGCGATCCCGATCCCGCGGTCCAGGAGGCGCTGGCGGGGGTCGACCCCCTCGATGCCCCCGACGAGGTTCGGGTGCGCGACCGGTGTCTGGCCACCACCGACGCCGAGCGCTACGCCGAGGCCCGCGAGGCGATCCCGGAACTTTCCGTCGAGATGTGCGAGGACGCCCGCGGGCTGGCGGATCTCGCGCGAGGCTACTCGACGGTGATCGCCCTCGACAAGGCGTTTGCGGGCGTCGAGGTCGACGGCGACGTGCGGGTCGACCCCGACGCGCTCACAACCCCTACGGAGATCGTTCCCGAACGAGTGCTCTCGTTTTTCGCCGAAAATCGGGAGCCGATCCGGGCGGCGATCCGGGTTCACCGCATCGCCGACATGGACCCGCCCTGTGATCTCGACGTGCTCGAAACCACCCTCGACCGGCTTGGTCCCGACGGCGAGGTTCGGGGCGACGCCGAACTCGACCGGCTCACCCGCGCGGTCGAGGATCTCGATGCGAGCATCCACACCGCAGAAAGCGTCGCCAACGACCGCCTCCGGGAGGCCATCGAACAGCGCGACGTCACCATCG
>CAYOFZ010000164.1:0-4650 GCA_964403315.1 uncultured Halobacteriales archaeon | reverse complement strand
CCTCGCCCTCGACCGCGAAGGTGATGATCACTTCGCCGACGGGGACGACCTCGCCCGCTTCGGCGCGGAGTTCCTCGACGACCCCGTCGACCGGGGAGGGCACTTCGACGACGGCCTTGTCGGTTTCGACCTCCACGACCGACTGGTCTTCGCTGACTTCGTCGCCGGGTTCGACCAGCCACTGAATGATCTCGCCCTCGGCGACGCCCTCGCCCACGTCGGGGAGTTCGAACTCACGAACCATGGTCAGAACTCGACGGCCTCCCGGATACCTTCCTCGATGCGGGTGGGTTCGGGCATGTAGTAGTTTTCCAGCGCGTACAGCGGGAACGGCGTGTCGAAGCCGGTGATGCGCTGTACGGG
This sequence comes from uncultured Halobacteriales archaeon, assembly GCA_964403315.1. Taxonomy (GTDB): domain Archaea; phylum Halobacteriota; class Halobacteria; order Halobacteriales; family Halalkalicoccaceae; genus CAYOFZ01. The sequence goes on along the minus strand of CAYOFZ010000164.1, from coordinate 4,287 downwards.
TGCTTCCTGATACAGCAACGACTTCTCCTGGATCGTCGCGGCGATTTCCGCTCCTAACCCCGCGGTCTTAGGCGCTTCGTGGACCACCACGGCGCGGCCGGTCTTCTCGAAGGACTCGACGATGGCCTCCTCATCCAGGGGCGACAGCGTCCGCAGATCGACCACCTCGGGGTCGATCTCATTCTCAATGTTCTCGGCGGCCTCGAGGGTGGGGCGGGTCATCGCACCCCACGTGAACACCGAAACATCGCTTCCCTCGCGTCGGACGGCGGCCTCGCCCAAATCGACCTCGTAGGACCCGTCAGGCACCTCCTCCCGGAACGCCCGGTAGATCAGCTTGGGTTCGAGAAAGACGACGGGATCGGGGTCCCGGATCGCGGCGATGAGCAGTCCCTTGGTGTCATGGGGCGTGCTCGGCACGACCACCTTCAGGCCCGCTTCGTGGACGTAGAAGGCTTCTTTCGACTCGGAGTGGTGTTCGGGCGCGCGAATGCCGCCACCGTAGGGTGCCCGCAGCGTCATCGGACACGTGTACCGTCCTCGCGAGCGGGTGCGCAGGCGTGCGGCGTGGGAGACGATCTGGTCGAACCCCGGGTACATGAAACCCGAAAACTGGATCTCGGGCACCGGGCGCAGGCCGTAGGCGGCCATCCCGATGGCGGTGCCGACGATGCCCGATTCCGCAAGCGGCGTGTCGATCACCCGATCATCGCCGAACTCCTCGAACAGCCCCTCAGTCGCCCGGAACACGCCGCCGTTCCTGCCGACGTCCTCGCCCATGACGATCACCTCCTCGTCGTCGGCCATCTCGTCGTGCAGGCCGTCCCTGACCGCCTCCACGAGCGTGAGGGTTTGCGTGTCCGTTTGTGTTTGGGCCATCAGTGTCCCTCCAGAAACGCGTCGTCGCCGTGTTTCTCGCGGATCGACTCGAACCATTCGAGCTGTTCTTCGAGCCGTTTTGGCATGTCCGCGTACACCTCCGAGAACATCTCGGCGGGCTCGGGGCGCTCGACGGATTCGGCCTCCTCGATTGCATCGGCGACCTCGTCTTCGATCTCGCTCTCGATGGCATCGATACCTTCCCCGTCGAGGTAGCCGTTGTCGAGCAAAAACGCCTCCATCCGCGGGATCGGGTCCTTGGCCTTCCACTCGTCTACCTCCGCGTCCTCGCGGTAGATCGAGGGGTCGTCAGCGGTGGTGTGGGCTCCAAACCGATACTGGACCGCCTCGATCAGGGTGGGCCGGTGCTCGTCGTCGGGATCTTTGGCCTTCCGGACGGCGTCGCGGGTCACCCGATACACCGCCAGCGGGTCCATCCCGTCGACCTGGACGCCCTCGAACCCGTAGGCATCCGCCTTCTGTGCCAGGGTTTCGCTCGCGGTCTGGCGATTCCGTGGGACGGAGATCGCCCACTGGTTGTTGTTACAGAAAAAGACGTTCGGCGTGTCGAACACGCCCGCGAAGTTGAGCGCTTCGTGGAAATCACCCTCGCTGGTCGCACCGTCGCCGAAATAACAGACGAAGGCCTTCTCCTCGTCTTTGAGCTTCGAGGCCCAGGCCGCGCCCGTCGCGTGGGGGATTTGGGTGGCGATGGGCACCGCGACGGTGAAGATGTTCGCCTCTTCTGGGATCCGGTTGCCCGCCTCGTGGCCCATCCAGTACAGAAGCGTTCGTTTCAGCGACAGTCCCCGAACGAGTCCCGCGGCGTGTTCGCGGTAGCTCGGAAACAGCCAGTCCTCCTCGTCGAGCGCGTAGGCGCTCCCGACCTGTGCGCCCTCCTGGCCCGACATGGGTGGGTAGGTGCCCATCCGGCCTTGGCGCTGGAGGCTCACCGCGCGTTGGTCGAAACGGCGGGCCAGGCGCATCTGTCGGTAGATATCGACCATCGCCTCGTCGTCGAGGTCGGGGAGGTCGCTCCCGTCGACCACCGATCCGTCCTCGTCGAGACACCGTATGCGCTCCGCGGAGTCGCGCTGTATCGTGCTCACGGGAAGGTACACCTCGGCATACTCCAATCCTCTCCCGCTCGGGTTATAGGATTTTCGTAACGATTGTTTGGTGGGTTCGGTTCTCGTCGCCAAGAACGGACAATATCCGTATAGGTGGGTAGCTATGATGACGTACTCTGACCGTAGGCGGATAAAATCGAACACTCGCGTACTCCGTATCGATCCGAGACGGGGAGTCGTATCGTTGTCCTCACGGAAACCGACCCCGACCGGTTTGTTCGGAACGGGCCCTGACGGGAACGGAGCGGGGTTGGGGGCGGGGACAACACTGATGCCATTCCGTAGCGATGCTTCGAGGGTACGGATGATCGAATCGGATCGCGTGTCTCCAGTCGAATGCCCCTGAGTGCCGTCATCGAGAGCAACCGCACCAACACGGTACTCGCCTGGGCGGTCGTGTTCGCGCTGGCGGTGGTCGCCGCCGGATCCCTCGCGTTCGGAGCGCTCTTCTGGGGTGGGCTTTCGGCGACGATGGTTGCGGTGGCGCTTTTCCCGGCGGCGACCTATCGTACCGCGTCCGCCATGCCGCCTTGGGAGGTGCTCGCGGTCGGTTCCGTTCCCGTTGCTCTCTACGTCCTCAACGCGCCGCCGCCGTTCTTGCGGGCCGCCTCGTATCTGGCTATCGCCGCGCTTGCGTTCCTCGTCATCGTCGAACTACACGTGTTCTCGCCGGTCGAACTGACGCCGGGAGTCGCCGTGGTATTGGTAGTGCTGGTGACGCTGGCGGGCGTTGGCGTCCGGTCAATGGTGCGCTATGCGGTCGGCGTCGTCCTGGGGACGGGCATCATCGAGGAGGTGAGCCGGTTGATGTGGGACATCGTGTTCGCCAGTGCCGTAGGGATCGCCGCCGGGCCGCTGACATGGGCGTATCTCCGGTGGCACGAATCGACCGGCACGGAGGCGTTCGACCTCGGAGACAGCACTGAAGACGACGGTGACGACAATGGTCAACAGGCACCCGAATCGACTGCGTCCGCCGACGGCGACGAGGACGCGACCCTTGTGTTCGCGGTGCGGGGGATGCAGGCCCTGCTCGCCGGCCTGACGCTGTTTGCCCTCGTCACGTTTCGGTGGGGGTTGGTCATCAACGCCGGCGTTTCGCTCGCGGTGACGTTCCTCCCGGCGGTCCTCGAACGGGATCTCGGGCTTCCGATGGATGCTGGTCTCGTCGCTTGGATAACGCTCGCGGTGTTTCTCCACGCCGTCGGCGCAGTCGGTCCCTACCAGTGGTTCGGCTGGTACGACTCCGTGACACACACCCTCTCGGCGTCGGTGGTCGCCGGTGCGGGCTACGCGAGCGCCCGCGCTCTCGATCTCCACTACGACAGTCTGACCATTCCCCCAGTGTTCATAGGTGCGTTCGTCGTCGTGTTCGTGCTGGCGTTCGGCGTCGTCTGGGAGATCCTCGAATTCGCCTCGGGTGGAGTGGCGAGTATCATCGGTGGCGAGGCAGTCCTCGCCCAGTACGGAGCTAGGGATATCGTCCTCGATCTGGCGTTCAACACCGTTGGCGGGGTGCTTGTCGCGCTGTTTGGCACCTCGCGGCTCCGGAACGTCGCCACCGTACTGGCCACACGACTTCCCGTTCGATCCGGCTGATCGGGGGGTCGGACCGCATCGCTGGGTCTTCGTTAGTCGCTCGCGCGTGCTTTGTGGCGGGCGTCCTCGATGGATCTGCCCTCTCGCAACACCGCCTCGACGAACAGTTCGCCGGCCTTGTACGACGAGCGCACCATCGGCCCCGAGGCACAGTACAGAAAGCCTAATTCCTCCTCGGCGACCCGCCGCCACGTCTCGAAGGCGTCGGGATGAACGTAGCGGGAGACATCGAGGTGACTGCGCGAGGGCTGGAGGTACTGGCCGAGCGTCACCACGTCGACGTCGGCCTCGCGCAGATCCGAGAGCGTCCGATAGATTTCATGGCCGTACTCGCCGACGCCCAACATCAGGCTGGTTTTCGTGTGAATATCGGATTCCTCGCTCACTTGCTCCAGTACCGAGAGGCTCTGTTCGTAGCCCGCGCGGCGATCCCGGACGGGCCACTGGAGGCGTTCGACGGTTTCGACGTTGTGGGCGATCACGTCGGGACTGGCGTCGATGATCTTCCGCACGAGGTCGGGTTCGCCCCGGAAATCAGGGATCAGCACCTCGACTAAGATACCGGGGTGGCGATCTTTGATCTCTCGGATGGTCTGTGCGAAGTGGGCCGCGCCCTGATCGGAGAGGTCGTCGCGGTCCACGCTCGTGAGGACGACGTAGTCGAGGCCGATCTCGGCGA
>CAYOFZ010000163.1:0-4664 GCA_964403315.1 uncultured Halobacteriales archaeon | reverse complement strand
CGGTGTGGTGGGCGTCCCTGACGAGGTAGTCCATCCGGTCGACGTCGAGTTCGCCCGAAACCAGTTGCCCGTACTGGCCCTCGCCGGCGATCAGGTCGGCGACCCGACCGGGATCGAGGTCGTGTTCGCGGAGGGCCTCGCCGACTTCGCCGGATGTGAGCAGGTCGTCCACGTCTTCGTGGTGCTTGCCGGTGTGGCGCTCGATCACGCTCTCGACGTTGTGGCTGTAGGGACCGTGGCCGATGTCGTGGAGGATGGCGGCCGCCTGCACCCGTTCGGCGGTACGGCCCTCGACGCCCAGTCGGGAAAGCGCCTCACAGGCGAGGTGGTAGACTCCGAGGCTGTGCTCGAAGCGGGTATGATTGGCCGAGGGATAGACCAGCGAGACGGTGCCGAGCTGTTTGACGTGCCGAAGGCGCTGGACTTCGGGGGTGTCGAGAAGTGCTCGCGCCACGCCATCGACCTCGATGTGGTCGTGGACGCTGTCCTTGATCGTCTTCATTGTCCGATCCTTGGCCCGCTATACATTAAACCGCCGGTGGATGCCGCCATCGCGCTCATGCTGATCCCCTACTGAGGGCGAGTGCTTAAGGCCGATCCCCGGCCTACCCCGCGTATGGTCACGTTTCTTTCCGGGGGCACGGGCACGCCAAAGCTCCTCTCGGGGGCCAACGACGTTTTCGCCCCCGAGGAGACGGCGGTGATCGCCAATACTGGCGAGGACATCGAACTCGGTGGCCTGCTTGTCTGTCCCGATCTTGATACCGTTCTCTTCGAGCGCGGGGGCGTCCTCGACCGCGAGACGTGGTGGGGGATCGAGGGCGACACCCACGCGACACACGACTCCCTCCGGGACCTCGCCGACGCGGCCGATCTCGAATCCGGACCTCGATATCTCTCCGACGAAAAACAGACCGCTGGCCGCGAGATCGCGCGCTGGCGGCGCTTCTCGGCGGCCGCGGAGTTCATGTTCATCGGCGACCGCGACCGCGCGGTCCATCTGGTTCGGACGAGCCTACTGGACGAGGGGCACAGCCTCACCGAGGTCACCCGGATCCTGGCGGATGCCTTCGGGATCGCGGTCGATCTCGTGCCGATGAGCGACGACCCGCTGGCGACACTCATCTACACCGGCCGCGGACCGATGCACTTCCAGGAGTTCTGGGTCGGCCACGCTGGTGAGCCCGCCATCGAGGGCGTGGAGTTCCGGGGCGAGCCCGCCGGAACCGACGCGGTCCGCGAGGCGCTCGACGATCCCGTGGTGATCGGTCCTTCGAACCCGATCACGAGCGTCGGGCCGATCCGCGCGGTCGAGGGCGTCGAGGCGGCGCTCGCGGAAACGCCGGTCGTCGCCGTCTCGCCGTTCATCGAAGATCGGGTCTTTTCGGGACCCGCGGGCGAACTCATGGCTGCGACCGGCCACGAACCCTCGACGGCCGGGGTGGCGGAGGCCTACCCCTTCGCCGATGCATTCGTCCTTGATGAGGCCGACAACACCGACCTCGACCGGCCCGTCGTCAGAACCGATACCGCAATGGGATCGGAAGAGGACGCCGCACGCGTCGCCCGCGCGGTCAGCAATGCGCTGGAGGTGGCGTGATGTTCAGTCCACGACTCGCCGCCGCGAGCCTGAGCGGCCAGGCCGACGCCGCGTGGGCCCGGGCGGCGAGTGACCACGTCGGCGCGGCGATGCTGGGTGGGATCGCGCTCGACGAAAAGTCACGGAAGGCCGCCCGGAAACTGGTCGCGCGCAACCGCGAGGAGTTCCTGCCGCCCGATCCCGTCGCCTTCATCGACGACCAGCTCGCGGCCCTCGAAGACGCCCCGCTTCGGGCGGGGTTCAACGTCCGGAGCACCACGACGGAGCCGGTCCGCGAGGCCGCGGCGGTGTGTCGGGATCACGGTGCGCTCCTCGAAGTCAACGCCCACTGCCGACAGAACGAACTCAGAGGGGTCGGCTGTGGCGAAACCCTCCTCCGGGACACCGACCGCCTCTGTGAACAGGTCCACACGGCCGCCGAAACGGATGCGACGGTGAGCGTGAAAGTCCGTGCGGAAGTGCCCGGCGTCGATCTTCCCGAAACCGCCCGACGGATCGAGGCCGTAGGAGCCGAGGCGATCCACGTCGACGCGATGGATTTCGAATCCGTGATCCGGGAAGTCGCCGACGCGACCGACCTGTTCGTGATCGCCAACAACGAAGTCCGCGACGCCGAAAGCGCCCGCGAGTACCTCGCTTACGGCGCGGACGCGGTCAGCGTCGGTCGGCCGAGCGACGACCCCCGGGTGCTCGCCCGGGTCGGTAAGGCCGTCGAGGAGTGGTTCGCGCGGGAGGCGACGGTATGAAAATGCCCGCCGAAAACGCGGAACTCGCGTTGCTACTGGAGGTTTCGGGCACGCCCAAACCGGGCAACGTGGATCGGCGGCGCGACCTCGACGACCTGCGTTTCGAACACTTCCTCGCGGGTGCGGTCGGCGCACGGGAGGGGTTGCAGTCCGTCGAAGACGGCGGGCCCGTCGGCGAAGCCTTCGAGCGGGCGGTTGCTGGCATGGCCGACCAGCAGGGAGGCAACACCCAGTTCGGCGCGCTACTCCTGCTCGTTCCGCTGGTGCGGGCCGCCGCGGCGGACGAGCTCTCCCCGGAGGGCGTTCGTGAGATCGTCGAATCGACGACCGTCGAGGACGCCGCGGACTTCTACCGGGCGTTCGAGCACTGCTCGGTGTTCGTCGATGATCCGCCCGCCGAGGCCGCCGAACTCGACGTTCGGCGGGGAAATGAGGCGATCCCGGCGGTCGAAGACCACGAGGTGACGCTGTGCGACGTGATGGAACTCGGAGACGACGCCGACGATGTGGCCCGGGAGTGGACGGGCGGCTTCGAGCGGTCGTTTCATGCGGCCAAGCGGATCGAAGCACTCGACGGGCCGCTCTCGGAACGCGGTGCGGCGGTCTTTCTCGAACTCCTCGCGCGTCGGCCCGATACTCTCGTCACCAAACAGCACGGCGAGGCGGTCGCGGACCGTGTGATGACTCGGGCTCAAGCCGCACGCGAGGGCGACCGGGCGCTCATCGAGGAGTTTGCGGACGAGCTGGTCGATACGGGGATCAATCCCGGCACGACCGCCGACATCACTGCTGCCGGGTTGTTCATCGCACTCGAACGGGGGGCCGAAGTGTGAGCGAAAGCGACTGGCCCGTCGAACTCGACGGCGTGACCGAATCGGTCGTGGCGACGCTGGGACCGAACGACCGCTGGAATTTCGCGGCGCTCGGGCTCGTCGGGGGTGATACCATCACGTCCCGGACGTGGGGAGACACCCGTACGCGACGGAATTTCCACCGCGAAGGCGAGGGCTACGTTCAGTTCACCCGTGATCCGGTCGATTTCGTCGAGAGCGCACTCGGGATCTACGAGCGCGACGAACCCATCCTTCCGTCGGCCGACGCCTGGGCGCGGGTCGAGGTCGAGCGGATTGGAGCGGGTGAATCCGGCGGGACGAACTGGGAAAAATGGGAACACACGCCGGTCGAGGCGGGGATCGAGCGCGAGGTCGTTCCGACGACGAACCGGGGCTACCACGCGGTGATCGAGGCGACGGTGGCGGCCTCCCGGCTCGGTGTCGGGGCCTACGACACCGCCGAACTGGAAAGACGGCTCGCGTATTTCGAGGGCGTCGTCAAGCGTTGTGGAAGCGAGCGCGAGCGGGCGGCGTTTTCTCGACTGGTCGAACTCTCGGGATGGACCGGGCGAAACGAATCCTTTTAGGCCGATACGCCAGTAGCCCCGCGCATGGCAATCAAACCGGCATACGTCAAAAAGACGGGCACGATCCTCCTGGAGCGCTATCCGGAGGCCTTCGGCGACGACTTCGAGCACAACAAACGGAGCGTCCGCGAACTGACCAACGTCGAATCGAAGGGTGTGCGCAACCGCATCGCGGGCTACGTCACCCGAAAACACGACCAGCAGTAGGCCGACAACGGAGGCCGGCAGTTTTTGCGGACTCCCTCCCGATCCAAACCGTTTTCCCGGTTCGCCGCCCTACCCCCGACAATGACTCACACTGTCGGCGTTCTCGGCGCGACCGGTGCGGTCGGCCAGCGACTCGTCCAGTTGCTCGATCCCCATCCCGAGTTCGACCTCGTGGCCGTGACCGCAAGCGAGGACAGCGCGGGCAAACCCTACCGCGACGCCGCCAAATGGCGTATCGGCACGCCCATCCCGGTCGACGTCGCCGACCTGACCGTCTCGGCGACCGATCCCGAGGCGATCCCCGACGTCGATCTGCTGTTCTCGTCGCTTCCCTCCTCGGTGGGCGAGCGGGTCGAACCCGACTTCGCAAATGCGGGCTATCTCGTCTCCTCGAACTCCTCGAACTCCCGGATGGCCCCCGACGTGCCGCTGGTGATTCCCGAGATCAATCCCGACCACCTCGGCCTCCTCGAAGTACAACGCGATTCCCGCGGCTGGGACGGGGCGATGGTGAAAAATCCCAACTGCTCGACGATCACGATGGTGCCGACCCTCGCGGCGCTCGACCGATTCGGCCTCTCGTCGGTCCAGGTCGCCACCCTTCAGGCCGTTTCGGGCGCGGGCTACGACGGCGTGACCTCGATGGAGATCATCGACAACGCCCTGCCCCACATCGGCGGCGAGGAGGGCA
>CAYOFZ010000162.1:4442-4672 GCA_964403315.1 uncultured Halobacteriales archaeon | reverse complement strand
CCCAGACTACAGTTGGACATTTGACGGCACTCTAACCGATTCTAAAAATGGATTAGCCGTTGATACTACCGGCGAAACATTTTCAAATTCGACCGTTGACGGCGAGAAAGTCACCTTCACACAATCTGGCGTTGCCCAGTCACCGGAGTTAGAAGTATGGTCTGAGAACGATAGTGGCGGTTCGGTCTCGTTTTGGTTCAAAACAAATGAGACTGGAGTGATATTTGACA
>CAYOFZ010000162.1:0-4432 GCA_964403315.1 uncultured Halobacteriales archaeon | reverse complement strand
TAATGAAAATGGTGGATTCAGAATTGAAGTTACTAATGATAGACTTGAAAGCACGAATACCTATATGAGTGGATTCTCGACGATGGTGTCGCCATCACAGAACTATCATGATAATAACTGGCACCATCTCGCATTCGTTGAAGACGAATCCGAGGAAGCCGACAGTTTGAACTTATATATAGATGGTGGGAAAGTGGACAACGCGACGGGAGATATGGTCACGACCGGCGATTTCCAGTTCGCGACTGGCGTGAGTGAAGTCAGCTTTGACGAAATGCGCTCATATCATGATAGTTTAACGGCTTCTGAAGTGGAGGAATTATATAATGAACCGAAAACGGGCGAGGTAACACCGCAACCAATCACCGGCCAGGTAACCGACCAGCACGGCGACCCTGTTGATAACGCCACGCTCATATCCCACTCGATAACCGAGCCGGCACTCGACGAAAGCGACGCCAAGAGCCTCCAGCGCCAAGCACAAGAACTCCGCGACGAGCTCACTGACCTTGAGCCGAACTCGTGGAATCCTGATTTCGACCTGTCGTCGCACATGGACGACGCGAACGGCAACTATCTCTTAGTCCACGAAGCCGACGACTTCGGGTTCCAAAGCCGCGGTATCCAGCAACTCTCCTCGAGTGTGGACAGCCCATCGGTCCAGGTCGACAGTGACCAACAGGTAATCATGACAGCGTGGGACCCGTCCGACGGCACGGGACTCATCGGCGATAATCAGGTCGACAACTCGTTCCCGGGCTCGACGACCTCGGAAACGATCATCATCGAGCAGATCGGCCCGACCGGCGAGACGATCAATCGGATGGAACGCGACACGACCACGATCGCGAACGTCGGCGGGAGCGGGCCACTTTCCAGTGGCACCGATATCCCGGGCGTCCGCACGAGCCTCCAGTCGGGATTCTACGTTGCATATCCCGAAGACGCACGCGAGCGCGGGTACACGTTCGCAGTCGGAAGTCCTAGCGAACTCACGAGCGCGTGGGAAAGCGAACTCAAGAACGAAGCCGGACAACTGACCGACCGGGCGAACCGAATCCGTGACCTGCTTTCTCAGGATCACGTCGTTCGGTCGACGGTCCGAACCAATGCGAACGGCCAGTTCTCACTGGACGTTCCGTCGAACGCCGTCACCACGGATCTCAAGGCGATGAAGGCCGACGGCGAACTCCTGAAAAACCTCGAGAACCCACAGAACGCCTCGCTCGAGGACTTACGGCAGTTCCAGCTTCAGGACTACAACGGCAGCTTCTATTTGCCGAGTCCCGAACCGAGCACGGTTGAAGCGCCGGCCGAGAACGTTACCGTGACGGTCTACCGGTCGCCAGAGGTCCCGATGGGCGACATGGAGAGCTTTGCGGACCTCATGTCGTTCCTCGATTCCCAACGCCTCAACGAGACGGTCGACGAGCTGCGAAACGAGTACGACCAGCGGTTCTCGGAACTGGAAAACCAGACCCGTGAGCGGATCTACACCGACCACAAAACGCTCGTCGAGACCGTTCCGGGCGCGGAATCCAGATACCTCGAGCGCTCCGAGTTTGAGGAAACGCAAGCCGCAGAAGATCTGATCGCCGAGGAACAGAGCACGGAAATCAGTCACATGCAGGTGGCCCTCGCGGGCATCGGAGAGATCGAACCACCCGATCTCGGTGACTCACCGCTCAACGTGAGCGATGGCGGGATCGGGCTTGAGTACCCGCTTCCGGGCAGCGTCGATCCGGACAGCATCGCTCCCGAAATCCACTGGTCTGACGGGACGGTCGAACCGATCGGCGAGGACTTCTACTCGGTTGAATCCCGCGGACTCGCGAATCAGAACCAAGTTCTGGTACTCAACGATCTCCCGATCGACGCTTCGGACCCGGCCGCGTTCGACATTCGCGTGCGCGGGGCGTCCACCGGCGACGGCCTATTCGGTGGCGGCACCGACGGCCTCCTCGACGACCGAATCAGTGGGATGAACCCGTCGGCGTCGGGGTCGGCTCCCGGCATCGACGCGATTGACTTCAGCACACTCGCGCCCGGCCCATCCGAGCGCGTCTACGTCGGCATCGCCGCGACCGACGACACGGGCTACGATAGTCTCGTCTCGGCAGAGGCGTGGAACGACGACGGCACCGAACTGGAGACGAGCATCGATGACGAACGCGACCGTGCCTCGTTCCAAACCGACGGACAGGGCACACACACGGTCCGACTCGCCTATGAAAACCAGCAGGGTGATCAGTTCACCGTCACCGAACGCATCGACGCGAAACAGCAGTCTCGCTCCGATCCGGCAACAGTCCGAGCATCGGGCTCGCCGAACGCCATGACTGGCATCTACGCGGTCACGGGCGAGCAACTGGATGGGGCACGCCTCGAGTCCAACGCCGGCACGCTCTCGGTTGATGTCATCGCCGACGACTCCGACGGCCCCGGAGAACTCAATATCAAACCGAGCAACGCCATGCAGGGCACGACGCACACGATCGACGTGAACGTGCTCTATGGAAGCTCGGAACAGCGCGTCCAATCCAACATCCCGGTCAATATCCACCTGACGAATCCACGGTCGACGACGCTATACTGGCGCTCGGCGGCTGGGTTCGGCGGGAATCCGATCACTCACGCTGGGGACACCCGACACGGATCGGTCGACAAACCCTCGGACGGCAAACACGTCGTCCGGACCTACACCGAGCCCGACGGGTCGCTAACGGTCTCCGTCGTCGAATCGGCTGGCTACCTCGACCGTGCGAGTCACCAGGCCTCGCAGTGGCTCGGTAGCATTCCGTTCATCGGGGGCATTCTCCCGACGAATCTCGCCGTCCCATCGGGCGTGGGCCTCGCAGTGCTGGTCCCCGCCAGTATCGTCGTTCACCGACGGAGGACACACCAATGACAGACCACTCCCGACGACAGTTCATGTATAGCCTCGGCGCTGGCACGGTCGGCCTCGCGTCGCTGGCCCCGACGACAACGCCCGGTATTATGGGCTGGTCGCCACCGGAGGACGCCGTAATCCACTCCGACGACCGCCCGAGTTGGATCGTGTCGGTCAGCGGTTCGGATGCAAGCGAGCGTTCGGATAACCTCGCAGCGCTGCGCGATTGGATCTCGAGCGGCGACGACCGCGAGTCGATCGACGAACGCGAGCACGAAGCGAGCGGTATGGCGACGCTTATCGCGCCACCGGCCGATATCGGCGTCCGAAACCGCGAACGGTGGCTCGGCGACGGCCTGCAAGGGCTCTCCTACATCGAGTCGATCGAACTCAATCGGACGGTCTCGCTTGCGGACCCACTCACGCCCGCGGGCGAATCGGAATGGGGTGGCTTCGGTGCCCTCGAGTCGCTATTCCTCTCGACGTTTTCGAGCGGGACGCCGAACCCGACCGGCGTGGCCTTCGACGGCGACATGGAAGAAGACGCCATGCTCGCGGCCCGCGAGGCGACCGCCGCCACAAGCGACGACGTAACACTCCCCGACACGTCGAGCGTGACGGTCGCGGTTGCGGACACGGGCGTCTCCGATACGGCGTGGCTCGACGACAGCGAGGGCAACACGCGCTTGCTCCCCGAATCGACGAACTTCGTTGCGAGCGGCGACCCATCGGGGATCGGCGAGACCACCGACGGGAACGGCCACGGCGACTGGTGTGCGGCCGCCCTCGCAGCGCGGACACCCGATAACGCCTCGCTCGAGGGGTTTCTGCCCGCCGCGTCAGTCCTCGGTCTGAAAGCGCTGGACGACCAGGGCAGCGGGGCGTTGGACGATATCGCCGCGGCGATTCGGAAAGCTGGCGATGAAGGCGTGGACGTGTTGAACCTCTCGCTCGGAAGCCCGCAGTACTCCCAAGCGATCGACGACGCACTCGCCTACGCTGTCGAACAGGGCGTGATTCCGCTCGTCGCGGCGGGCAATGACAGACAGGCGTCCCGATGGGTCGCTACCCCAGCCTCGAGCGAGCATTCGATCGCCGTCGGTTCGACGACAGTCGCCCTACCGAGCGAGGCCAAAAGCGCCTACTACAGCAACATCGGGCCGCACAACGGACTCACGGACAATTCCGGGGGTTCGACCGCCGGAGCAGAGATCGACGTGGCAGCGCCGGGCTGTCAACTCGAGAGCGCGTCGGGCGACGTTCTCACGGGCACGAGCATGGCGAGCCCCGTTGCGGCCGGCGTCGCCGGACTCGGTGTTGCGGACGGGACGATTACGGACCTCGAGTCCGCCCGCGAGGAACTGACCCGGACGGCCGAACCCATCCCGAACGCCGCCCACGAAGAGGTCGGCGCTGGTATGCCGTCGGCCGCGAACCTCCTATCTGGCACCGAGCCCGAAGACGGCGACGACGACGTCGAGACCGACGAGGCGGCGGCGACCGGCGAGGCGTACAACTACCTCTCGGGGAGCCGAATCACGC
>CAYOFZ010000161.1:0-4696 GCA_964403315.1 uncultured Halobacteriales archaeon | reverse complement strand
GACGCGCGCGATGCCGTCGCCCTGTTTGCCGATGTCCTCGATCTCGACGTAGCGGATCTCGCCGGGCTCGACGGGCGGCTGGGGCTCGGTGGTGGGTTTCGACGAGCGGCCCCCGGTTTCGGTCTCGGATTCGACCGCGTCGGTCGAGATGAGCGCGACGCGGTAGGTCTCGCCGGGTTCGAGCGATCCGGTGTCGATCTCGCTCTGTGGAACCTCGATGACGTTGCCCTCGTCGTCGGCGGTGAGTTCGGCGTTGAACAGACACAACAGGTTATCAGAGATTTCCATGGGTAGAGCTCCGGATCAACCTTGCGTATCGCCCGTTATAGAACTGTCGTCCGCTCGGGGCATTCCATCCCCGTTTTTAGCCCCCTCGGAATCGTGGACGACGACCTCGCCCGGGTTGCGGTCGACGGGCCCGTAGTTCTCGCGGACCCCGATGGCCTCTTCGAGTTCGCGGATCGCCCGCGTTTTGAGCGCGCGGGCGAGGTCCTCGGCGTCCTCGCGGGAGATGTCGCGGCCCAATCCCTCACACTCGTGGGCGTGGACCATGCCCTCCTCGTCGACGGCCTCGCCCATCGGCTGGCTCATCCCACCCACTGAAACGCTAAACGGATAGGTGCGGCAGATCAGCGGGCGGTCCTCGTGGACGGTACAGGCCCCGGTGCCGTCGGCGTCGGATTCCTCGTAGAACGTACAGTCCCCACAGCCGTCGGTGGCGAGCGCCCACTCGAAGGTCTCGCCCTCGGGGCCGTTTTCACCCTCGCTCACCCCGTAGGGCATCGGCCGGGCGACATCGCGGTAGTCGTAGTCGGTTCGCTCCTGTATCTCACGCACTTCGTCGGGAAAGATCGTGGCGGTATGGGGCTCTTCGACCTCGCTCTTACAGCAGGCTCCACACCGGGTGCACTCGAAGCCGATGGATTCGATGGCGTCGGCGAGCTCCCCGACATCGAGATCGCGGGCGCGGTCGAGTTCGGCTTCGAGCGACTCCATACCGGAGCCAGCGCCTTGAGGGAGAAAAGCGCGTCGTCAGAGGCGTGCGCGCTCGCCGTCCCAAGTGAGGTGTCCCTCGCCCGCGAGTTTGTCGAGGTGGGCGCGAACGGTCGCACCTGCGAGATCGCGCACCCCCGAGAGGTCCTTCCCGTAGGCGGTGTCGAGGAGTTCCTCGACGGTTTCGTTGCCGGCCTCGACGGCATCGAGGATTTGGCGTTCACGTTCGAGGCGGTGATCGATCAGCCGGTCGAGTCGTTCCCGTGACTCCTCGATAGCGGGTCCGTGACCCGGGTACAGGTGGTCGAAGTCGCGGTCGTGCACCCGGCGCAGGGAGTCGAGATACGCCCGCATGTCCGCGCCCTTGCCACCGACGGCGACGCTCCCATCGGCCATGGTGAGATCACCACAGACGACGGCCCCGTCGCGGGCGAACGCGACGTGATCGGGCGCGTGGCCGGGCGTTTCGAGGACCCCGACGCCGGCAATCGAGTCGCCACCGGCGAAGGTCCGGTCGGGTTCGATGCCGGTCGCCTCCCGAAAGCGCGGTTCGTGGCCGGCGAGCGCCCAGACCGTACACTCCGAAGCATACTCGGCGACCGCGCCGACGTGATCGGGATGGGTGTGCGTGACCGCGAGATGTGCGGCCCGGTCGGCGGCGTTATCCAGCGCGTCGGTCCGGGCGGCGGGATCGACGAGCAGAGGTTCGTCGATTTCGAACAGATAGGCGTTCGTCGCCCCCGTCGGTGCGCGGGTCGGCGTTTCGACGGAAAACCGGGTGATCTCCACGACCATACCGGGCGTTCGCGTCCCGAAGGAAAAGCCGTTACCGCCGGAGGTAATACACCTGTTTTCTGGCGTCCCGGAAGCTGTACCGTGAGCCGACGATCTCGGTTTCTTGGAGGCGATTCAGGGCGTACCGGACCGTCCGGTCGGGAAGCAACGACTCCTCCGCGAGTTGACCCTGGGAAAGCGGCGCGTCGGTTTCGAGCACTTTGGCGATCAGCTTCGCGCTCGGCGGTAACTCGACCAGTCGCGCCCTGTACTCCTCCTCGGAGAGGACCGCCTCAGCCCCCATCGAGCGTTCCTCGGATCTCGTGCTCATGCCCACTTGTGACAACCCGTCCGTCGTAAACCTTGGCTATATGGATGTGAAAACAATAAATATACATTAAGGAGTATTATTCTCATACCTGGGGAACGGTTTTGGGCCCGTTCGCCGAACGGGCGTGTATGGAGGGAATTCCCGCCGACTACGAGGACCTGTTCGAGAAAAAGACGTTCGCACACGTTGCAACACTGATGCCCGAGGGGACGCCGCAGGTAACGCCCGTCTGGATCGACTACGACGGCGAGCACGTGCTTTTCAACACCACTCGCGGGCGACAAAAAGAACAGAACATCACTGACGATCCGAGGATCGGCGTTTCGATCATCGATCCGGACAACCCCTATCGGTACCTCTCGATCCGGGGTGAGGTCGACGAGGTGACCGAGGACGGGGCGGTCGAGCACATCGACGCGCTGGCCCAACGGTACATGGACGTCGATGAGTACCCCTATCATGGCGAGGACCCGGGTGACCGGGTAATAGTCAAGATCCGGCCCGACCGGGTTGACGCCACCGACCAGACCGATTAGGATTCAGTAGCGTTTTATCGTTCGCCGGGCGATCACGGGGTGTGAAAGGCAAGGAGTGGTACCAGGCGACCGAAATAGCGGAAGCGTACGAGGACAAGCGCTTTTCCCGCGGTGGTCGCCTGATCGACCGCCGGGAGAAACAGGCGGTGCTGTCGGCGCTCGAACCTCTCGAAGGAACGCGGATCCTCGAAATCGCCTGTGGGACCGGCCGGTTTTCGTCGATACTCGCGGCCCACGGCGGGGACGTGGTCGGCCTCGATATCTCCGCGGCGATGCTTTCCCAGGGCCGCGAGAGAGCCCGCAGTGCCGACCTCCCGGGGAACGTCGAGTTCATCCGGGGCGACGCCGCCCGACTTCCCTTTCCCGACGACTATTTCGATGCGGTGCTTGCGATGCGGTTTTTCCACCTAATCCCGAACCCGGATCGCTATCTCGCGGAGATCCGCCGGGTCACTAGCGATCGGCTCGTGTTCGATACGTTCAACACGCCGAGTACGCGCTCGATCTACAACTGGCTATTACCGATGGGGTCGCGCCTCTACTCCGAACGCAGCGTCCGGAGCATGCTCGACCGCGCGGGGTTCGATCTGGTTTCGGGCGAACACGACTTTTTGTTGCCCTACGGGCTGTATCGGGCGATCCCGAACTCATTGGCCGATGCGATCTACCGGGCCGATACGCAAGCCGGCCGAACCGGCGTCGGCGACCTCCTGTCGTCGGTATCGTACTGGAACGCCCGCATCCGCGAGTAGGTGCTTACCGGACCGTGTTCCACCGCGTTTTTAGTGTTCCGGAGCGTTACGGAGCGGTATGGAGTTTTCCGTCGTGGTCCCGACGCTCAACGGTCGGCAGCGACTCGCGGCGTGTCTTGACGCGATCCGGGAGTCGCTGCCGGCCGCCGAAACGGTCGTCGTCAACGGGCCCTCGACGGACGGGACCAGTGGTATGATCCACGACCGGTCCGACGTGGATTGCCTCGTCGAAATCGCCGACCGCAACATCAACGCCGCCCGAAACGCCGGATTGGCGGCCGCAAGCGAGGGGGTGGTGGCGCTGCTCGATCAGGACCACCGCATCGAGGAAACGTGGCCAAGCGCAATCGAGCGGGCGGTCGACGCCGGCGCGGACGCGGTGACGGGGCCGGTCCACTGTCCCGTTCGTGGCGGGCTCACAACCGAAACCAAGGAAACACGAACCATCGCGGGCCGTGCGGTGACCTACTTCGACGGCGGCAACGTCGCGCTGACCCGCGAGGCCATCGAGGAACTCGACGGGTTCGACGAATACTTACAGACCGGCGGGGCCCGCGACGCCGCCCACCGGCTGGCGGGCCAGAGTCGGTCGGTCGCCTGGACGCCCGCCATGAGCGTCCGGGGCCGGGTCGAAACCGATGGCGGCAACGGCACCGGCGACGACCCGCGGATCGTCGGCAACGGGACCGGCCGTCACTCGGCCTGGAAGTACCGCTCGCTGGCCTACCGGCTGGCGAAAAACTACGGGCCCCGCCCCACCGTGTTCCGCCGGCTGGCGAGCCACACCACCGCCGACGGCGTCGCCTCGATCCGGGGCGTGATCCGTGGGGAGACGACGCCGACGGCCTGGCTGGGCGGGGGTCGGGCGGTGGCGATGGGTACCCTCTGTGGGCTGAAAGACGGCCTCTCCGCACGGGCCCGGGACCGTACTGCGACCCGAAACCCCGGTGGCATCTCGACGCGTATGGATCGGGCCATCGTGCGATATGACTGGCGGTAGATGACAAGGTTTATATAGAACCGCTAATGACGCTTCATCCACACATGGCACAATCACAGCGACGCATGGGTGGCGGACCCGTATTCATTCTCAACGAGGACAGCGAGCGAACACAGGGCGAGGACGCCCAGACCGCGAACATCGCCGCCGGGAAAGCGGTCGCCGAGTCGGTGCGGACGACGCTCGGCCCCCGCGGGATGGACAAGATGCTCGTCGACGACTCCGGCGAGGTCGTCATCACCAACGACGGCGCGACCATCCTCGACGAGATGGACATCGAACACCCCGCGGCCCAGATGATCGTCGAGGT
>CAYOFZ010000160.1:0-4727 GCA_964403315.1 uncultured Halobacteriales archaeon | reverse complement strand
CGCTCGCGTTCGGCGTCGAGGAACTCGTGGAACACCTCCTGTTTGAGCGGGTCAAGCCCCGAGGTCGGCTCGTCCATGATCACCAGATCGGGGTCGTGCATGAACGCCTGAACGATCCCGAGCATCCGCTCGTTGCCCGTCGAATACTCCCGGATCTCACGGTCGAGCGGCGGCGTGAACGAATCGAGGAGTTCCTCGCGGCGACTTCCGCCCTTGATCGCGGCGTGGAGATCGAGCACTCGCTCGCCCGTCGTTCCCTCGTCGAAGCCCAGATCGGCGGGGAGGTAGCCGATCCGTCGCTTGGCCTCGATCAGCGCGGCCTCGTCGCGGACATCGGCTCCCAGCACCGTGGCGGTGCCCGACGTCGGCGAGAGCAGCCCCAAAAGCGCGCGGATCGTGGTCGTCTTACCCGCACCGTTCGGGCCGAGAAACCCGAAGATCTCGCCCTCCTCGACGGGAAAGGAGAGGTCTTCGATCCCGACCACCTCGCCGTAGTGTTTGGTCAGCCCGTCGAGTTCGATGGCGGCCATTCTCGCTGATGGATCCCCCAGTCCCATCAACGTACCGGGGGTCAGCCGCCGAGCACCGTCACCTCGACGCGATGGGGGCCCTCGGGTGGCCCCGTTTCGATCCCGATTTCGTCGGTAATCGCCTCCCGTGCTCGCTCGCGCCACTGCTGGACGGCCTCGACGTGGCGGTCGTGATGGAGCTCGGTCGAATAGGTCGAGTCGGGATCATCACGAATCTCGCGTTCGGTTTCGGCGGGCTCGGGGTAGGCCGGAAGCCGGGAATCGTCGAACAGGTCGGCGGGATCGAGGTGGATGGTGGAGGGATCGCTTCCGGGATCGTCGCCGGGCATGTGCAGGCGGGCACGCATCCGGCCTGAAAACGGCGGCGTGATCCGCAACACGGTCTCGCGGGCGTTGCGTTCGCTTGCCTCGTAGGCCGCGACGGCGTCCTCGGCGGTGACGGCGACCGAGCGAATCGAACGCGGATCGTCCGAGTCCGACGCCATCGGCGGGACATGGCCCTCCAGAGGCAAGGCGCTGTCGGCACCGATAACGTGATACGGATTCGCGCTGTCGGCTCGCGCATGGACGCCACCATCGCCCGTTCGATGATCCACGGGATCGCGCGGGCCCCGCCGTCGAAGAGCTACACCCACCGTGCGATCCTCGCAGCGGGCTACGCCGACGGCGCGCTCGTCTACGACCACCTCGAAAGCGCCGACACCCGCGCGACCGCCCGAGCGGTCGAAGCCTTCGGCGGCGTGGTGGGCGGGGCCGACGACGGCCTCGTCGTCGAGGGGTTTTCCGGTCAACCTGGAGCTCCGGCGGACGTGATCGACTGTCGAAACAGCGGGACGACCATGCGGCTGGTGACCGCGACTGCGGCGCTCGCGGATGGTACCACCGTCCTCACGGGCGATAGCTCGCTTCGCTCCCGGCCACAGGGACCGTTGCTCGATGCCATCGAACAACTGGGCGGGCGCGCTGAAAGCACCCGCGGCAACGGACAGGCCCCGCTCGTGATCGGCGGGCCGATCACCGGCGGCGAGGTGTCGATCCCCGGCGACATCTCCTCGCAGTACATCACGGCCCTGTTGATGGCCGGTGCGGTCACCGAAGAGGGCATCGAGATCGACCTCGAAACCGATCTCAAGTCCGCGCCCTACGTCGATATCACGCTCGAACTGCTCGACGACTTCGGCGTCAGCACCGAGGCGCTCGGCACCGACGGCGAGAGCGGCGTTCGCTCGGCGGGTACGGCGGGCTTTCGGGTCGCGGGCGGGCAGGCCTACGATCCCGAGGGAGGCGAGTACCACGTCCCCGGCGATTTCTCCTCGATCTCCTACCTGCTGGCGGCGGGTGTGCTGGCCGCCGACGAGAGGCTGACGATCCGTGGGGCCTACCCCAGCGCGCAGGGCGACACCGCCATCATCGATGTCGTCGAGCGCATGGGCGGCGATATCGACTGGGACCGCGGGAGCGGCGTGATCGAGGTCTCGCGCTCGGCGCTTTCGGGCGTCGAGGTCGATGTGGGCGATACGCCCGACCTCCTGCCTACCGTCGCCGTCCTCGGGGCCGCCGCGGGCGGAGAGACGAGGATCACGAACTGCGAGCACGTCCGGTACAAGGAGACCGACCGCGTGAGCGCGATGGCCGAGGAGTTAGAAAAACTGGGCGCGACCGTCGAGGAACGAGCTGACGAACTCGTGATCGATGGAGCGACTTCGGAGTTAGCGGGAACCGCCGTCTCCGGCCACGACGACCACCGGATCGTCATGGCGCTCGCGGTTGCGGGGCTTGTCGCGGAGGGTTCGACCACCGTTCGCGGAGCCGATCACGTCGAGGTCTCCTTCCCGGACTTCTTCGAGGAACTGTACGACCTCGGTGCCGACGTGCGCCGGGAGTAACACGGCGATAGTCGGCGGCGGGCGAACGGTTTTGGTCCAGCCCTCCCTACCGCCGTGGGATGGACTCACCCATACCGTCGTTCACGCATTCGTTCGCACCGGGAACCATCGCGTACGGACGGGGCTGTGTGTCCCGCCTCGACGACCTGCTGGCCGAACGTGGGGCCGAAAACGCGCTGGTAGTCTGTGGGACCAACGTCGGCGACAACGATGCTGTCATGAGCCCGATCAGGGACGGATTGGGCGACCGTCTGGCGGACGTGTTCGCCAAAACCACCCCCGAGAAGTCGATTACGACCGCCTTCGAGGGCGTCGAGCGTATGCGCGAGGTGGATGCCGACGCGCTCGTCGGGGTCGGCAGCGGGAGCAGCCTCGACATCGCGGCGGTGATGAGCGTCCTATGGGCAAACGACCAGTCGCTGGAGGACGTTCGCCGCGCGGTCGAATCGGGTGGCGGGATCGATGTTCCCCCCGGTAACGCGCTCGC
This sequence comes from uncultured Halobacteriales archaeon, assembly GCA_964403315.1. Taxonomy (GTDB): domain Archaea; phylum Halobacteriota; class Halobacteria; order Halobacteriales; family Halalkalicoccaceae; genus CAYOFZ01. The sequence continues at coordinate 1,824 of CAYOFZ010000160.1, read as the reverse complement.
CCCGCTGTTCTCGGTGCCGACGACGTTCGCGGGGGCCGACCTCTCGGCCATCGCGGGGATCAACGTTCCCCTCGAGGACGGCCGGACGGTCGGATCGGGTGTCGCCGGAACCGAACTCCTGCCGGCGGCGCTGTGTTACGACCCCGATCTGTTCGAGACCACTCCCCAGAGCGTGCTGACCGGGTCGGCGATGAACGGCTTCGACAAGGGAATCGAGGCGCTGTACTCCCGGAATGCAAACCCGATCACTGACGCCACGGCGATCCGGGGGCTGGGATCTCTGCGGGATGCGTTCCCGAAACTCGCCGATTCGGACGAGCCCGAGGTCATGGAGCGGGCGGTTCTGGGCGTGATCCTCGTCCAGTACGGCGTCTCGATCCCCGGCGAGATGAAGCTCGCGCTCATCCACGCCTTCGGCCACGGTCTCAGACGGGGGTGTGGCGTCCAGCAGGGGATCGCCCACGCCGTGATGGCACCCCACGTGCTAGCCTACGTTTTCGAGCGTGTCGATGGCCGCCGCGAGGCGCTCGCCGAGGCCCTCAACGTCGACGGCGACGACCTGGCAGCAGGCGTCGTTGAGGCCGTAACGGAGGTTCGTGACGAGTTGGGGTTGCCCGCGCTGTTGCGCGAGGTCGAGGGCGTCTCCGAGGACGACCTCCCGCGAGTCGCGGAACTCACCCACGAGGATGCGATGACCTCGAACGGGCCGCCTAGTCTAGAACCGACGACCGACGAGATCGAGGCGGTGCTGCGCGCGGCATGGTAGGCGGTTCGGTTGGGGATGGTTCTCAGATCCAGTTTTCACTGACATAAAAGATACCAGTCACGTCCGATTGAGAAACGGCGGTAGAGATAGCGTGAACGATGTCCGCGATTTCGGTCGTCGAGAGCGTCTCGTCTCCGATGAAAAGCACTCCGTTATGCGCTGGTTCGTCGAATTCGCGCAGGAAATCGTCGTCATTGGTGAGAATCAATCGGTCCGCCTCGACCGAGTACTGGACGATCTCCTCGTCGCTAGTTCCCTTTCCGAGCGGCACCATGAAATCGATGTGCTCGACATCGTGCCCGTAGTGGTCGAGTCGATAGACGACCCGATGTTCGATGTTTTCATCCGCTATGACGCGACATCCCATCAGAGATCGTCCGGCCCGGTGATTGCCTGCTCACGGTATTCGTCAATCGTTTGCTCGCGGCGTTGTTCTACTCCTCGCATCTTCCCAGGGTGATCGTGATAGTACGCGAGCGCGTGATAAACATCTGCAATATCGAGGTTGTGACGGTCAGCGACCGTTTCCGGTGCGGTATCCGCGGTCTCGACCCGTTCGTGAATGTACCGAACGGTGATGCGACTGCCGGCGATGTGGGGTTCGTCGTGGATCTCCGAGTCCGAAGCGGGGACGATCCGATGGACTTGCTCGGCCATGGCGGTAGTCGTCGCTCGATGCCCTCAAAGATTTCCTCGATCTCCCCGATGGTTCCTACAAATCTAAATGCCGGGGCCACCCACCCGTGAGCAATGAACGGCAACTCGTTTGGCAGGCTGTTTCAGGTGACGACCTTCGGCGAGAGCCACGGCGAAGCGATGGGCTGCACCGTATCGGGGTGTCCCGCGGGCTTGGAACTCTCCGAGGACGACATCCAGGCGGAACTCGACCGTCGCAAACCCGGCCAGTCGATGATCACAACCAGTCGAGGCGAACCCGACGCCGTCTCGATCAAAAGCGGCACACAGGACGGCTACACCACGGGCACGCCCATCGGCATGGTGATCCAGAACAAGGACGCCCGCTCGGGCAAGTACGAACCCTTCATCACCGCGCCCCG
>CAYOFZ010000159.1:0-4752 GCA_964403315.1 uncultured Halobacteriales archaeon | reverse complement strand
AGCGTCGCCAACGACCGCCTCCGGGAGGCCATCGAACAGCGCGACGTCACCATCGAGGGCACCGACCTGCTCTCGCTCGCCGAACGGGGCGCGGGCGTTGATTCGCTGCTCTCGCGGGAACTCGCCGACGAATACGCCGAGGCCGTCGAGGCGGCCCGCGAGCATCTCGTTGAGGCGCTGGATCTCGACTCAGACGAGGCCGAACTCGCACGCGGCGCGTTCCCCGAGGAGCCGACCTACCCCGTCGAACGCGACGAATCGGCCGTTTCGCGCCTGCGCGAGCAACTGGTCGGGAAAAAAGAACGCCGCGCGACCCGCGGGAAACGCGACCTCGCGGGCGAACTCGGGGACCTGCGTGAAGGGGCCGAACGGCTCGTCCGGGCGGCCCTCGAACGCGACGTGGAACTCGCCATCGCCCGGTTCGCCAACGATTTCGAGTGTACGATGCCCGAGTTCTCCGACGAGGGCGTGGCGATCCGGGGTGGGCGCTCGCCGCTGCTTTCCGAACCCATCGAGGCGATCGAACCCGTCGATTACGCCGTCTCGGGGGTGACGCTCCTCTCGGGGGTCAACAGCGGCGGGAAGACCTCGACGCTGGAGCTGGTCTGTGCGGTGGCGATCCTCGCCCAGATGGGCCTGCCCGTGCCCGCCGAGGGCGCACGCCTGCGGCGGTTCGAGGCGATCCACTACCACGCCAAGACCCAGGGTACGCTGGATGCCGGTGCGTTCGAGGGCACCGTGCGGGAGTTCGCCGACCTCGCATCGGGTGGCTCGGGCCGGTTGGTACTGGTCGACGAACTCGAAAGTATCACCGAGCCGGGCGCGAGCGCGAAGATCATCGCCGGGATCCTGGAGGCGCTTTCCGAGACCGACGCCACCGCCGTGTTCGTCTCGCATCTCGCTCGCGAGATCCGCGAGGCTGCCGACTGCGGGATCGCCGTCGATGGGATCGAGGCCGTCGGCCTCGAAGACGGCGAACTCGTCGTGAACCGCTCGCCCGTGAAGGGCCACCTCGCGCGCTCGACGCCCGAGTTGATTGTCGAGAAACTCGCCCGCGAGGACGATGCGGCGATTTATGATCGCCTGCTTTCGAAGTTCGATTAGATGGATCGAGACAGCACTCGTTACGAACTCGCCCACTTCGTTGCGGTCATCGCCATCGCGTACGTCACCCTGTTTGCCGTCCGTTCTGTCGGCACGCCGCCACTCTGGCAGGAATTGATCGCCATGCTCGTTGTCGGCGCTGGATACGTCGCCGCGGTGCTGGCGCTGGGGCTTGCGCCGCCGTCCTGGCGCGGGAACGACCGTTCGCAGCCGAAGGATTAACGAATCGCCGGAGCGTGGTGAAAGTAATGGTCGACGACTCCGAAGAGGGGATGCTCTCGTGGGACGAGTCCGTCTTCCGCGACGAGCGCGTCTTCGAGATCGACTACCTCCCGGAGACGTTCAAACACCGCGAGAGCCAACTCCAGGGTCTCCAGTACGCGCTCCGGCCCGCGGTGCGGGGATCGCGCCCGTTGAACGCCCTCGTGCAGGGCCCACCGGGCACCGGCAAGACAACCGCGGTCCAGAAGCTCTTTGGCGAGCTATCGCCTCGGTCGGGCGTGCGGGCGGTCCGGGTGAACTGTCAGGTGGATGCGACCCGGTATGCGGTGTTTTCGCGGCTGTTCGAGGCCATCTTCGAGTACGAACCGCCCACCAGCGGCGTCTCGTTCAAGAAACTGTTCGGCCAGGTCGCCGACAGCCTCGTTGAACACGACGAGGTGCTCGTGGTCGCGCTCGACGACATCAACTACCTCGTCTACGAAAACGAGGCCTCGGATACGCTGTACTCGCTGCTTCGCGCCCACGAGACCCATCCCGGGGTGCGGGTCGGCGTCGTCGTGATCTCCTCGGACCTTTCGCTTGAGTTGATCGATGAACTCGACGCGCGCGTCCAGAGCGTCTTCCGGCCCGAGGAAGTGTACTTCCCGGTCTACGACGCCGCCGAAATCGCCGACATCCTCGACGAGCGCGTCGAGCGGGGATTTCACGAGGGAGTCGTTTCCCCGCCGGTGTTGGATCGGGTGGCCCAACGCACTGAAGACAGCGGCGGCGACCTCCGGGTCGGGATCGACCTGTTCCGGCGGGCGGGGCTGAACGCCGAGACGCGCGGGAGCCCCACAGTCGAGATCGAGGACGTCGAGGAGGCCTACGAGCAATCGAAGTACGTCCACCTCTCGCGCAGCCTCCGTGAACTCGCCGACAGCGAGCGGGAATTGATTCGAGTGATCGCTGACCACGACGGCCGGCAGGCCGGCGAGATCTACGAGGCGTTCGGCGAGGAGACGGGACTGGGATACACCCGGTATTCGGAGATCGTCAACAAGCTCGATCAGCTCGGGATCATCGAGGCGACCTACACCGACGTCGGGGGCCGGGGGCGTTCGCGGGCGCTCTCGCTGGCCTACGACACCGAGGCCGTACTGGACCGCATGCAGTAGGCAGTCGCCGGCCAAACGTTGATGGGCATAGCGAGTGAGCATCGATCCGCAATGGCACGAGAAACCGACGCCTACGGGAGGGTGTATCGATGACCGAACTCGGCTATACGCTTTCGAGCGAGGAGTTCGGCCCAAACGATCTGATCGAGTACGCCCAACAGGCCGAACAGCGGGGGTTCGATTTCGCTTCCATCTCGGATCACTACCACCCCTGGACCTCCGAGCAGGGCAACTCGCCGTTCGTCTGGAGCACGCTCGGGGGGATCGCCCAGGCGACCGACGACCTGCCCATCGGCGTGGGCGTGACCTGCCCGACGGTCCGGATCCACCCCGCGATCATCGCCCAGGCCGCCGCCACCGCCGCGACGATGCTCCCCGAGCGGTTTTTCTTCGGCGTCGGAAGCGGCGAGAACCTGAACGAGCACGTCGTCGGGGAGCGCTGGCCCGAACTCGACGTCCGCCTCGACATGCTCGAAGAAGCGGTCGGTATCATCCGCGACCTCTGGGAGGGCGAGACCTACAGCCACCACGGCGAGCACTTCACCGTCGAAAACGCCCGCATCTACACCCTGCCCGAGGAACCCCCGCCGATCCACGTCTCGGCCTTTGGCGGGAAATCCGCCCGGTCGGCGGCGAACATCGGCGAGGGCCTCTGGTGTGTCGGGCCCCAGGAGGGCGTTCTCGACACCTTCCGGGACGCGGGTGGCGAGGGACCGGCCTACACGCAGGTCGACGTCTGCTATGCCGAGGACGAAGACGAGGCGGTCGAAACCGCCTACAACGAGTGGCCAAACGGGTTCATCAGCGGCGAGATGAGTCAGCTCCTGCCGATGCCGGCTCACTTCGAGCAGGCCGCGAGCATGATCGACCACGAGGACGTCGTCGAAAGCTCGGTCCCGATGGGGCCCGACCCCGACGAGCATATCGAGACCATCCAGGAGTGTTACGACGCCGGGTTCGATCACGTCTACGTCCACCAGATCGGTCCCGATCAGGAGGACTTTTTCGAGTTCTACGAGGACGAGGTCATGCCCGCCTTCGAGTGATCATTGTTCGTCCTCGTCGTCCCGCACCGCCGTGATGTCGTCGCCACCCGCACCCGCCTCGTCAGCGCGTTGGTCCTCTTCGGTTCCCGCGATGTGTGAGCCCCCGCCCGGCGACCGCGTGTCATCGACCGTGTTCCGGTAGCGCCACGTCCCGCCCTCGCGGACGACCCCCGGCAGTTCGTCGAGAGCGGGCCGGACACACTCCCACCACTCCTCGACCGAATCGAATCCTGCAGGCTGATCGTCATAGAGTTCCTTGATCTCGGCGTCGTCGGCGTCGCCCTCGGTCAGGCGCGCGAAGGCGGCATGCACTGCCGCCCGCTCGTCGTCGGCGAGATCGAGCGCTTCGAGCGTGTGTTTGACGCTGGCGTACGCCGTGTCCTGGCTGTTACCGGGGCCGTGGCGGCCGTCCTCGGTGGGATCCTCGACGCCCGCGTCCCTCTCGTAGTGCCACGTGTGTCCGTCCGCGGGCGGCGACGCCACGTCCGGGAGGTCCGCGAGACCAGCCCGGACGAACCCGTCCCACCACTCCGTGGCCGAGCCGTACCCCGCCGGGCGCTCGCTGTAGATGGCGTCTTTGATCTCGTAGCCTGTGGCCTCGCCCCAGTAGGCCAGGAAGGCGAACGCGCTCCGGACCGCCGCGGCCCGCTCGGGGGGCAGGTCGAACCCCGCAATTGCGCGTTCGACGTGATCGGGCACGTCAATGTGGTCGTCGGCGGTCGTGTCCCCGGGCGCGTCGATCACTCGCCGACCGCTGTCGGTGAGTTCGTAGGCTCCCCCTGTTTCGGCAACGAGCCCGCTCTCTTCGAGCGCGGCCAGTCGCCCGTCGAGATCCACATCGGGACCTTCGAGATCGGTTGCGAGATCCGCCGGCTCCCGTGGACCGGCCCTGAGCCGCTTTAGGATATCGCGGTCGGTTTCGTCGAGAGTTGGCGTGCTCATGTCCGAATCGACGGCCCCAGGACCGTTATTCCTACTGCCAAGGGTGGCGCGCTTCGCACGAACCCGAAGCACGAAAAGATGGCTTCAGAAGTCCTCGACGTGCGGGCGCAGGTCGAGTTCCAGCGTCCAGGCGCTTCTGTCCTGTTCGACGAGATGCCAGTACGACTCGGCAATGGCGTCGGGGTCGAGAAACGTCTCCTCGTCGCGGTTCCCGTACCGTTCGCGCGCGCCGGGCGTGAGGATCTGGCCGTCGATGACCACGTGGGCGACGTGGATCCCCT
>CAYOFZ010000158.1:0-4785 GCA_964403315.1 uncultured Halobacteriales archaeon | reverse complement strand
ACCGGGCGTACACGCTGACGCTCCAGACCCGCGAACAGCACATCCGCCGCGAGCGTGCGACCTCGAACATCTGTACGAACCAGGCGTGGGTCGCGCTACGGACGGCGATCCACGCCGCCTCGCTGGGTCCCTCCGGACTCGTGGACCTCGCACGCGACTGCCTCGAGTGGCCCACCGAACTCGCGGAACGGCTCGATTCGATCGGCGGCGTGCGGGCGCCGGTCCACGATCGCCACCACTTCCGGGAGTTCGTCGCCCGCACGGACCAGCCCGCGCCCGCGGTCGCGGCGGACCTCGAGGCGAAGGGATTCGCGGTCCACGCGATCGACGATCACCTCGTACAGCTCTGTGTGACCGAGACGAACGCCGATCGGATCGAGGCGCTGGTCACGGCGTTCAGGGAGGCCGCGCGATGACCCCGTTTCGAACGCCCTCCACGGAGGGTTCCGCATGAAGTACGACCAGGCCCGCTGGACCGACGACGAGAGCGAGGGCTACGAGCCGCTGCTCTCGGAGAAGGACGGGACGACGGTCGACACCGACGACGTCCCGCTTCCGGAGGGACTGAAGCGTGACTCGCTTTCCCTACCCGAGCTCTCGGAGCCCGAGCTCGCGCGCCACTACACCCGGCTCTCGCAGATGAACTACGGCGTCGAGAGCGGGCCCTACCCCCTGGGAAGCTGTACGATGAAGTACAATCCCAAGTTCACCGAGGACGTCGCCGCCAACCCCGCCGCGGCGGTTCACCCCGACCGTTCGCCGGAGAGCGTTCAGGGCACGCTCGAGCTCTGCCATCGACTCGAGGAGTATCTGGGCCGGATCGGCGGCATGGACGCCGTGACGCTCCAGCCGCCCGCCGGCGCGGCCGGCGAGTTCGCGGGCATCCTGATCGCGAAGGCGTACCACGAGTCCCGCGACGACGAGCGAAGCGAGGTGCTGATCCCCGACGCCGCCCACGGGACGAACTTCGCCAGCGCCGCCATGGGCGGCTACGACGTGGTCGAACTGCCCTCCGCCGAGGACGGCCGGGTGGACCTCGACGCGCTCGAGGCCGCCCTCTCGGAGGAGACCGCCGCGCTGATGCTCACCAACCCCAACACGCTGGGGCTGTTCGAGCGCGACATCGAGGCCGTCGCCGAGGTGGTCCACGACGCCGGCGGCCTGCTCTACTACGACGGCGCGAACCTCAACGCCCTGCTCGGGCGGGCCCGCCCCGGCGACATGGGCTTCGACATCATGCACTACAACGTCCACAAGACCTTCGCCACGCCCCACGGCGGCGGCGGGCCCGGCGCGGGTCCCGTCGGCGTCGTGAGCGATCTCGCCGAGTTCCTGCCGACGCCCCGGGTGCGCGAGACGGACGGGGGCTATGAACTGTTCGAACCCGAGCGCTCCATCGGCAAGGTACACGGGTTCTATGGCAACTGGCTCGTACTCGTGAAGGCCTATGCCTACATCGCTCGGCTGGGCGATCCTGGCCTCGCGGACGCCAGCGCCAAGGCCGTGCTCAACGCCAACTACCTCGCCGAACGGATCGATTACGAGGTTCCCTACCGACCGTTCCACCACGAGTTCGTCGCCAGCGCGGGCGAGCAGGACGCCGCCGACGTGGCCAAACGCATGCTCGATCACGGCGTCCATCCCCCGACGACGAAGTGGCCCGAACTCGTTTCCGAGGCGCTGATGACCGAACCCACCGAGGCCGAGAACCGCCGGTCGTTAGACCAGCTCGCTGCCGCCTTTGACGCCGTCATCGACGAGGACGCCGCCCTCGCGGAGGCCCCCGAACGGACGACTGCCGGGCGGATCGACCAGACCGAGGCCGCCCGGAACCCCCGCCTCTCGTGGCACGCCTTCGACGACGGCTCATAACGGCGGGTCAATACTGTCGCGTTTTTAGCAAGGTTTATTATTTGATTGCGCAATTGTTAATACATGACTGTCGTCAGCGTCTCCATGCCCGAGGAGTTGTTGAATCGGATCGACGGGTTCGCGGACGATCACGGCTACACCGGTCGCAGCGAAGTGATCCGGGAGGCCTCGCGCAACCTCTTAGGGGAGTTCGAGGACCGCGAACTCGAAGGCCACACCCTGATGGGCGTCGTTACCGTGCTGTTCAACTACGAAACCACGAGCGTCGAGGAACGGATGATGGGGCTTCGCCACCAACACGACTCGACAGTGACCTCGAACCTCCACAGCCACGTCGGTAATCAGTACTGTATGGAGCTATTCATCCTCGAAGGCACCTTAGAGGAAATTTCGGAATTCGTCGGCAAGATCCGCGCGACCGGCGACACCCTCACCGTCGATTACTCGGTGATCCCGGTCGATGACTTCACCGCCGCGCTGTCGCGGTCCTGAACGGAGGCGTCGGATCGTTTTTAGGGATCTGTTATTACTGGATATAGGTTATTCACCACCGGCGCGGCGCGAAACCGAACATGACCTCGATGATCGGGGCGGAAAAACAGGTAGAAGATCAGGCCTGACTCGAATCGATATCGCCGATCTGTACGAAGCCGTAATCACAGTCCGGGCAGTGCCACTTGATCTTCTCGCCGAGATGGAGGGTCGTGCTTGCTGCCCGGTAGAACGTCTGATCGGTTTCACACTGCGGGCAGTGGTGATCGCGTTCCTGGGCCATACCGGGTGTCCGAACTATCGGTGCTTAACGGTGGTGATCATCGAGACCGTCGTATATCGTATGCGACGATACGGAACGCGATTCCGAGGGATGATCAGCTTCCGATGGAGGTTTTGGGGCTGACGCTGCCGGTCTGGGCGCGAACCCCATAAAGGAGGACGACGCCTGCCGCAAGCGGGACGACCGCACAGGCGGCATAAACCGGCGCAAAGCCGATGGATTCGACGAGCGGCAACGAGAGCACCGGTCCGAGGCCGCCGCCGACATCACCCAGTACGTTGTTAGTTCCCATCGCCCGGCCCATCCGGTCGTCAGGGGTGAGATCCGCGAGCAACGCGACCAGCGGGCCGCTCGTCCCGCCCTGGCCCATACCGATGAAGACACAGGCGATGACGAGCCCGAGGATCGAATCCACCGTCGTCAGCAGGGCGAACCCGCCAAACGAGATAACGAGGAAGGTCAACAGGATCGGTACTCGCGCGCCCAGTCGGTCGCTCAGCGCGCCCCCGCCCAGCATGAACGCCGACGCCGATAGCACGGTAACCGCCATCAACACGCCCGAGGATGCCTGCGGGCCGTATCCCAGCACCAGGAAGTCGTTGGCTTCGAGGAATAACACCAGCGTCGAAAACAGCGCGCCGAGATACGCGAAGTACAGCCCGAAGTTCACCAGCCCGACCGTCAGCGCGGGAATCGAGGTATCGATGTTCCAGGGTTTGACCGACGTTTTCGCGTCACCCACGTGGGTTTCAGGGATGGTCGCGTAGGCGAGCACGCCCGCAAACAGCGCGAACGCCGCTGCGAGTGCGAACGCCGTGGAAACCGAAAACAGTGCGCTGACGATCCCGCCTATGACCAGCCCCGCGGGGAACCCGAGGGTCATGCCACCACGGATCACGCCCATGCTCGTTCCCCGGGAGGTGTTGCTACTCACGTCGGCCGCGATGGTGTAGGCGGTCGCAAACATCATCGCACTGCCGATTCCCCAGACGATGCGGGCGAACAAGAACCATGCCGCCGGGGCCGACGAGCCCATCGCAACGAGGTACCCACAGGTGGCGAACCCTTGGATGAACAGCCCGGTGACGAACGGTTTTCGCGTGCCGATCCGGTCGGCCAGCGCCCCGGCCGGACCGTTGGCGACGATCCGCGTAAAGCGGTTCGTGCTGAGGATGATCCCGACCAGGAACGGTGAAATGCCGAGCACCGCCCCGAGGTTGGGGAGGATCGGGAACACGACGCCGCCGCCGAAGCCGACGAAAAACGTACTCAGTATGACCGAGAGGATGACTGCTCGCGCGCGTTTCACGCCCGCAACAGCCCCCGCTCGGTTGATTGTGCAGTGATACTCGCAGTTGGTTGTGATGCGATACTCATGTCTGTATGTACCCGCCGCAGCGGTTTAGGGATTTTCGCCCCGGCATCGACTGCCGGAAATAAGGGGAAGCTAAGTGGGCGGCGACCCTCGGTTCGGCCATGAAGGTCTACACCGGTCGCGGCGACGAGGGGATGACCGACCTGCGCACCATGGACCGGGTCGGAAAGACCAACCCCCGAATCGAGGCTTACGGCACCGTCGACGAGGCAAACGCCCTCATCGGCACTGCTCGCCCCACTGATTACGACGACATCGACACACAGCTCGAAGGCATCCAGAACCACCTCCACATCGTACAGGCCGATTTCGCCAACCCCGAACCCGACGAGGACGATCCGCAGGTCCGCGAGAACCACGTCGAGCAACTGGAGGAGTGGATCGATTCCTACGATGACGAACTCGATCCCCTCCAGGAGTTCATCCTTCCCGGCGGCGGCGAGAGCGGCGCGACGCTTCACCACGCCCGGGCGGTGACCCGACGGGCCGAGCGCCGGGCAGTCGCGCTCGGGGACGAGGAGCCGATCAACGGGACCGCCATCGCGTACCTGAACCGTCTCTCGGATGCACTGTTCGTCATCGCACGCGCGGTGAACAAACGCGACGGCGTCCGCGAGGAAAACCCCGAGTACTGAAGGCCGACGAGTTCGTAGATCGGGGTGGCCGGAAGGTAATCCTTAAGTCCGAGACGGCGGAACGTTCGGGTGTGGGTCGGTGATCTAGTCCGGTTATGATACCTCCTTCACACGGAGGAAGTCGGCGG
>CAYOFZ010000157.1:0-4955 GCA_964403315.1 uncultured Halobacteriales archaeon | reverse complement strand
TGAACGCCTCGATGGGCGTGATGCTCGAAACCACCGCCGAGGTCGACGCCCACGCCGGCCCCCGCCAAAAGAGCCCGGGCCAGCGACTCAACACGATCCAGGTAGCGGGCGAACTCGGCGTGCCCTTCACGACCGGCATCCTCGTGGGTATCGGCGAGGACTGGCACGACCGCGCCGAGAGCCTGCTCGCCATCGCGGACATGCACGACCGTTACAGCCACGTTCAGGAGGTGATCGTCCAGCCCGTCGTCGAAAACGAACGCTGGCGCGGCGGGTCGCCCGATCTCGAAACGATGCGTCGGGTCACTGCGATGGCGCGGGCGGTGCTCCCCGAGAAGGTGTCGGTCCAGACCCCGCCGAACCTCGCGCCTGTCCGCGACCTGCTCGACTGTGGCATCGACGACCTCGGCGGCGTCTCGCCGGTGACCGACGACCACATCAACCCCGAGTATGCCTGGCCCGCGCTGCGGGAACTCGAAGCCATTGCCGACGAGGCGGACGTACCCCTCGAAGAACGCCTGCCGGTACACGAGCGATACGTCGAAGACGGGTGGCTCCCGGATCGGATCCGGGCCCACCTCGACGCGGATTCGGCGGCGGGGCGGCGCTACCGGTCGGCACTCACCCCAGCCACTCGCGTGTGAGTCGGAGAAACGGTCATTCGCTGGTCATCGGCGTGCCATCGGCCCGGGGGCCGAGCGTCGGGCCGCGGGGGTCGTCGTCGGGGTCGATGCGGCGTTTCGTTTGGTAATCCGTCGAGCGCTCGACGGGCACCCGCCCAATCGAGCGGATCATCTCGACGAGATCCGAGACGTCCCGGAACTCGCCGTACTCGCCGCCCGCGCGCTTGGTGATCTCCTCCGACAGAATGGTGCCCATGAAGTCGTTCGCGCCACACGAGAGCATCTTCAGACCCTGCTGGTCGCCGTATTTCACCCAGCTCGATTGGATGTTCTCGACGTTGTCGAGAAACAGTCGTGAAACGGCGATCAGGAGTTCGTCCTCGTCGGTGCTCGCGCCCGAATCGACCATGCCCCGTTCGGCAAGCGGGGTGTCGTGGTGGATGAACGTGAGCGGAACGAACTCCGTAACGTTCCCGGTGCGGTCCTGGAGATCGCGGATTCGCTTCAGGTGCATCGCGCGGTGGCGCTCGTTTTCGACGTGGCCGTACATGATGGTCGCCGTCGTCGGAAGGCCGGCGTTCGCGGCGGCCTCCATCGCGGTGAGCCACTCGTCGGTACCGATCTTGCCCGGACAGATCACCTCCCGGACCTCATCGACGAGGATCTCGGCGGCGGTGCCGGGCGCGCTGTCGAGGCCCGCCCCCTTCAATTCGCGGTAGATCCCCTCGTAGCTCCAGTCGGTGCCCCTTCGGGCGTGGTAGACCTCCTCGGGCGTCATCGAGTGGAGGTGGACGTCCCCAACACTCATCGCCTCCATCTGCTCGACGTAGGTCCCGGGATCGGCCTCGTAGCGCTCGGGGGATTTATAGTTCAGATCGCCGCGGTCGCTGGCTTCGAGGATCTCGCGGTGCTCGTCGTTCAGCGCGAAGGCGGGGTGAAGTCCCGAGACCGAACAAACCTCATAAATACCCATATCCAGCGCATCACTAACGATGTCCCGGGATTGGGCGGGTGGTTTTGTGAACCCGCCGTGGTCGGCGTCGGAGTCCTCAAGGAACTGCTTCGAGCGGTCCTTGAAGTTACAGAACAAACACCCCGTGTTGCAGGCGGTGGTGACGTTGTTGTTGAGGTTGGTGACGAAGGTGACCTCCTCGCCGACGACCTCCCGGCGGCGGGCGTCGGCGGTTTCGAGGACGAGTTCCTTTCGTTCAGGGTCGATCCCCTCGTGGTCGGTTCCAGTAGTGAGGAGTTCGACGCCGTCGTCGACCGAGAGGCGCTCGCCCGCTCGGGCCTTTGCGAGCGCGTTTTCGAACGACTGATCGGTCTCCGGGCGGTGATCGAAGTCGGGCTCGGCGACTGGTTCGGACTGGACAGCCATCGGAGTATGACGAACGCCCAGCGCCAAAAAGCTGGTCGGTCAGGTCAGGCCTCGGGCGTTTCCATGACCTGTGGTACCCCGCGGGCGGTGACGGTTTCGCCGGTCATATACGAGGCGGCGGGGCTCGCCAAGAACTGGGCGATGTCGGCGATCTCCTCTGGCAGGCCGATGCGGCGGTTCACCTCGGCGCGCTCGATGTCCCCGGCGGAGACGCCCATCTGGGACTCGACGCCGGCGGTGGCGACAAAGCCCGGCGCGATGCAGTTCACTCGTACGTCGTCGCTCGCCCACTCGTAGGCCAGCGTTGTCGTGAGGTTGATGATGCCCGCCTTGGCCGCGCCGTAGTGGCTCATGTAGGGCGACCCGCGCTGGCCCGCGACCGACGAGAAGTTGAGCACGACCCCGCCGCCGTCGTCGCGCATGTGCTCGCCGGCGGCCTGCGTGCAGTGGTAGGTGCCCGTGAGGTTGATGTCGACGATGGTCTTCCAGCCGTTCTCCGAGATCTCCTCGAACCCGGACATGAAGTTCGCGCCCGCGTTGTTGGCGAGGATATCGACCCCGCCGAACTCCGAGACGGTGGTTTCGACCAGCGCATCGACCGCGTCCCGATCCGTGACGTCGCACTCGACGGCGACGGCGTCACCGCCCTCGGCTTCGATGTCCTCGGCGACGGGGTCGACGTTGTCCTGTTCGCGTGAGCAGACCACGACCTGTGCGCCATCGGCGGCGAAGCGTTCGGCAATCGAGCGTCCGATGCCCTGTGAGGCTCCGGTGACGATTGCGACCTTGCCCTCGACGCTGAACTGATCCATCGGCATGCAGGCGGCTACCGTACCGACAGGAATAAAAGGAGGTGATCGGTACCGACTACCATTCGAATGGACGCCACGTTCTTCGACATCGGCGGCGTCATCCTCGACGCCGAGTCGGTGCGAGACGCCCACGAACGTTTTATCGCCGACCTCTGTGAGGAACACGACCTCGACGTTCCGCCCGAGCAGGCCCTCAAAACCTGGCGCACCGAGCTTGGTGCGTACTTCAACGAACGCCAGGGCACCGAGTTCCGCGCCGCACGCGAGGGGTACCGCCGGGCGATGGCCGCAATCGCCGAGATCCCCGAAGACGAGTGGCGACCGATCTTCGAACGGGCGCTCGAAAAGAGCCTAAAGCCCAATCCGGGCGCGGTCGAAACCCTCGACCGACTGGCCGAGCGCGACCTCCATCTCGGCGTGATCAGCGACGTCGATACCGACGAAGGGCTTCGAATCCTCGACGCCTTCGGCGTCCGCGAACAGTTTGATTCGATCACGACCTCCGAGATGGTCGGGAAAACGAAACCCGACCCCGCGATGTTCGAGACGGCACTCGACGGGGCGGGCGTCGCTGCCGGGGAATCGCTCATGATTGGCGACCGGTATCGCCACGACATCGAGGGCGCAAAGCAAGCGGGAATGCAAACGGCGGCCTACCGGGCCGAGGACGGTCTCGCCGTGGATTACCGCCTCGACGACCTGTGCGACGTGCTCGACATCGTTTAGGGCGCGAGCGCCTCGACCGTGCGCTCTACCGTCTCGTCGTCGGCATTCGTCGGCACGACGACGATGGGTTCGTCGATGACATCGAGCGCTGCGAGTTCGTCGAGTTGTGCCCGGGCGTCCTCAGAGGTGCCGGCGACGCCGAGCGCCGCGACCATTTCGTCGGTGACCTCCGTTCGGGCGCGCTCGCGCTCGCCGGCGTGCCAAGCGTCGGCGACCCGATCCGCCGCGTCGGGAAACGCTCGTCCGACCGCCCGGCGGTAGCCCTCGCCGCTGCCGACGTAGTAGGCCAGATGACCCCGGACGACGTCGCGGGCCTCGTCGGTGTCACCAGCGACTGCCGCCGGAACGTACGGCGCGACAGCGATTTCCTCGGGGTCGCGTCCGGCCTCGCGGGCGGTTTCCGCCACGGTATCGAATGCCTCGGGGAGATCCGCGAAGGGAATGTTATGGGGCAGCCAGCCGTCCGCGACCCGACCCGTCGCGCGGCGGGCCGCCGATCCGAGCGCGGCGGTGTAGACCGGCACATCGGCATCGAGGCCGGGAAAATCCCGCACCGAAAATATTTCGCCGTCATACCCGATACGGCCCTCGCCGGTGTACGCTTGGATCAACTCGGCAGCCTCGTGCATCCGGCGGACGGGCCGGTCGTAGTCGATCCCGTGGAGGTCCTCGATGGCCTTCGGCGTGCTCGGACCGACGCCCAGTCGGACGGGCCCGTCGGCTCGCTCGTCGAGGGTCGCCGCCGCGCTCGCAAGCGTCGCGGGCGAACGCGAGAAGACGTTTGCGATGGACGTCCCGAGCGCGAGGTCGGTGTGTTCGGCGAGGGCGGTCAACTGGACGAACGAGTCGGCACCCCATAGTTCGCCGGTCCAGATCGCGTCGTAACCCAGTTCCTCGATCCATGTCCCGAACTCTATCACGGTCATCCCGGAGAGGCTCGGAAGTAACACGCCGCGTGCCATACTTCCCCTGCGTGGATCGAAGGCATAAATCACCGGGCTTGTGTCGTTTCGGCGAGCGCGGGCAACGCCTCGGTCACGTCGGCCCGGAACACCACCTCGGCGGCCCCGTCGTGGGATGTCGCATCGAGATTTACGATCGCAAGCGTCCCGTCACTGGCAGCCATCCGGGGGAGCGACGCCGCGGGTTCGACGGCAAGCGACGAGCCGACCGCGAGGAAGACGCCGCTTTCCCGGGCGTGGCGGCGCGCCGCGGTGAGCACCCCTTCGGGCAACGATTCGCCGAAGAGCACCACGTCGGGTTTGAGGGTGCCACCACAGTCACAGCGCGGGGGTAGTTCGCCGTCGCGGGCGCGCTCGCGGACTGGCTCGGCATCGCGTTTTCGGCCACAGTCCGGACAGACGACTCGCTCTGCATTGCCGTGGAGTTCGAGGACGCGTTCGGAGCCTGCTTCCC
>CAYOFZ010000156.1:0-4983 GCA_964403315.1 uncultured Halobacteriales archaeon | reverse complement strand
CGACGACCTCCGCGACCACCCCGGCGAGATGAGCTTCCCCGGTGGAGGGCGCGAGCCCGAAGACGAGGACCTGCGCGCGACCGCGCTCCGGGAGGCCGACGAGGAGATCGGCCTCGATCCCGGCGAGGCGAGTGCCATAGGCCGGCTCGACGACATCCGCACCGTCACCGCTTACTCGATCAGCCCCTTCATCGTCGAGATTCCCGACCGGGCGTACGACCCCGGCGACCGCGAAGTCGCCGAGATCGCCGTCCTGCCCGTCGCGGACCTGATCGATCCGGCAAATCACGAACACGACCGCCGCGACCACCCCCACTACGGCGAGATCGTCATCCACTACTTCCACGTCGGGGGCTACACCGTCTGGGGCGCGACCGCGCGGATCCTCGTGCAATTCCTGGAACTCGCCACCGACTGGCGCGCGCCCGAACGCTTCAATCCAGAATCTTACGGGTAATCGCGCGGAACGATACGCTTTTGCAGTCGAGTTCGATAGGTGGGGCTAGTGAGACGCCGCTCGACGGAATCGATGCTGACCGGCGAATCGGTAGCGAAAACGGGTCTCGACGCCGCCGCGCTCAAACCGACCGAGTGTGACCTCTCCCGAGGGGCGGAGCTACCGTTCGAGACGGTCGTCATCGACTACGAGGGCCGCGAGCACCTGCCCGACCGCGACACGCTCCGAAGGTTGGCCGAACATCGGGAGGTCCGCCTGACCACGCCGGTTCGCGCCGACGGGTTCGATCCGCTCGGCGACGACTCGCTGGTCGAGCGGCCCCCTGAGGGGGTGGGTCGGGTGCTCGTCGCGGGCCACGCCGCCTACCTCGATGCAGAAGAGCGTGCGCGGGCGCTCGCACCGCGGCTGGGGGCCGCAAGCGAGCGCGCGCCCGACGCTTGGGTCGGCACCGAAGGGGTCGAGCGGATCGCGCTGGCGACGGGCGCGACCCAGTTCGAACTGCTGTCGCGCTCGACCGAGCGGAATCTGCGCGCGCTCCGGGCGGCGGGGTTCGACGGCGGGATCGCGGTCTATGCGCCGACCGTGCTAACCGACGATCCGGACGCCGTTCTGGACGCGGTGGGCGGGTACGTCGCCCGCCGGCGGCCCGTCGCCCGGACGCTCCCCGAGGGGGCGGCGACCGACTCCCGCGCCGGGGGCCGCGCCCGCGAGGTGTTGCTCGCCGCGAGCGGGGATTTCGCGCTCGTGGGTACTCCCACCGAAGTCCGCGGGCAAGTCACCGCGCTCCGCGAGGCTGGAGCGGACACGGTCGTGGGCTACCCTGCTCGGGGGATCGGGGCGTTTCTCGACTGAGAACGAGTCAGTGGGATCGAGTACCTACGTCGGCGTCTGGTTCTCGGGCGGTGGGTCGGTGGTTCTTTCGTCCTCGTCTCCGGGTTCGGGCTGGGGTTCGATCTCGGTGGCGGCTTCGGCTTCGGCGTCCTCGCCCTCGACGGTCGTCTCGTCGGCCTCGCCGTCTTCCCGTTTCGGGATGTGGATCTGTAGCGTGCCGTTTTCCTTCAGCGTCGCGGTCGCCCCTTCGGGGTCGACCGCCGCGCCGTCGGGCAGGCGCACGCGCCCGTCGAGTTCGAGCCCCCGGCCCGGCAGGCGCATCTCGAAATCCTCGTAGAACTCCCGGAACCGGTCCATGCGCACGAGCACCTCGCCGTTGGCAAACCGGACCTGTACGTCGCCACCGGAGACGCCGGGCGCGTCGAAAACGGCGAGATAGGCGTCGTCGCTTTCGAGCAAATCCGCTGCGAGCGGACGGGTTTCCTGGACGCGGCTGGCCACCCGTCCGACGCCCTCGGCGACGCGGTTGCCGATGGATCTGCCGATTTCCGGAATTCTCATAGCTCGATCCCCTCTAAGCAATCAACGCCGCCACAGTAGGGACACTGAAAATCGCTTACGCCGACGTTGTCGGACATGTCGTAGGTATAGTGGAGTTCGAACATATCGAGTTCACAGGCGTCATCGGTACAGACGACTTCGAGGGTTTCGGGCATGGGAAAGGGTAGGACTGCGACACTCATAAACGCGTGGCATCCGGGCCATCGAATGGGAATTGCAAGCCCCGGATTTATGACGCTAATACCCATACTACTGGCCGATCATGGCCGAAAAAACGCTCAACGAAGCTGAACTGAGTCGTGACGAGGCCGCCGAACAACTCAGAGCGCTCGCCGACGAGATTGAAGGGGACGGCGAGGCAAACGTCCGGGTGAACAACAAAACGATCACCCTCTCGCCGTCGTCGTCGATAGGCTACGAAGTCGGCGTCCGGGAGAGTTCCTCGATCCTGCGGGGGAACCGTGAAACGGTGACCGTCAAAATGGGCTGGAAACCCGAATAACCTAACCATGGCCATTGTTGACACAATCATCATATTCCTGATCAGCCTGATCGTGGGTGCGGTGGGGATCTACGCCGGGGTCCACTTGGTTGCCGACCGGGACGTCGGGTTTGCCGACGCGGCGGTCACCGCCCTGCTCGGCGCGATCATCTGGGGTGTGGTGAGTTTCTTCGTCGGATGGATCCCACTGCTCGGCGCGATCCTGACGTTGATCGCGTGGATCGGCGTCATCAACGTGCGCTATCCCGGCGGTTGGGGCACCGCCGCCGGCATCGGGTTCGTTGCCTGGATCATCGCCAGCGCCCTGCTGTACGCGCTTTCGACCACTGCCCTCATCTCGGCCACTGCACTCGGCATTCCCGGAGCTTGAGCGACAACGGTTTTCCGATTTCCGGGCCGACCTCTAAGTATCGTCCGCCCGCAGTAGCGGGTATGCGCGTCGGCATCGTCTCGGATACCCACGACAACGTCAGTGCGGTCGAACGCATCGTCGAAACTTTCGGCGAGGAGGGGATCGATACCCTGATCCACTGTGGTGATTTCATCGCGCCGCCCGTGATCGCGTACTTCGACGGGTTCGAACTCCACGGCGTCCTCGGAAACAACGACGGCGAAACCGATGGCCTCGCGGATGCTTTCGAGAGCATCGATGGCCACCTCCACGGGCGCGTCGCCGACCTCGAACTCGACGGAGTGCGATTCGCCGTCCTGCACGGTGAGGACCCTGAGGACGTGAGTGCCTACGCCGAATCCGGCGAGTACGACTACGTCCTGTACGGCCACCACCACGAGCGCGACCACCACGAAACCGGCGAGGCAACCGTTATCAATCCCGGCGCACACTTCCCGACCGTTTCCGACGAACACCGCACGGTCGCCGTCCTGGATACTGATACCGACGAGGTACGGTTTCTCGACGCGTGAGGCGCGCCCGTTTTCCCCATCGAACGCCAACGCTCGGCCATGACCGATCCGGCGGATCTCTCGGTGACGCTCGTCGATGGCTACGTCGATGAGCCGGCGCATTTCGGCGTTCCCCCCTACATCTCGACGTATCCCCGGTACACCGCCGGCGCGCTCGTCGATGCCGGCGTCCCCCGAGAGCGAATCACCTACCACACGATAGACGAACTCCGGGAGGATCGAAACAACTGGCGCGACGTCGCCGCCGCCGACCTCATGATCTACCTCGGTGGAATGACCGTCCCGGGAAGTTACGTCGGCGGCACGCCCGCCGAACCCGACGAGGCCAGGAAACTCGCGTGGGTCGCCGAGGGCACCAGCCTGATGGGCGGGCCCGTGCGGTTCGGTGTCGGCGAGGAAAACGCCGGCGCACAGGACATGGAACGCAAGGACCTCGATTACGACTTCGTCGCCAAAGGCGACGTCGAGGCCGCTGCCTTCGATCTGATCGAGTCCGGACTGGAAGGGTTCGGCGACCGGATGCGCGACAACGAGGAGATCGACCGCTGGAGTTCGAAAGGGGCGTTCGTGATCGAACAGCACCCCAACCACCCCGAGTACCTGATCTGCGAACTCGAAACCTCGCGGGGCTGTCCGTACGGGTGTTCCTTTTGTACCGAACCGCTCTACGGCAACCCCTCGTTCCGGCAGCCCGACTCGGTCATCGGCGAAGTCGGGGACCTGTATGATCGGGGTGCCCGCCACTTCCGGCTGGGTCGACAGGCCGACATCCTCGCCTACGGCGGCGACGGCGCAGCCCCCAATCCCGACGCGCTCCGGCAACTCTACGGCGGGATCCGCGAGGTCGCGCCGGATCTCGGGACCCTGCATCTCGACAACATGAACCCGATCACAGTCGTCGAGTGGCCCGAGAAATCGAGAGAGGGGATCCGCGTGATCGCCGAACACAATACGCCCGGCGACACCGCCGCGTTCGGGCTGGAATCCGCCGATCCCGTCGTCCAGGAGGAGAACAACCTCAACGTCACCGCCGAGGAGTGTCTCGAAGCGGTGCGGATCGTCAACGAGGAGGCGGGTTGGCGACCCGGCGAACGTCGGGACGACGCCCCCACCCACGGCGACCGCGCGGCGAATCGACTACCGAAACTCCTGCCGGGGATCAACCTCGTCCATGGGTTGAAGGGCGAACGCGAGGAGACCTTCGAGCACAACAAGCGGTTCCTGAACCGGGTGTATGACGAGGGGTTGATGCTTCGGCGAGTGAACATCCGGCAGGTGATGGCGTTCGCGGGTACCGACATGAGCGATACCGGCGCGGAAATCGCCCGCGAGCACAAAAAGCGGTTCAAACGGTACAAGCGGGAGGTCCGCGAGGAGATCGACAACCCCATGCTGAAACGGGTCGCCCCGGCGGGTACCGTTCTTCCCGATGTCCACCTCGAATACCACGAGGACGGCAAGACGTTCGGGCGGCAGTTGGGCACCTACCCGCTGTTGGTCGGGATTCCGGGCGAGCGTGACCTCGGCACCTCCATCGACGTCGCGGTCGTCGATCACGGCTACCGCTCGGTGACTGGGATTCCGTACCCGCTCGATATCAATAGCGCGTCGATGGACGAACTCACGGCGATTCCCGGTCTCGGGCAATCGACGGCGGGCGACATCGTCGTGGGCCGACCCTACGAGTCGGCGAGCGAGGCCGGCGAGA
>CAYOFZ010000155.1:0-5008 GCA_964403315.1 uncultured Halobacteriales archaeon | reverse complement strand
ATTCTTCGAGTTCCAGTTCGAACTGTCGGTTTTCGATGGCGGCGTTCAACACGACGCTGGTGTTGCTTTCCCTGATATCCGGATCGACCAACAGTGCCTTGATCTGGTCGTTCATCCCATCGGTGTCTTTGAACTTGCCGACCGCGATGATGTCGTAGTCACCGGTGACCTCGTAGACGGTGATCATCTTTTCGTGGTTTTCGAGACGTTCGGTCACATCGGGCAGGGCGTTGCCCTCGACTTTGAGCTGGAGGATCGCCGTCACGTCGTAGCCCAGTCGTCCGTAGTCGATCTGAGGGATGTAACCGGCGATTGCACCCTCCTCTTCGAGCCTGTTGAGGTGGTTCGACACTGTCGTCACCGAGACGCCGAGGTTCTCCGCGAGATTTCGCAGACTCGCCCGACCGTCGTCCAGTAGCGCGTTCACCAGTTTCGAGTCGAGATTTTCGTACGTCATCGGATTCATTATCGCTTTCTACCTATTAGAAGTTTACGAACATTCATTTCTGTGTCTGAAACGGAAGATTTGCGCGGGCCAGAAGCGTTTTAGTAGTACCCGTGTTCAATCAGGGTGTCGAGAACGATGGCAAACGGAAACCTCACATCGGAAGAAGAATCGGTACTCCAGCGGATCGAGGAGGAGGACGTCAAGTTCCTCCGGCTGCAGTTCACCGACATCACCGGCACGGTCAAAAACGTCGCGGTTCCCGCGGGACAGGCCGAAAAGGCCTTCGAGGAAGGGATCTGGTTCGACGGTAGTTCCATCGAGGGGTTCGTCCGGATCCAGGAATCGGACATGCGCCTCGAACCCGATCCCTCGACGTTTGCGGTACTACCCTGGCGCTCGAACGACGATTACGCCAGCGCGCGGCTGATCTGTGACGTGGTCAACACCGACGGCACACCCTTCGACGGTGGGCCGCGACAAGTATTGAGAAGCGTCCTCGATGAGGCCGCCGACATGGGCTATACCGTCAGTATTGGCCCCGAACCCGAGTTCTTCCTGTTCGAGAAGGACGAGGAGGGCAACGCGACGACGATCCCCCACGACTCGGGGGGGTATTTCGATCTCGCGCCGAAGGACCTCGCAAGCGACGTGCGCCGCGACATCATCTTCGCTCTGGAGGACATGGGCTTCGAGATCGAGGCCAGTCACCACGAGGTCGCCGAGGGCCAACACGAGATCAACTTCAAATACGACGACGCCCTCTCGGCGGCGGACAACATCGCCACCTTCCGTGCGGTCGTTCGCTCGGTCGCCGAACAGAACGACCTGCACGCCACCTTCATGCCCAAACCCATCTCGGCGATCAACGGCTCGGGCATGCACACCCATATCTCGTTGTTCAACGAAGAAGGCAACGCCTTCGCCGACGAGGGCGACGAGTTCAACCTCTCGGAAGCGGCCTATAGGTTCATGGGTGGCGTGTTGAACCACGCCGAGGCCTTCACCGCGGTCACCAACCCGACCGTCAACTCCTACAAACGGCTGGTGCCGGGCTACGAAGCGCCCGTCTACATCGCCTGGTCGGACGTCAACCGCTCCGCGCTGATCCGAGTGCCCGACGCCGCCGGCGAGAGCGCCCGCTTCGAGGTCCGCAATCCCGATCCCTCGTGTAACCCGTATCTCGCGCTCGCGGCGATCATCTCCGCGGGCCTGCACGGTATCGAAACCGACGCCGATCCCGGCGCGCCCGTCCGCGAGGACATCTACGAGTTCGACGATGAGAAACGCGACGAATACGGCATCACCACGCTTCCGGAGAACCTCAACGCTGCCGTCGATGCGCTGGAATCCGACGAGGTGATGACCGAGGCACTCGGCGATCACGTCACCGAGAAGTTCGTTCAGGCGAAACGCGCCGATTATGCCGACTACAAGACCCACGTCAGCAGCTGGGAAACCGAGAAATATCTCGAAAAATTCTGATCTCGTTGCTCGCGTCCGTTAGCCCCGCCAGGTCTTGATGGCATCGCGCACCCGCCCGGGGAATCCGAGCGCGCCGAGCCCGACACCGACCATGACCATCATCACGTACAGCCCGAGCGTCGAGAGCCAGAGGATCACCATGGCGATGATGGCCCAGTATCCCGTGAGGAAGAAAAACGCCCCCAGCGTCATCGCGGTGCCATACAATAGGACGAGATACGGCCCCCAGCTGGTGGCGTGGCCCCGGCGCATCCGCTTTCTGACGTAATCCTTGAGGTCGGATTCGACCTCCTCGCGCGAAAGGGTTCGCTCCTCGATGTCCGACCGGAACCCGTCGAGATCGCTCCGGAGGTCCTGGAGGTCGTCCTGCAGACCCGTGAGGTCGGGTGCTGCGGCCGATCCGGTGCCGGTCGCGGTTCCCGTTCGGTCGGTGGCTCTCCCTCCCTCGTCGGCGGGTTCGGTCGTTTCGGTCGCTGATTCGTCGGTCGATGCCGCCTCCTCGGTCTCGCCGGGTTCGTCCGGTGTGTCGGTGTCGTTGCTCATGAGTACGGCGTTGAGTATTGCGCCCAGGATGATAACAATACCACCGATATATAGCCAAGTGAACAACAGCAGGATACCGCCGATCACGCCGTAGGCCTCGTACTGGCCGGCGTTCGAGGCGTACAACCCGAACAACGATTGGAGGACCGACCAACCGACCGCCGCCAACAGCGCGCCGGGAAAGGCCTGCCGAACGGTGATCGTTTTGACATCAGGCAGGAAATAATACATGGGTAAGAACACGACGGAAAGCGCCACCATTACGATCAGTGGCGTCAGCAAGCCGATAAAGGGGACCGACGGAACGAGGGCAAATATGGCACCCAGCGCGAGCATCCCCAAAACCGCAAGCAGGATCGAGATGAACACGATCAGAGCGGTCGATATCTGGTCGATGATCGATTTGTCCAGTCCGGCGTCGTAGACGAGCGAGAAGGCGGTGTCGAGACCCCGGAACAGCTTCAGCGCGCTCCAGAGAAGCACGACCGTCCCGACGACCGTTGCCCCGCCGCGGCCGGTTTCCGCGGTGATCGCGTCTTCGAGCGCGCTCTGGCCGGCTGGCGCGAGGAAGCCGCTCGCCTGATCCACGATCTGGTTCGCCAGTGCTTGGCCGCCGATAACGCTCGCGGCGACGAACGTGAACAACAACAGCGGGATCAGCGAGACGAACGCGTAGTAGGCGATGCTCGCGGCCAGAAACGTAATCTCGTCTTCCCGTGCCTGTTCGACGACACCCCGTCCGACAGCCACTGCGCTCTGCGCTCGACTCACACCGGGATTGTGACCGGCAGCTACAAATATTCCGGGGGTAGGCCGGACGAGCTATTCAGTTTCGACCGCTGTACGGATCTCCCCGACGGTCGCGGTCGTTTTGAACGCCGTCCCGTGATAATGGGCGCGAGACGCCTCGAATCCGGCATCGCGGATCGCCGTCAGAAAGACCTCCATCTTCTCGGCGGGACGGGACCACTCCTTGCAGAGTCGGTGCTGATCGTAGTGGGTCGGTGTGTCGAGTTCGCTTTCGAGTGTTTTGACTAGCCCACGGGCCTGTGTTGCGCTTCCCATTTCGCCGGTGATGCAGTCGCCGACCCGGTCGGTGAACGCCCGGTCGCGGATCGGCCCGAGCCAGACGGGGCCAGCGGTAAGCACCCGCTCGCTCCCGCAGTTCGGACAGGCCTCCCAGGGATCGGCGATCAGTCCTTCGGTAGCCTCCCGGCGCAGGCAGTCCTCGCAGTGATCCAGATATCCGAGTTTCCCGATGGCCTCGTTTGCCTCGGTCGCACCGTGTGAGAGGTCGAGATACGTCCGGACGTAGTGGCGGGTCGCGTGGCTCAACACCGGGGTGACGGCCACGTCGTAGCGCGCGGCGGTGCGGGCAAGCGCCGACATCAATATTCGCAACCCCATCTCGGGGTGGTAATCGGTGTTCCGTGGAATGGCTCCATACTTGCGGACGCCGCTTTCGAAATGTGCGCCACACAGCGGGGCGGTGTCGGTCGCGGTGACACAGACGAGGTTTCGCGCGTTGGCGAAGGCCGCGTCGGCGTAGGGGATCGGCGTCCCGTAGGGGTCGAGATCGACGACGTCGAACAGCGACTCGTGGAGCAGGGCGTTCGCGTTCCGGTTTTCGACGGTCGCTTCGAGGTCGTTTCGGGCGAGGTTGTCCCGACAGAGCGAGACGGCCTCGTCGCTCCAATCACACAGCGTCGCGTCCCAGCCCTCGCTCGCGGCGCGGACGCCCCGAACCCCGGTCGCGCTCATCGCATCGAGATACGTCTCGGCGCGGGGTTCGCGCTCGCGGTAGGCCCGCAACGCCCCGACGGTCAGATCGCGGTTGAGTTCCTGATCGGAGTTGAAAAACGCCTCCCCGGTTTCGATCTCGACGCCCCCTTCGCGGATGCGCATACGTCCGTTCGCGCACACCGGGCGAAAAGCCGTACGGTCCGGGTCGACCCGACCCGAACCGAGCGGAACCGAACCGATTTAACCCCCACCGGTCCAAGTCGGATCGTGGCCCGACCGTTCGAACCGTGGGAGGACGCCCTCGCGGATGCCAGCGCGATCACCGGCCCGATAGCCGAACGCATCATCAAAAGCCACGGCGACCGCGGGGTGCGCGCCATCGAGGCCGTCACCGAAGATCGGGTCAAACGCTACCGGGATTTCATCGTCGTCGTCGGCCACCGCGAGGAGTACGTCGTCGAAGGGCGGGCGTGCACCTGCAAGGACAGCGAGTACAACCTCGATCCCGACGATCCCCACCAGCGGTGCTGGCACGCGCTGGCGGTCGCCATCGCCGAGGCCACCGGCAGGGTCGATGAACACGACATGTGGTACTCGGAGGTCCGTAACTTCCTCTGAAAGCCCTCGCGCGCACTGGCATGCGCGCCTCGCCCTTTTCATGTCCACCAGGCCGCATTGCGAGCGATTCGGGTCCGAATCGCTCGCTGGGGACGCCTGCCCCCCCCGTACGGATCGCGGACAAAGGCCGCGATCCGCGGCCACCGCACCGCGGACGGCCCACGGGGATTCGTC
>CAYOFZ010000154.1:0-5055 GCA_964403315.1 uncultured Halobacteriales archaeon | reverse complement strand
CATTATGGCACGAACGTTCTCGCGGTTCGCCGACCGAACCGAGGGCGGCGAGCGCCTCGCGGCCCTGCTCGACCGCCGGGGGATCGACCCCGACCGCGTGCTCGCGGTGGCCCGCGGCGGTGTGCCCGTCGGCGGGGTCGTCGCCGACGCCCTCGGAGCCGACCTCGACGTGGCCGTTACCCGAACGCTGGATGCGCCCGAAACCCCTCAACTGGCCGTCGGCGCGGTTGCGGCCGCCGGCGCGGACGTCGCACGGTGGCTCGACGACGATGTGATTGACCACCTCGGGACGAGCGACGAGTACCTCGAAGACGCGACTGCCCACGAAACCGACCGCGCCCGCGAGCGCCGCGACCGCTACCACGAAGGATCCGACTCCCCTGCGCGGGGCGGCGAACTCGTCCTGATCGTCGACGACGGGATCACCGCCCCGGCGACCGCTGCCGCCTGCGTCCGGGCCGTCCGGGCGGAGGGAGCCGAGCGGGTGGTCGTCGGGGCTCCCGTCGCACCGCCCGATGTCGTCGAATCGCTGCGGGAGGTCGCCGACGGGGCTCTCGCTGCGATGACGCCCGCGGGCGGTGGCGCGGTCGGGCGCTTCTACGAGTCGTTTGAGCCGGTGTCCGAGGAGGAGGCGCTCGGGGTCGTCCCGTGATCGATTCGAGATCCTCAACACCGAGGATTCATACCCATCGCGGACGTGTCCCGGGTATGGGCCGCGGTCGTGATCGACGCGGGGGAAACGAAAACAGCGGACGCATCCGTGAGGAGGTCGAACACGAGGAACGCCATGCCTCGTCGAACCGACACGAAGATCGAACCGCTGGCGAGACGCCGATGAGCGCGATCTACGCCGCGGATTCCAACGGTGAGAACCGAGAACGTATCGACTGCTTCGGGTTCGAGGAACTCGCTCGCGGCGTTGCACTGTACGACGGGAGCGGCGAGCGGATCGGGTACGTTCCCCACGAAAGCCTGATCGCCATCGAGCCGAAGTGATTTCCCTGCCGGATCGTTGTTTCGGGTATGGCCTCCGAGTCCTGTGACGGCTGCGGTCGGCGCGTCCACATCGCCGGCGGGATCGCGGACCTCTGGTCGTTTTCCCAGGAACCCACTGACGGGATGACCCTCGAATTCGATGACGGCACCGAGCATTTCCTGTGCTACGACTGCATCGAGCGGTTGCCCGATCATCCGACCGCGGCGGACGTTGCGGCCCTCTAAATCAGCGCGACGCTGGCGATCATCGATCCCACCATCAGCGCGACCAGCAGCAACGCGAGGGCTTGCTGTCGGTCCATGTGATTGAACAGAACTCCGACGCAATTAATCGCTACGGCCGACTCGCGCGTCGATCACGACGTGATAGACGCCCGCGCTGTGGCTCTTGACTATCCGTCGGTCGAGGATCTCGACCTCCCGGCCCGCTCGCCCGGCGGCGTCCTCGATCCGGGAGACGGGTCGGTCCGGGAGTTCGGCCTCGGGGGTTGCCTCGTGCATGTGGAGGATTCCCTCGCCGTCGAGCGCGGCGAGCGCGCTATTCAGATACTCGTGGGAGTCGTAGTAGCCCATCACAACCCGGTCGGCACTCGTTTCTACGTCCCTGCAATCGGCGCGATAGGCGTCGATCCGGTCGGTAACGCCGTTGAGAGCGGCGTTTTCGAGCAAGTATCGGAAGGCGGTCGGGTTGATCTCCGTCGCCGTGACGCCCGCGCCGGCCCGGGCCATCGGCAGCGCGAAATACCCGATTCCGGCGAACATGTCGAAGACGCGCTCGCCGTCGTCCACTACGTCGCCCATCCGGCGGCGCTCGGCCTTGTTGCCCGGCGAGAACATCACTTCCGCGAGATCGAGCGCGTACTTCGTCCCGTGTTCGGTGTGGACGGTTTCGGTATCGCCCGCGCCGGCGACCGTTCTGACGTCGGGTTTGCGGTGCTCGCCCGAGATCCCTTCCCGGGCCAGCACCGTATCGGCACCGCCATGGATCTCAAGCAGCGCCTCGCCGACCTCCCCCTCGCGGGGGCAGTCCGAGAAATCCGCGAGAACGATATCGCCGATCACCGCCCACGACCGGGGGACGCCGTCGAGGTCGTCCTCGTCCCACCCGCGCTCGCGCAGCAGGTCTGCAAGGCCGGGCGCACGGAGGTCGGGGTCGGTCGCTTCGACCACCTCAACGACCGCCGTCTCCGTCGGCGGTTCGGTCACGGGCAGTTCGACCGTTTCGGGGCCGCCCTCGCTTATCTTCCGGGCATCGTCGTAGACCCCTTCTTCGCGGAGCGCGGCGATGGCGCGATCCACTTCGGGTTTTGCGACGACGGCGGCCAAGGGCGGTTCGTCGCTCATTCGGGGGCGTCCTCGGGGACGACATGCAAGCCCGCCCGGCTCTTGAGGACGGGGACGGTCTCGGTGTCAGTATCCAGGAACTCGGGGCGGGGAATCGTCTCGGTCCGGTAGGTTTTGGGATCGAGCACCTGGACCGCGCGGTCGTCCTCGACGGCCACGAGGGTCGTCTCGACGGCGTCCTCGGCGCGTCCGAGTTCCCGCGCGTCGGGTGCGTCGCCCTCCTCGAAAGCCGACTGGTAGCGCTCGCCTGTCGCCAATCGGCGGCCCTTGACGGTGTCACGGACGCTTTCGACGACGACGGGACCCTCGCCGTCCTCGGGATCGATGATGTCACCTCGCGTGAACGGCGGCAGGCGCACGGCGTAGGTCACCCGGTAGACCTCGTTGCCGTCCTCGTCTTCAGTGATCAACCGCTCGGATCCCTCGAAACCCCCGCCGAAGCGGTGTACGATACGTTGAGCGATCTTCTTCCCGATCTTCGTCGTCGAGACCCGGAGATCGACCCCTTCATCGCGGTCGGTGATCTCGGTGATAAAGGCGTTGCGATCACCCGTCGCCTCCATCTCCTCGACCACGTCGGTGGCGATCTCCTTCATCGCTTCGCGTTCCTCGCCCGTGGGGTCGCGGTCGGTCGCGCGCAACTGGACGGTGCTCGCGTAGTAGTCGCCTGCGATCCGGCCACACCGGGTGCAGGTCTCCCGAGCGATGGTCACCGGGACGACGACCTCCTCCTCGACGGGCGTTTCCCTCACGATACCGGTGAAATAACAGTGCATCCGAATCGTATTGGAGTCGACCTGTTCGGGTTCGACCTGCCAGGCGACCTCCTCGGCGTCGAGGTGCACCCCCAGGGATTCGGTGACTGCCTCGATGGCGATGTCGGTGTAATCCTCCGCGCCGACGTCTACCCAGCGGTTGCCGCGATGGACGGCTCCACACCCCCCGCAAACCCGGACTGTAAGCTCCTCGGGCGCGGCAACGAACTCGAAATCATCGAAGTAACACGTACTACAGAGCCCCGTCTCGTGGGCGGCGGGCGCATCCGGCAGGTCGGGCCGGTCGCCGCCCTCGATGGGATCGCCACAGCGGGGACAGAACTGCGTGGATCGGCTCATTACTGGATGGAGGCAACTGGAGCGGTTAAGCTCCGTGCTCTTCGAACAGCGCGCGTACCTCGATTTGGTCGTGACTCAATCCACACAGCAATTTCAACCGAGCCTTATGTGGGCGTAGGTCGCCCGCGAAAACGGCTCCATGCTCCGCGAGGGTCGCGCCCCCGCCCGGCGTCGCGTACACCGCCCCGGTGGTGCCGGCGTGACACCGCGAGGCCACGACAACCGGAATCCCGCGATCCACGGCGGCGGCGACCGCGTCGCCGAGTTCGGCGGTGGTGTTGCCCAGTCCCGTCGCGCTCAACACGATCCCGTCCGCACCGGCGTCGAGCGCGCGTTCGAGGGGATCGGCGCTCGCGCCCAGTCCCGAGTGGACGACCGCCACCGACGCCGAGAGTTCCTCGGCGGGGATCGTCGGCGTCTCGCTCTCCGGCTCGCGGTGGATCCTGACCGCCTCGCGGTCGAGGCTCGTTACCGGCCCCGTCTCGGGCGATTCGAATGCATCGAGCTTGCTCGTATGTGCCTTCGTCACCTCGCGGGCGGCGTGGACCTCCTCGTTGAAGGCGAGGTAAACCCCCTCGGAAAAGCGGTCGTGGGCGGCGGTTCGGACCGCCGCGAGCAAGTTCGCGGGCCCGTCGGCACTGAGTTCATCGTCGCGGCGCTGTGCGCCCGTAAAGACTACCGGAGCGTCGTATTCCCCCACGAGATCGAGCAAGTAGGCGGATTCCTCCATCGTGTCGGTGCCATGGGTGACGACGACGCCGTCGGCCCCGCTTGCGGCGCGTTCGGCGGCGTCGGCGAGATCGAACGCGACCTCGAAGGTCACCTCGAAGCTGGGCACCTGGGCGACCTCCTCGACAGCAAGGTCGGTGTACTCGCCGAGTTCGGGCACTGCCTCGATGAGTTCGTCGCCGGCCCGGCTGGGTGCGGGCCCCTCGGCGGTGTCGGTGCTGGCGATGGTCCCGCCCGTCGCCAGTATGGTGACTGTGGGTGGCACACCCGCAGTTCCGCAGGCGGGACAAAGAGGCTTCGGCTACACGAACTCGCCCTCGCTCTCGTAGACCGAGGGATCGTCGTCGAACTTCTCGGCGACCGTTTCGAGAGTAGTGAACTCGACGCCATCGTGACCTCCCATGTACTCGATGAACTCCTCTAGCAACGGGATCATCTGTGGCCGACCGTGCACGTCGGGGTGGATGGTCAAGGTATACACGCCCGCGCCCCGGCGGTTGTACAGGTAATCGAAATGCGCCTTATACAGCTCCTCGTAGACCATTTCCGGGCTGGTGTAGCCGTAGTTGTAGTTGGGCTGTTTCATGAAGAGCATCGGCGGCACGTCGTCGCGGTACCACGAAATGGGGATCTCGACGACATCGGTCTGCTCGCCGTACTCGTAGGGATGCATCCAGGTCTCGGGGTCCTTATCGTAGTCGATTGGCGACCAGTCGTCGCCGATCCGCATGTACAGCGGCTCGAAATCCCGTTCCATCAGACTGCTGTCGTAGGTGAAACCGTACTCGGAGACGAGTTCGGGGGTGTTCTCGCTGAACTCCCACCAGCTCGCGCGGTGGCCCGCCGGCCGCTCGCCCGTGAGGTCCTCGAC
>CAYOFZ010000153.1:0-5114 GCA_964403315.1 uncultured Halobacteriales archaeon | reverse complement strand
CGCGCCCACCGAACCGCTCGGCTGCCTCCCGTGCTTCCGCAACCTCTTCCGACGACAGAATTCCTGCGAGCGCCTCCGGATCGGGCTCACGAGTCAACCGCCGGAGCGTCTCGAACATCGTCTCCCCTTCCCTGTTGTGGGCCTTCACCCACGCGTGATACTCGTCCGGGACGCGAATCATTTTCGCCATGCTGTAAAATGGGATTTACGAGTCAAAAGCGTTCCGCCGTCCTGAACCGCGCTCGGCATGGCTGGCCATTCTCGCTGACCGTTATCCCTTCCTATGCTGGCCGAACGTATTAGTATCCAGACGAACATCCATCAACCATGAATGCAGGACTCAGAAGCATGCTCAAGCGGATACTCAAGCTGAAAGCACTGCGGAAACTCCTGCGAAAGCTCCGGGGATAACTACCGAACTAATGTATCGGTGAATCCTTCCATCAGACTTCGATCTCGCTGCCGATCCCGGCAACGACACCTCCGGCACCGAGAAGGGCGAGTATGATTCCGAGCAGCCATACGACTGACCACGTTTCGACGAAGGCCACGACCCAGAGGCTCGCAACGAGGACGACGCCACCGCCGACGATCAGTTGGGCGAACCGTTCTACGTCCATATCCTTTCCTTCCGAGCGACTATAGTAAGCATCCCGGCTTTCGACGTGGCCGCTTCCGAATCGCTCTTATCAAATAGCGAAGATAGAACGGGTTAGGGTATTACATCACCCTGCGCCGCCGCTGTGATTCCTGACTGCGGACATCATCGAGGGAGACGGGCCTGACGTAGGTGCCGACGGATTCCCTGTGCCACCACCGGCCGGTTTTCTCGCGTTCCTCGGGAGTCGTGTACCGGTAGCGACAGCGGGTTGCGCGGACGTACTCGGGCGGTTCGTCCGGAAACGGGTTCTCAGCGAGTAGATCGAGCGTGGCCTCGTCGTCCTCCAGGAACTTGATCAGCAGTCGCGTGAACCACGGGCTCCGGCGCGGCGTCGGCGACATGGCGGCGAACCACAGCTGCCAGTCGAGCCGAAGGTGGTAGGGGGCGATCTGTGGCGGTCGTCGCTCCGGATCGGTCGGTTTGCCCTTGAACTCGTAGGTCCGCCACTCCGTTTCGTCGGTGATCTCCTCGTCGCTGGTGCCCTCAATGACGATTTCATACCTATCCTGCGTGATCGAACCGAACGCGCCGTAGGTGTTGACGAGATGGAGCGGGTCGAAGGAGGTGTTCATCACCTGGGTCGAGGAAAGCATGTTCTTGACCGGCTCTATACTGCGCACGACGACAAGAACGCCTACGAGGATCGCCGCGATCTGGAGGTACAGCGGCGTCGCAGCGGTCGTCGGCGCTGTGACCGGTAGCACTGCCGTGAGGACGCCATCGCTGAACGTGGGAATCGCCAGAACGAGCGTGAGCGCGTTCAACCACGCGAAGTTGCCGGTAATCATCAACCAGCCCTGAAAGCCGATGGTCGCCAGTCCCGCAAGCGCTGCGAGGGGTTGCGGGGCGAAATACAGGAAGGGGATCGCGAGTTCGACGACGTGGTTACCGACGGTTTCGAGCCGGTGGAATCGCCCCGAGAGGTGGTGGGCGAACCAGCTTACTGGGTTGGGCATCGGCTGGGTCTCGTAGTGGTAGTCCATACAGGTCAGGTCGCGCCAGCACTCGTCGCCCCGGATTTTGATGAGCCCGGCCCCGAGCATATTGCGGAAGAGCAGCCACTGGAGCAACACGATCACGATCACCGGCGGGGCGACCGCGCCGGCACCGATGAAGATCGTCAGGAAACCGGTCTCGACGAGCATGGATTCCCAGCCGAACCCGTAGAAGAGCTGACCCGCGTTCACGAACGAAAGATAGAGCGCCCACATCGTCGCCCACAGGACCATCGAGACGGGAGTAGCGTATGGGCCGGGGAGCCAGTACGGAACGCCAACTAGCGCCAGCACTGAGAGAAATACACCGGCCCAAGCCGCGATCCCGATGGCGCGGTCGGTCGGGACGAAATAAAAGAGGCTGGGGCGGTCGCTGAACGAGACGTGCTCGACATATCGGCTGATCGGCAGCAATCCGTTCTCGCCGGCCAGCGGCCGGAACTGGTTGGCCGCAACGAGAAACGCGAGCAGGTAGATTATTGCGAGGGCTCGCTGGAAGAGAAAGCGAACGAGCCAGTAGCCTTCCCCCTGCCAGAGCCACATAGAGGACGTGAGTTAACGGATGGGTAAAGGAATGACGAAGGGGAGCCCGGAATATCAGAGTGGTCTCGAACGCGACGGCTACAGGACGACGCCGACCAGTTGATACAGCAGCCCGATCACGAACAGCCCGATCAAAACGGCGGTCGCAACGGGGATCATCGGTGACATCGTTCCGGTTTCGAAATCCAGTCGCCTTTGGGCCATACCGGCCCTCGGGATTGGGGGCATAAGTGCCTCCCGAACGGCGGTTCCGCACCGACTCCATCAGGTTCGCATACCGGCTTTGCAGCTCACATACAGGGATACACCGATCCGGCGCTATCGGAACTGCCGAACCGGTAGGTCCTTCGCCATCCCAGTCCTCGACGGGTTCATGCGCGCACTTCGTTGTGATGCCTGTGATCGGACTACCACCCTCAACGAACGAAAGCGATGTGTCTGTGGAGAACCACTCCGGTTCAATATAGATCCCGAGGCGTTCGCGTGGCCCGACCGCCCGGATCCGGGGATGTGGCGCTACGCCGCCCTCTTACCCGTTTCGCCGCCCTCAGGGGTTGGCGCGGCTGCCGGGGGCACGCCGCTCGTGCGCACC
The DNA here is from genome assembly GCA_964403315.1 of uncultured Halobacteriales archaeon. Classification (GTDB taxonomy): domain Archaea; phylum Halobacteriota; class Halobacteria; order Halobacteriales; family Halalkalicoccaceae; genus CAYOFZ01. The sequence continues at coordinate 2,323 of CAYOFZ010000153.1, read as the reverse complement.
CCGAAACTCGATGTCGGCGGGTGTCGGCTCTACCTGAAGGACGAAACCGAGAACCCGACGGGCAGTTTCAAGGATCGTGGGAGCGCAGTCGGGGTCACGTACGCCGCCAATACAGGCCGACCCGTCGGGACGGTCTCGCACGGTAACATGGCGATGAGCATGGCCGCGACCGCTGCCGGCGCGGGACTGGATTGCACCGTTTTGGTTCCGGCGGACATCCCCGAGGAGCGACTCGCTCACATCGCGTACTACGAATCCCGGATCCTGCGGGTCGAGGACGACTATAGCCGGCTCTACGAAAAGTCGCTCGCCATCGAGGAGATCGAGTTCGTCAACTCCGACACCCCGCTACGCGCGGCGGGTCAGAAGACCACCGCGTTCGAGATCTGTAAGGCGTTCGCGCCCGCAGTGCCGGACACGATTGTTCTGCCGGTTTCAAGTGGCGGGCACACGAACGCGATTTGGAAGGCCCTTCAGGAGTTGCGGGCGGCCAACCTGATCGACCGCTTCCCGCGCATCTATGCAGTACAGGCGGCCGCCTGTGATCCGATTGCTCGGGCGTTCGAGGCCGACGCCGAGGCGGTATCTCCGGTCGAGCCGGGCGAGACAATTGCCTATTCGATTGCCAACGCCGATCCGCCAAGCGGCACCCGCGCGCTCGCCGCCGTCCACGAGACGGGCGGCGGGGTGATCTCCGTGCCCGACGACGATATCCGCGACGCACAGAAGCGACTCGCACGCGACGGCGGATTTCGCGTCGAAGCATCCTCGGCGGTCGCCTACGCCGGCCTCGAACGCCTCACGGACCGCAGCGAGATCCGGCCGGGAGAACGGGTCGTGGTGATCGCCACCGGAACCGGGTTCACCGAACGCGACGACGCGAGCGTGAACGCGCGAACCGTCGCGCTCGATGATCTCGAAACCGCGCTGTGACTCATTCCTCTTCGTCGTCCTCAGAGACGACCCACCGGGTCAGCTCCTCGTCCGTGCGGTCACCCTCGTCGCCGTCGCGCTCGTATCGGTAGGTCGTCTCGGGATCTTCGTCCCTGGTCGCGCGGTGGGAGCCGTCACAGAAGGGGTACTCCGCCGAGAGTCCACACCGACAGATGGCGATGTTGCCCTCTTCGTCGTCGATGTCTTCGGCATCGATCTTGCGTGGACTGCTCTCGGTGTGCGTGACCTCGCGGGCCATGGGCGACCGTTGGTTCCGCGGTCGTAAAGCGTCGGGGAATCCTACAGCAGTTCCTCGACGGCGTCGGCGACCTCCTCGGGGGTGTCGCCAACGGGTACGCCCGCGGTTTCGAGCGCGTCGATCTTGCTTTCGGCGGTACCGGTCCCGGACCCGGAGACGATGGCACCGGCGTGACCCATCCGTTTTCCGGGCGGGGCAGTCCGGCCGGCGATGAACCCGGCGACGGGGGTGTCCATTTCACCGGCGATGAACTCGGCGGCCTGCTCTTCGTCCTCGCCGCCGATCTCGCCACACATCACGACCGCGTCGGTCGCGGGGTCGTCTTCGAACAGCGAGAGCGCGTCGATGAAGTTCGTCCCGATGATCGGATCGCCGCCGATCCCGATGGCGGTCGATTGGCCCAGTCCGCGATTGGTGAGGTTATCGACGACCTGGTAGGTCAGGGTACCCGACCGCGAGACCAGCCCGACGTTGCCCGACGAGAAGATGTTGCCCGGGAGGATACCGAGTTTGGTCTCGCTGGGAGTGATGATCCCCGGGCAGTTGGGCCCGATCAGGCGGGTCTCGACCTCCGAGAGGCGCTTGGAGACGCGGCTCATGTCCTGGGTCGGGATGCCCTCGGTGATCGCCACGGCGAGATCCAGATCGGAATCGAGCGCCTCGAACACCGCGTCGGCGGCGAATGCCGGCGGAACGAGGATCACGGAGGCGTCGGCGTTTTCTTTCTCGACGGCCCCCGAGACGGTGTCGTAGACCGGTACGCCGGCGACCTCCTGGCCGCCGCGGTTTGGCACCGCGCCCGCGACGACGTTGGTACCGTACTCCATCATCTGGTTGGCGTGGAAGTTACCCTCGCCGCCGGTGATCCCTTGAACGACGACGCGGGTGTCCTTATCGACTAACACACTCATGCTCCCACCTCCTGTGCGTTCTCGACGGCACGCTGGACCGCTTCTTCGAGGGTCTCTTCGACTTGGACCAGATCCGCGTTCAGGATCTCCATGCCCTCTTCGGCGTTCGTCCCCGCGAGCCGGACGACGACGGGTTTGGGGATCTCGTCGAACGCCCCTAGCGCGTCGTTGATCCCCCGGGCGACCTCGTCGCCGCGGGTGATCCCGCCGAAGATGTTGA
>CAYOFZ010000152.1:0-5172 GCA_964403315.1 uncultured Halobacteriales archaeon | reverse complement strand
GACAGCTTGGTCCGAAGCCAAGTACTCTGTCCAGACTGAGCTAAGCGCCCTCGGCTACGGATTCGGCCGAAGTACTCTTAAGTCCGGTGGTTCGCCGATGGACGGCGGTACGCGAACCCTCCGGCGATCATCAATACGAGTCCGATTCCGACGCCGGCGTAGTTGATCGCGCCGCTGGGAGTCGTGAACTCGCTATAGATGAGCAACGGGACCGCGACGACGATGATCGCTTGAACTGCCCGTAGAAGGCGTGGATTGGAGGAACGCGAACCGTTCGCTCGGTCGAATTCCGCTCGGCTTGCCTCCAGACGCATGGATCGATCCGTACAGCTGTCGTTGGCCCGAACGTGATCCTCGACGGTTTCTCGCCACGCGCGTTCGTCCGGATCAGTTCGATCTGTGACAACGGAATCGTCGACCATTACCGCTGGCTACCGATCCGGAGGTTTAACCCTTTATCGGATATGTGCTGAATGGCAGGTCGGTGCTGGTCGATCATGTCGGACGCGGCATCGACCCGGATTTCCGGGGAGAGATATAAACGTGAATGCGAAAAACGGGAAGGTATGGTCACAGGTTCACTCGTCGCGTTCATCGTTGCACTGCTCGTTGGCGGACTGGCGATCTATCTCAGCGCCAGCCTCGTCATGGATGTCCAGGACTACAGCCACGCGGTGATCACGGCCCTTCTAGGCGCGATTGCATGGGGACTGACGGTCTGGATTCCGTTGTTGGGCCCGGTCATCGCGTTGATCGTTTGGATCGGCGTCATCAACTGGCGGTATCCCGGCGGCTGGGTCGACGCCGCCATCATCGGGTTCGTCGCCTGGATCGGTGCGCTGGCGATCGTGTTCGTCCTCGACGCGGTCCTCGGACTCGGCGTCGGTGCCTTCGGCGTACCGGGTGCCTAATCGACTGGGCCGGCGATCCCCAGTTCCTCGTTGACGAGATCGACCGCGTTCCCGACGGCACCGACCGAGGAGAGGTATCCGGCACCGACGCTCGTTTTCAGCGCGAGGGCGGCCCGCCCGGTGACCACCGATGGACCCAGTTGTGTGACCGCGCCGTTGCCGACGCTCACGAACCAGCCCGGTGAGTCGAAGCCAAAGCGGTCGAGTCGGGGTTCGAACCCACCGCCCGATTCGTTGACGAGCGCGGCGATATTGTCGGCGACGGTCCGGGCCTCGCGGATCGCCGCCTGCGCGCTCGCGGGGACGGCCTCGCCGTCATCATCGACGACCTTCGCGGCGTCTCCGACGACGAACGTCCGGCGGTCGAGCCGGAGGTCGCTCCGAACCGCTCGCCGTCGGCCATCGAGCGCTTCTGGCCCGCGGATCCCGCCGGTCCAGACGAACTCATCGAAGGGGATCGACTCGCCGCCCATCGTCTCGATATGCCCATCGATCGCCCGCTCAACGGCGGTTCCCGTGCAGATCTCGACATCACGGGCGGCGAGTTGCTCGGCGACCGCTTCCCGGAAATTCGCCGGGAAGTTCGGTGCGACAGTGTCGAACCGTTCGAGCAGCGTGACCGCCAGCTCGCCGTCAGATTCGTCGGCGAGCGCGGCGAGTTCGCCCGCGACCTGCACGCCCGAGAGGCCGGCCCCGCCGACGACCATCCGACCACCCGAATCCAACAGCGGCGTCACCGCCTCACGGATGCGCGTCGCGTGATCGAGGCGTTTCAGCGGGATCGAGTGCTCCGCGACGCCCGGCAGACCGTAGTAAGCCGTTTCTGCCCCGAGACAGATCGCTGCGTAGTCGTACTCAATGTCGCCGTCCGACGAGTGAACCATCCGCGCGTCGGGATCGACCGACTCGATACGGGTTTCCTGCACCGCCGCGCGCTCGAACAGCGAGTCGAGCGGGATCGAGATCACCTCCGCGAGGCCTGGCCTGCGGATCACCCGGTGGAGTTCGTGCTGGACGAGGTGGTAGGGGCGTTCGTCGATGACCACGATCTCCGCGTCCTCCAGTTTTCGTTCGAGGGATCGAGCCAGCGTCACGCCCGCATACCCCGCTCCACAGACGACGATGCGCATCGCCGGCGGTAGGATCGCCACCCTAAAAGAGGTGATCCCCGACCAGCCGCGCGGGGCCGCCGACCTCCCAGACCCGAGTATCCACGCCACACCCCGCGACTGCACCCTCGACGCGGTCGACGTGCTCCTCGGTCGTATTCACGTAGACGCTCGCGCCCGTGTCTGTCGAGTAGTAGGCGGGCACGCCCTCGGCCCGGAGTTCGCGGACGGCGTTGAAGATTTCGAGGGTCGCGGGTTGCCAGTACACCCACGCCGAGGGCCCCGTCATCGTCGTCGCCGCGAGCGACAGCGAGTCCCGCTCGGCGAGATCGAAGGCCCGCTCGAAATCGTCCGAACGGAGCGCGTCCCTGAGTTCGGCGATCTGACCGTGCATGTGGGCCATCCGAGCCCCGAACATGTGGCTGTCGGCGGCTTCCTCGTGGGCTTGTTCGGTCTCCTTATACGAGGGGACCAGTCCGCCGACGATCCGCAACTCCTCGTCGAGCCCGGTCTCGATCCGTTCGGCGCGACAGTCCTCATCGTTCAACCCCGTGTGAAGCTGTGAAAACGCGCCCGTGACCGCCCGCGCCGCCGAGGACGACCCCCGTCGGGCGACCGTTGAGATCTCCGGACGAGTGAGATCCAGGTCCGCGGCCCCACAGAGCGCCATCGCGGCGGCCGCGAACCCCGACGACGAGGAGCCAAAGCCCACGTTCGAGGGGAAGTCGTTCTCGCTTTCGAGGCGTACCCGGTGGTCGAACCCCGCGATCTCGCGCACTCTATCGACGACCCCGTCGAGGCGTTCGGCCCCGCGACCGTCGAGGCGCTCGCCGTCGAGGAGATAGGTGTCCTCGTCGTAGCCAGGATCGAACTCGGCGGTCGTTTTCGTCCGGCTGGGGGCGGTACAGACGCTGATGCTGTCGTGATACGGCAATCGGAGTTCGGGATCGCGCATTCCATGGTACTTGGCGAGTCCCTGAATGGGATGGGCGATGGCGGTGGCTTTCATACCTCCGAGGGCGGGGGATGGACGGTTAAACGTCCCGGATCGGCCGCCGATCCCGGTCGAATCGAACCGCTGAAACGGGCCCGCGTCCCACTCCCGCCATGGGAACCCGACTCGATTCGCGCGAGGCACAGGTCGGCGAGGCCATCGACCGCCTCGCGGAGGAGTACCCCGACGCGACGATTTCGCTCGAATTCTCGAACCGGCTGGAACTGTTGGTCGCCGTGATCCTCTCGGCGCAGTGTACCGACGAGCGGGTCAATGAGACGACCGACCACCTCTTTTCGAAGTACGAAAACGCCGAGGAGTACGCCAACGCCGACCAGGAGGAACTCGCCTCGGACATCGATTCGATCACCTACTACAACAACAAGGCGGGCTACATCACGGAGGCCTGCGAAATCATCGTCGCCGAACACGGCGGGCAAGTGCCCGATACCATGGAGGAACTCACCGACCTCCCCGGCGTGGGTCGCAAAACCGCGAACGTCGTGCTCCAGCACGGCCACGAGGTCGTCGAGGGTATCGTCGTCGATACTCACGTCAAGCGGTTCACCCGCCGGCTCAGAATCACCGACGAGCATTCACCTGAACGGATCGAACGCGAGTTGATGGACCTGCTCGACCGCGAGGACTGGCAGATGTTCACCCACCTGTGTATCAGCCACGGTCGGGCTATCTGTACGGCCCGCGATCCCGACTGCGAGGACTGCATCGTCGAGGACATCTGCCCGTCCTCGCAACTCGACAGCGAGGTCGATCTGGCGAGCGGCGAACCGTGGTAGCCCGGCCCCTGCGTGGACAACACCTTTCATGCTGGGTGGATAAATCGGAATCATGACCGAAGGTGACGAACACGGCCGCGACGTCGAACTGTCCAGGGAAAAGGACGATCCCGATGCCGAGGAGGACGTAGACGAGGATGTCGAGCAAGAACAACAGGAGGAACGACAGCGCCAGCAAGAGGAGGAAGCCGAGGACAAACTCGACGAGGAAGACGAGGAACGCGAGGTTCACGCTCAGGAAACGGCGAATCCCGACGCCCACCGCGACGAGGGGCCCTACAACAGCTAAAGGTGGTAGCTGATCACGTACTGGGCGATCCCGATAACGTACGCGACCAGCCAGCAGAGCACGTATCCGGCGACGCCGATCCGCAGTCGAAACCGCCACGCGCCCATGTTCTCGTGTAGCTCGTTTAGATCGACGTCCCGGTCGGGATCGCTGTAGAGGTCCTGGCCATATTTCGCTTGAAATATCCGCACGATCCCGGTCAGCGCGAACGCGAGGAAGGCATACGCCTGCAACCCGAACACCGCGTGCATCGCCGCGAGGCCGCCGAGTTGATCGAACAAGCGCGGGATCATCCATGTTACAACCGGAACCGTCGTCAGCGCCAGCCCGGTGACGATATACGTGAGGTGATGGGTGAGGACCGACCACGTCACGGGATCGTTGTCGATGATGATCCAGGCCCCGTAGAGATAGAACGGGAAACTCGCCGTCACTGACAGGGCAACGACGGTCGCCGGGACGACTGCATCGACCATCGGCCGGCGATAGGGTCACTGGCGCGTTAAACCGTCCGGAATCCTTCCCGGAACACGTATCCCGATCCCGGTCCAACGGCCGACGATGGCTGACGCTCGATCCTCGGACGACGAAAACGGGGACCGCGACGCCCCGGAGACAACCGGTGCCGAGAGAAACGAGGACGAGCCGACAGATCCCGCCGACGAATACGACTTCGAGGAGTTCGGCCCGGCGGACATGGCCCGGATGGATTCCGAAGACTGGGAGGCAGCCTTCGACGCCGACACCTGGATCACCGGCCAACGGTTGCTTGATCGCGTCGAGCGCGACCTCAAACAGCGGATCGCCGACCGGGACGTGTTCGCGGTGCTCGAACGCTTCGAAGAGGAGGTGCCGACGCTTCTCGCGTATTCCGACAACGGGTACGCGATAGTCTATCCCGATGGCAGCGTCGAGGGCCGTGGAACCGTCGTCCGGGACGTCAAACCAAGCGTCGCGCTGTGTTCGATGGACGACTACGACGCCCCCGACCCCCCTGACGAATGGCAACTGCCCGATCCCGAGGAGGTCCCCGAGGGAAGCGGCGACCTCGGCAACAAGATGCTCCAGCTGG
>CAYOFZ010000151.1:0-5204 GCA_964403315.1 uncultured Halobacteriales archaeon | reverse complement strand
GGACGAACTGATCAAGGGTCGGGATCGTCACCGTCCGCTGGGGACCGTCCGCGAGCACGAGGTAGTCGGCCTCGATCTCCTCGCCGTCGCCGAGCGTCAGGTGGTGGGTATGGCCGTCCGAGAGGTCGGTTTCGATGGATTTGACGCTCGTGCCGACGCGATACTCCGCGCCGGCCTTGGTTGCGCGCTCGCGCAACCAGTCGTCCATGCGAGCGCGGTGGAAGGTGAACCCGAATCCGGGGTACGACGATTCCATCCCCGTTGAGGCCATCGTACAGCGTTCGGTCGGGCCGATGAAGTCGGCCCGGTCGAGTTCCCGGAGGACGACCTCCTCAGGGATCTCCTCGAACGGGATGTCCATGATATCGACCCAGTAATCGAGCATCCCGGCGGCGTCGGTCGAATCCGGGCCCGGCCCGGCGCGATCCGCACGCGGGACTCCCTTCTCGACGACAACGGCGGTGGCGTCCCGCCGGGCGGCCGCTCGGGCGGCGGCCGCTCCGGCCGGTCCGCCGCCGACGATTGCAACGTCAACGCGGTCCATACGCCGTAGGAACCCGCAGTAGCCTTAAAACCCCTGAACGACGGTGACACTGACGACGGCGACACGGACTGTTAAGTTCCGCCGGGGAGAGAACTCCGATATGACCGACGAATTCGACGTGCTCGTCCTGCGACGAGGTACCCACGGGATGCCGGTTGTAGACCTCAGAGACGAGATCCGAACCCGTTTGCCGGACCACGACGTTCGTGTGGCGACGACCCCCGACGAGGAACGCGAGTTGCTCGGTGAGGCCCCCACTGCCGTCGGCATGGAGATCGACGAGGACCTCCTCTCGTATGCTGATCGCCTCGATCTCTTCGCCTGTGCGTACGCCGGCACCGGCCACCTTCCGATGGACGCGCTCGAAGACGCGGGCGTCCGGGTGACCAACGCCGCCGGGGTACACGGCCCCAACATCGCCGAACAGGTGATCGGCTCGATGCTCGCCTTTACCCGGCGGTTTTTCGAGGGCCGCGAACGCCAGCGAAACCACGAGTGGCGTCACTACCAGGCCGGCGAGTTCATGGACTCGACGGTGACGGTCGTCGGTCTGGGCGCGATCGGACAGGCGATCGTCGAGCGCCTCGCCGGCTTCGGCGTCTCGACCATCGGTGTACGGTACACTCCCAAGAAGGGCGGACCGACCGACGAAGTGTGCGGCTTCGACCCCGAGGAGTTCCACGACGCGCTCGCACGCACCGACCACCTCGTGCTCGCCTGCCCGCTGACTGACACTACTCGCGGACTGATCGGCGAGGAGGAACTCGTCACCCTCCCCGAGGACGCCCTTCTCGTGAACGTCGCCCGTGGTCCCGTCGTCGAGACCGAAGAACTCGTCTCGGCGCTTCGTCGCAACAAACTCCGTGGGGCGGCCCTGGACGTGACCGATCCCGAACCGCTCCCCGAAGACAGCCCACTGTGGGACTTCGAGAACGTCCAGATCACGCCCCACAACGCCGGTCACACACCCCGGTACTACGAGCGGTTCGCTGATATCGTCGCCGAGAACGTCGAACGACTGGACGCCGGCGACGAGGAGTTGAAGAATCGAGTCAGTTAGAACGGACGAGCGTCCAGAATGGTTAGCGCACGTCTACTGGTTAATCGGTGATTTCGTCCGGAGGATCGTTTTGCCCTCGATGAGTCCCTCTGTCGTCTGAGAGGAGTTGGGACTGCACGTCTCGGACTTTGTGACATTTCTACACGCCCGCACAAAGCGAATCGGTCCGGTCTTCTCACCCCATCCGGCAATGTGAGATGTTCTCATGGTTCGGGGATCAGGGCAACCTATTTATTCCTGCTTCCCGATGATCTTGGCAAGCTTGGTTGAAAAATATAAACTATACTTGATTACTGACCATGACCAGGACTGTCGCACTCATCGGGCGTGAGGGAACGAACACGGGCGCAGTATTGCGGACGCACGCGCGCCGGTTGCGCGAGCGCGGGATCGCCGATTCGGTGGTGACGGCGACCTACGCCGAGGAACCGGGGTGGGAACTCCGCGAGTGGCTCCGAAGCCTCAATGGCGACGTGGTCTACGCGGTGCCGGTTCGTTTCGCTCATACTTACGAGACGACCGATGCCATACCCGGAGCACTCGGGGATGTTCCCGGCGATGTGCGCTACTGTGAACCGGTCGGGGAGAGTCCGGCGGTGACGGCGGCGATCCGGCGGCGCGCGGCCGACGCCGCGGATGCGGCGGGCAGTGCGGGTGGCGCGGCCGGCCGGTCGCTGCTGTTGGTCGGATTGGGCAGCAGCTCGTTGCCCCACCAGCGCCAAGCCGCCGAGCGCCAGGCCACTCGCCTGCGCACTACCGGCGAATACGCCGAGATCCGGACGTGTTACCTGCTTCAGAGTCCCGCCATCGAGTGCGCTCGGTACACCCTTGACCGGGACAGGGCGGTCGCAGTGCCGCTGTTTTTCTCCCGGAGCCGGGCCACCGAGCGCGACATCCCCGAGAAACTCGAACTCCATCGGGGCGGGGTTGCCTACGCCGCCCCGCTTGGCGGCGCGCCGGGAGTGACCGACGCCATCCACGCCGGAATCGAACGCCAGCGCATCCTCGGGCGCGACACGACCTCGGCCGGCGATGGACTTCTCGACGCAGCCACCCCGACGCTTGCGGACGGGGCCGGCGACTCACTCCCGACGCACGACGAGGACTGAAAGGTCCGAAAACGGCGTTCCGTCCTGTCCGCCGCCCGCGTGGGCCGCCAGATCCGTCAGCGTCGTTCGCGTGATCGATTCCCCACTGTGCGTCAGTCGTTCGCACACCAGTGCCGTCGTATCCGGGTCGCTGCCGGTCTCAAGTAGGTGGGCGGCGATGTCGCCGGGCATCCAGTCGAACGGGCGCGGGAGGACGAGCAGGTGGCGCTCGCCAGCCTCGTGGCGCAGGCGCGCGAGGTCCTCGGTGATGTCCCCGCTTTTGTGCAACGTGACGAAGGTCGCCTCCTCCATGGGCACCCGCGCGTGACTCGCGGCGATCTGTATCGAGGAGATCCCCGGAACCACCCGGACGGGTCCCTCGACGGCGCGCTCGACCTTTCCGAGGAACTGATAGCCCGAGTGGTTGGGATCGCCCATCAGCATGGCCGTTCCGCGCTCGCCGTCGGCGACGCGGTCGCCGAACCGTCGTAGCGTCTCGCCTTCGTCGCGGTAGCCACAGGTCAGGAGGTCGGCGTCGGTCAGATCCGCGACGAACTCAACCACGGTTCCGAAACCGACAACCACCTCAGCCTCGCGGATCGCCCGTTCGGCGCGAGGGGTGAGGTGTTCGGGGTTGCCGGGCCCGATCCCGACCGCGTGGACGGCGGGGTCGGTCGTGCTCCAGTCGGGTTCGGGAGCGCCGGCGGCGGAAGCGGCTGGGTCGTCGCTCACGGCTTCTCGTTGGGGAGATCCAGTTCCCCGTTGCGCGCGTCGCTGGCGACGTGGATCAGTTCGTTGGTGAGTCCGGCGGCCAGCCCGCTGCCACCCCGGCGACCGACGTTCGTCACCGCCGGCACTCCGTACTCGGCGGCGACCTCCCGTACGCGCTCACGGCTCCGTTCGGCCTTGACGAACCCGACGGGCGTGGCGACCACCGCGGCGGGGCGAGTTCCGTTTTCGATGCAGTCGGCCAGCGCCAGCGCCGCCGTCGGGGCGTTGCCAACGACAGCGATAGCGCCCTCATAGACTCCCTGTCGGTCGAGTTCGAGCACGCTCGCGGCGGTGCGGGTCATGCCCGTCTCGGCGGCCAGCTCCGCGCCATTGCCGATGGCCTTTTGGACCTCACAGTCGTGGCCCCGGCCCGTTACACCGGCTCGCACCATCGTGATGTCGGTGACGACCGGACGGGAATCGAGGATGGCCCGCGCGCCAGCGGAAACCGGATCGCCCTCGAATCGCAGGAGGTGCTGGAACTCGGGATCGCCCGTTGCGTGGACGGCCTTTGCCCGAAGGCGATCTGCGAGCGTCTCCGGGAAAACGAGGTCGTGGACGCGATCCATGCTGGTCTCGGCGATCCCCATCGCATCCTCGGTTGTCGCGCCGAGGTCGGCGTACGCCTCGAACTCGGTACCAGGATCAGTCGTCATCGCCGGCCACCTCCTCGTCGGCGGGACCCTCGTCTCGGTCGGATCTCGCGGTCCCCGCTTCGAGGTCGCCCTCGACCCCCAAGTTGAGATCGCGCAGTTCGTCGCGGGTATCGTCGTCGGCGTCCCAGAGGTCGCGCTCGATGGCTTCGAGCAGGGTGTCGGTGATGGATTCGAGCGCCCAGGGGTTGACCTCGCGCATCCACTCCTGGCGATCCTCGTCGAAGGCGAACTTCCCGGCGACCTCCGCCCAGAGGTGATCGCTCACGACGCCGGTAGTGGCGTCCCAGCCGAGCGTTACATCGACCGTTTTCGAGAGGTCGCCCGCGCCCTTGTAGCCGTGTTCCTCCATCGAATCGAGCCAGTCGGGGTTCAAGACCCGCGCGCGCATTGCCTTGCGGACTTTCTCCTCGTTTGTGTACACCGAGACGTTGTCCGGGTTCGAGGAGTCACCGACGTAGGAGTCGGGTTCCTCGCCGGCGATCTCGGTGACGGCGGTGATGAACCCGCCGTGGAAGGCGTACCAGTCGGAGGAGTCGAACTCGTCCTGTTCGGCAGTGTCCTCGATTTTCACCGTCGCTTCGACGCCGGAAAGCCGGCGCTCGAAGGCGTCGTGGGCCTCGCTGGTCTTGCCGCGCGAGCCGAGCGCGTACCCGCCCCACTGGATGTACACCTCGGCGAGGTCCGCGCGGTCGTCCCAGTTGCCCTCGTCGACGGCCTTGTTCGTGCCCGCGCCGTACCCGCCGGGCCGGGTCGTGAACACGCGGTGTTTCGCGGCCGCCTCGGGGTCATCGTAGCCCTCGGATGCGAGGTCCTCGCTCTCCTCTTCGACGTGTTTTTTCACGTAATTTCGCCCGTGAGGTTCGTCGAGATCGACGACCGCATCGACGGCGTCGTGGATCACGCTCGCGGCCTGCGGGAACGCATCCCGGAACAGCCCCGAGACGCGCGTTGTCACGTCGATCCGAGGGCGGCCGAGTTCGTCGAGCGGGATCGGCTCGACCGCGTCGATCCGGCCGGCGTCGGTCCACTGGGGCTCGACGCCCATCAGCGCGAGCACCGGGGCGATGGTTTCACCGCGCGTGCGA
>CAYOFZ010000150.1:0-5257 GCA_964403315.1 uncultured Halobacteriales archaeon | reverse complement strand
CGCGCGTTCCCGAAACGATGGGGCGGTCGCTCGAAGACATCGAGGCGGATCTCCGCGAGAGCACCGCCGTCGGTGCCGACGTGGAGCCGTCGGACCGGGATCATCCCGCCGAATAAGCGATCACCGAGCGAGCGCCATCGGTCGAGTGCTCGATGGAATCGATCAGAAATCGGGGAGGTCCTCTGGCGGTTCGTAGTCGGCCTCCCAGTCGATATACTCGTTTTTGAGCACGTCACAGACGGTTTGTCCGAGTTCGGTCATCGAGGCGTTGATGCTCGATACGGCGTTCCAGGAGTCGAGTTCGGGGTGGAGCTCGCGCTCGCGCCAGTCCTCGGGAACCCCGGGGGCGTGATAGCCGACCCGGTCGGCGAAGTCGTCCCAGAAGAAATCGAACTCCCCGAACAATCCGAGGTCCTGGGCGATAGCGTACTCCGCTTCGTCGAGATCGGTGCGGGCCGCCCAGTCGTTCCAGGCTTCCTCCCAGGCACCCTCCCGGAGGAATGCCTCCAGTTCCTCGCGGCGATACTCGTCGCTGCCGGTGTCACTTGCGTCCTCGTACTCGGCGGGGTCGTGCGATTCGAGTTCCGGGGGAGCCGGCCGTTCGACATCGAGACTCATGGGCCGGCCTAACAGGGCCGCTCCGATAAGCGTTTACCGTCGATCCAGCAGGCTCATTTTTTCCGGGTGAAAACGGGGGGTATGCCCGAGCTGTCCGAAACGCACATCGAGAACCGCGAGATGGTCCAGCCCGTCCACGCGAACAACCTCGACACCGCCCACGGGGGGACCGTCCTCAAGTGGATGGACGAGATCGGCGCGATGAGCGCGATGCGCTTTGCGGGCGAGTCCTGTGTCACCGCCCACATCAACCAGGTCGATTTCGAGCGCCCCATCCGGGTCGGGGATGTCGCGCTCATCAAGGCCTACGTCTATGCAGCGGGCACCACTAGCGTGAACGTCCGGCTGCGAACGTACCGCGAGGACCTCCGGGACGGCGACACCGAGAAAACCACCGAGTCGTATTTCGTCTACGTCGCCATCGACGAGGACGGAACCCCGACGCCGGTGTCCGATTTGACCGTCGAAAGCGACGAGAGCGAGCGCCTGCGCGAGGAGGCGCTGGCGAGCGAAAACGGCGATTAGGCCGGTACGGCTTCGCTTACTGTCCCCGCCACGCCGGCACGTCGACGGCGGTGGTGAGCCGCTCGAAAAACCCCCCTCGCTCGGGGGCACCCTCGGTGACCTCGTAGTCCGATTCGAGGGTGCCGTCGGGTTGGGCGGCGAGCACCGTGATGTCGTCGGTTTGTGCTCGCTGAGCGACCTCCTCGCCGACGGTGCCGGCGGTCGTGATGACGATGGGGTGGGCACCGACCGCGTCCGCGAGATCGCGGAACGCCTCGACGCGCTCGATGGCGGGCGTCTCCTCGATGGCGACCACCCGGCGCTCGCCGAGCAGGTCGTCCTCGGCGAGGACGTGCACCGATCGCTCCGTGCCCGAACTGTCGCCCACGGTCGTATCGACTCGCGTGTCGAAGCGCCGTTCTTCAAGGGTGTTCGTGATCGCCTCGCGGGCGGCGCGGTGGCGCTCGATCCAGTCCGCACCACCCTCGCCGAGGCCGTAGCGATACAGCGCCCGTTCGACGGTCTCTCCAGGCGGGAACATATACAGACAGTCCCGACACCAGAGGCGGTGGTCGGGGGTCTCGAAAATCTCCCCGCAGTCCCGACAGGCGTAGCGTTGCTCGGCGTCGAGGTCTTCGGGCTGGACGGCCATCCCGCAGTCCGGACAGGCGTACTGGCTGTCGGCACCGAAGCGATCTTTCGGGCCGACGTACCCACAGGCCGCGTGTTCGAACACGACCGTCTCGACGGCATGAGCCGATTCGCAGTTCGGACACGCCGTGGTGTACTGCATGCCCTCGGTCTCGCACTCCGGGCAGATGTACACCTTCGAGACGAACTCGTTTGCGAGCACGCCCCGGGCGGCGAATCGTTCGAGAATCGCTATCGGATCGTCGTCGTGCTCGTCGAGGATTCGTTCGGCCGCCGGGTAGCTGACCGTGCCGTCGTCTTCGATTTCGGGCGTGAACTCCCCGTTCCCCTCCGTCAGTTCGGCTACCAGCCGAAGTTCGCCTGGCGAAACCATGGCTCTAACGGTAGATCCGCCCGAACGCCCATGAACCCACGTTTTTCTTCGATTGTCCGGACAGTTAGCGACTCCGACACGGATAAAACCCGGGGCCCACAAGAGGCGGTGATGACCAACCGTCGGGCGTCGATGGACGAACCCGCCGAGGGGTCGGTTCGTCTCGTCGGCACCGCCCACGTCTCCGCCGACAGCGTCAGCGAGGTCGAGGAGACCATCGAATCCCACCGTCCGGACATCGTCGCGGTCGAACTCGACGAGGGCCGATACCGTCAGCTCAAAGGCGACCTCCCCGAGGACCTCGACGCCGGCGATCTGCTGCGGGGCAACACCGTCTTTCAGTTCCTGGCGTACTGGATGCTGTCGTATATCCAGACCCGGCTTGGCGAACGCTTCGACATCGAACCCGGTGCGGACATGCGCGCGGCGGTCGAGACCGCCGAATCGCTCGGCGCGGGCGTCGCGCTGGTCGACCGGGAGATCCAGACGACCATCCAGCGCTTCTGGGCGCGGATGACGTTTTTCGAGAAATTCCGACTGGTCGGCGGCCTGTTTCTGGGAATGTTCGGCCTCGGCGGCGACGACGAGGAAGAGATCGACATCGAGGAACTCACCGATACCGATGTCGTCACCGCGATGATGGCCGAGTTCCGCCGGTTCAGCCCGGGCGGGGCCGAGGCGTTGATCGACGAACGCGACGCCTACATCGCCCACAAGTTGCTCGCGTTGCGCGAGGGAGGCCACGACGTGGTCGCGGTCGTCGGCGCGGGCCACCGCAAGGGAATCGAGCGGTATCTCGACGATCCCGAAGGATTGCCGCCCATGGAGTCGCTCGTCGGCACCGGAGGGAGCCGACGATTTTCGCTGTACAAGGCGGTCGGCTCCTTGATCGCGCTGGCGTTTCTGGGGTTCTTCTTCCTGCTCGTGATGGCGGGCGTGCGGAACGCCTTTTTGTTGCGGCTGTTCGCGGCGTGGTTTCTGTTCAACGGCGTCTTCGCGTTCGCGCTGGCGAAGCTCGCGGGCGCACACTGGTCGAGTGCGGGCGTCGGCGGCGGTCTCGCGTGGCTGACGAGCGTCAACCCGCTGCTCGCGCCGGGGTGGTTCGCTGGCTACGTCGAGTTGCGCTATCTCTCGGTGAACGTCGCCGACATCGGCCGGCTCAACGAGATCCTCGGCGACGAGGAGAGTCCGCTCACTGACCTGTTCTCGCGGATGCTCGACGTGCCGTTGTTTCGGTTGATCGCGGTGGTCGCGGCGACCAACATCGGGAGCATGATCGCGACCTTTCTGTTTCCGGTGATCGTTCTGCCATGGCTCGCGGCGGACATCGGCGGCGTCGGCGCTATCGTCGACCTCATGATCGAGGGGGCGAGAAACAGCGCCGACCTCATCTGGGGGGTACTGAGATGAGCACCATCGGCGGCGTTCGCTTCGGCGCGGACGAACTCAGGGATCTGCTCGTCGCGTGGGTCGCGCTCGGGGTCGCGTTCGCGTTGTTCTTCGCGGGCGGGGCTTCCGGCGTCCAGCGCGGGGGATTTCTCCCCCTGCTGGCGATCAGCCTGCTCACCGCGGGCGTGGGATTTCTGTTGCACGAACTCGCTCACAAGGTCGTGGCGACCCGCTTCGGCCAGCGCGCGGCGTTCCGTGCGGACTACAGCATGCTCGCTATCGCGGTATTCAGCGCGATGGTGGGGTTCATTTTCGCCGCGCCAGGAGCGGTCCATCACCGCGGGCGGATCACCAAGCGCGAAAACGGACTGATCGCGCTCGCGGGTCCGGTGATGAACCTCGGGCTCGCGGTGATCTTCGCGCCGTTATTGCTCGCGGGCGGGTTCGTCGCCCGGCTTGGGCTCTACGGCGTCGGGATCAACCTCCTGCTCGCGGCGTTCAACATGATCCCTTACGGCCCGCTCGACGGCCGGACGGTCCTCTCGTGGAGTCTGGGGGTCTTCCTGATCGCCTTCGGGATCAGCCTCGTACTCGCAATCGGTGCGGCGCTCGTCTTCCTGTAGCCGGTAGCCCGAAGCGGTGGACTTTTGCTCGCGCTCGGCGCGCACACGGCCATGACCGACGACGAAGAACTCACCTACGCGGAGGCGGGCGTCGATATCGAGGACAGCGAGGCCGCGACCGCCGCACTGGTGTCGGCGGTCGGGGAGGGCGCGGCCGCTGCCGCGGAATCAGAGGGTGATTACGCCGGCCTGCTCGACATCGGGGATCGGTATCTCGGACTCACCACCGACGGCGTCGGCACGAAACTGCTCGTGGCCGAGGCGCTGGGCGATTACTCGACGGTCGGGATCGACTGCATCGCCATGAACGCGAACGACCTCGTCGCGGCGGGTGTCGAACCGGTCGCGTTCGTGGATTACCTCGCGGTCGAGGAACCCGACGAGACGGTCGCCAAGCAGGTCGGCCACGGGCTCTCGGTGGGTGCTGCGGAGGCCGACCTTGCACTCGCGGGCGGCGAAACCGCGGTCATGCCCGAGGTGATCTCCGGCCTCGATCTCGCGGGCACCTGCGCCGGTCTCGCGCCCAAGGACGCGGTCTTCGAGGGTCGGACCGAACCCGGCGATACGCTCGTGGGCTGGGCCTCCTCGGGGATCCACTCGAACGGCCTGACGCTGGCCCGCGAGGCTGCCACCCGCGAGTACGAGTACACCGATCCGTTCCCCGGCGACGGCGAGCGGACGGTCGGCGAGGTCCTGCTCGAACCGACCCGGATTTACACCGACCTCCTCGATCCCATGCGCGATCACGGGGTTCGCGGGGCGGCCCACATCACCGGCGGCGGCTGGACTAACCTCGAACGCCTCGGTGACTACCGCTACGAGATCGACGACCCTCACCCCGTCCAGCCGGTCTTCGAGTTCGTCGAACGCGCTGGCAACGTGAGCGAGGCCGAGATGCACCGGACGTTCAACATGGGGACCGGCTTCGTCGCCGCCGTTCCCGAGGGCGGCGAGGCGCTCGCCGACGAGACGAGCGGGCGGGTGATCGGTCAGGTCGAGGAGGGCGAGGACGTCGAGATTCGTGGACTGACCCTCTAACGTCTCCGTAGCACCCGTGAACGAGCGCAGCGAGTGAGCGTCACAGAAAGCGCATAGCGCT
>CAYOFZ010000149.1:0-5303 GCA_964403315.1 uncultured Halobacteriales archaeon | reverse complement strand
TGCTCAAGCGGTTCACCACCGACCCGATCAACGTCTCGAAGACGATGTTCACGGCACTGGATCTCGTTTCGGTCCAGACCTCGACGCGGGTACGGGGACGGAAGGTCCGCCGGAACAAGTCGATCACCGAGATCAACCACTACGACGCCGAACACGACGAGATCAACGTCCGCGATATCTACCAGTGGCAGGCCGAATCCGACGAGTTCCACAAGCTGGGCGATTCGAACGTCCTCTCGGAGATCGCTTTCGACCGCGGGTGGAGCCGTGGGGAACTCGGCGAACAGTTGTTCCTGCGGAAGGTCGTGCTTGCCTACCTGATCGACAACGGCCTCAACGAGTACCGCCAGGTCGCCGCGACGCTCCAGGCGTTCATCAATGATCCCGAGACGATCATGGCCCTGATCGCAAACGACCGGCTGGCGGCGAGTCTCGCCGATCTCCGCGAGATGGAGAGCGTCCTGATCGACGTTGATCCCGAAACGGAGGCGCTCGTGCCCCGGCCTGATCCCGGCGAACGGACCCGGGCGACCGCCCGGCGGATCCTCGACCGCGCTCGGGATCGGGTGTTCGAGGACTACCGCGACCGCGCCGACGACCTCGAAGGCGCGCTGGCGGGCGGGGCCGACGGCACAGCCCCGACCCCGAACACCGGTGAGTCGATCCCTGAGGACCCGGCGAACTCGGAGGGGTTGGTCGACTGGCCTGCTCCTGACGGCGGGGAGGCGACCGAATGAGTCTCGCTCCCGGTGAAACTTCCGGTGAGGACGTACTCGGTGATGCCTTCTACCCGGTGTATCGACGCCTGTTCGGCGAGGACAGCGACTTCGCCGCGGGGATCGAGCGGAAACTCGCACAGGCCCGGATGAACGATACCGTCGAACTGTACCTCTCGCGGTCGCTCGCCTACGGCGTGCTCGCGGGCGGGCTGTTGTGGTTCTGTGGCACGCTACTTGGGTATGGCCTGTTTGCCACGGGACTGATCCCCGTCGGTCCGCTGATCGGCGCGACGATCCCCAACGTAACGCTGCTCGAACTGGTCATCGCCGCCCGGGTGCCGTTTTTGATCCTCGTCACGGGGCTGGTGTTCGGATCGATCGGGTTCGGACTTGCGTTCGGCACGTTTCTCGCGCTACCGTACTCGCGGGCCTCCTCGCGCGAACGTGGAATCAACATGTTGTTGTCGGATTCGGTGTCGTTCATGTACGCGCTATCGGTTGGCGGGCTGAACCAACTCGAAATCATTGAGGCGATGGCCAGAGCCGACGACACCTACGGCGAGGTCGCCCGGGAATTCCAGTCCATCGTTCGGGAAACCGAGTACTTCGACACCGACTATCGCACTGCGATCCGCAATCAGGCCATGGAAACCCCCTCCGAAGAATTGAGCCAGTTTCTCACCGATATGCTCTCGATCATCAACTCCGGTGGGGACATGACGCGGTTTTTCGAGGACAAGAAGGACAAACACATGCGCACCGCCAAACAGCAACAGGAACTCACGCTGGAAACCCTCGAACTGTTCGGCGAGATGTACATGACGCTCTCGCTGTTTCCACTCCTGTTGATCATCATCCTCGTTATCATGAGCATGCTCGGCAACGCCTCGGAGATGATGCTGTACGGCACGGTGTATGCGCTGATTCCCCTGACCGGCATCGGTTTTCTCGTGCTCGTCTCGACGGTCAAACAGGACGACCCCGGCGATGGCTACCTCACCGCCGAGGGCGACGCGGCGGTTGAGGGGCGAAACCCGCTGTTCGACCTCGGGCCCATCGAGGGATATACCGGCGAGCGTTCGGTGTTCGACCGGATCAAACGCCGGGAAGGAAGCCACGAAACCAGGCGGATCCTCAGACGACCCCACCACTTCTTCCGGGAACGACCGCTGTACACGCTTGCGCTGACCGTTCCGGCGGCGATAGCCATCGTCGCGGTTGCCGTCGTTTCGGGTGCCGCGCCGCTGTCCTGGCAGGGGTTCATCGACGCGCCGGTCTGGGGGACGTTCCTCTGGATCTACGTGCCAGCCTACGTGATCTGTCTCCCGCTCGCGGCCTTCCGGGAGTGGAACGTCCGGTCCCGGACCGCGATCATCGGTGGGCTTTCCGATGACCTCCGGAAGCTATCGAGCGCCAACGACACTGGCATGACGCTTCTGGAGTCGATCCGGGTCGTCGCCGACACCTCTTCGGGCAAGCTCGCCCGCGAGTTCGAGATCATGCATGCGAAGGTCAACTACGGGACGAGCACCAAAGCCGCGCTCATCGAGTTCAACAACAAGTATCACATCCCCCGATTGGCTCGGACGGTCAAACTCATCAGCAAGGCTCAGGAGGCCTCTAGTCGGATCACCGCCGTTCTGACGACCGCCGCTCAGGCCAGCGAAAACCAGGACGACATCGACCGCGAGCGCAAATCGAGAACTCGAATGCAAGTCGTGATCATCATCATGACCTACCTCACGCTCTTGGCGGTGATGGCGATTCTCAAAACCCAGTTCCTGGACGTGATGAGCGGGCTGGGCGACGGAGCCGCAAGCGGCGGTGGCGGGACAGCGGCGGGGGCCGGGGGCGGCATGAGCTTCGGCGGCGGGATCGACACCGGGTTGCTGTCGTTGCTGTTCTTCCCCGCGGTGACGATGCAGGCGATCCTCTCAGGGATGATCGGCGGGTACATGCGCGACGCCGACATTCTGAGCGGGATCAAATACGTGATCGTGCTGATCTCGATTGCGCTCGTCGTGTGGGTGATGGTCGGATGAAGACCGATGCCCGCGGCCAGACCCAGATCGATTTCCTGATCGGGATGAGCGTGTTCCTGCTCGCGGTAGCGTTCACGTTCGGGTTCGTTCCGACGATGATCGAACCGTTTTCTGACAGCTCGGGAAGCGATCTGCAGGTGGCCGACCGGAGCGCGGCCCACCTCGTGGAGGGGGCGCTCGGATCGCCCGATAACCCAAGCGTGCTCAATCGCGAGTGCACCCGGGATTTCTTCGACGAGAGTGCAAACGAAAGCTGCCGATACGAACATCACGCAGGTGACCTCCACGACGAACTGGGAATCGAGGAGACGACCGGTGTGCAGGTAACGATCAATGACAGCGACGAGGTGGAAGCCGATGACAGTGACGAATTGCACGATATCAATGGTATCGAACTGAAAGCGGGAGATGATCCTCCGACGAGCGGAAACGTCGCGGTTTCGAACCGGGTCGTTTCAATCGATGGCGCGGTCTACAAACTGTCCGTGAGGGTGTGGTAGCCATGGATCGAGGACAGGCCCACACGCTCGAAGCGTTCACCGCGGCGATCCTGCTGGTCGCGGGGTTGATCTTCGCCTCGCAGGCGACGGCGGTGACGCCGCTGTCGGCGAGCACGTCGAACCAGCATATCCAGAACCAGCACGAGGCGATGGCCAATGACTTGCTCGCATCGGCGGCCGAGAGCGGCGATCTGGAGGACGCGATCATCGCGTGGGACAATGAGACGGACCGCCCGTACAGTTCCGGCACGCAGTTGAACGACACGTTCACCGACTCCATCGAGAACACCCTCGGAAATCGAAGCGTTGCGTACAACCTCCAGATCCGGTGGTGGGAGGATTCGACGGCGACGGACTACTCGTCCGAGGAAATCGTCACGATGGGAACGCCGAGCGACAACGCCGTCGTCGCAACTCGGATCGTTCCGGTGTACGCCGAGAACGTCGAGAATCCCGATGAGTTCTACATTGATAACGCGAGTGACTACAAAACGGTGTACAACGTCGTGGAGGTGCGACTCGTCGTATGGAAGATGTGAATCACGACCGGGGGCAGTTGATCCTCATTACGGGGCTCGTCATCGCGGCCGTGCTCGTTGGAACGGTGATGATCCTCAACACTGCGATCTACACTGAAAACCTAGCGACACGCGACACGGGAGACGACACGAGCGAGGCCATCGAATTCCGGAATGTGGTCATCGACGGAAGTACGGAAATCCTCCGAAACGAGACAGAAACCCTCAATGATGCGCTCAATCAGTACTTCCTGCAAGTCGAGCGCCATTACGCCGAGGATACGACGGTCGTTAGCGTCGAACTGGTTGGTGACGCGGATGATCTGGTCGAGATCGAACTTCACTACCAAACGCCCGATCTGCGATACGAAGACACCGTCGAGGTGTCCGCATGAACGACCATGACCGTGCAGTCTCGGTGACTGTCGGCTACGCGATGAACCTCGCGTTGATGACGATCCTATTGTCGGGGCTGTTCATCGCAAGCGGCGGGCTGATCGAGTCCGAACGCGAGCGAACCGCAAGCGACGAACTCGACGTGATCGGCCAGCGGATCGCCGCCGAGTTGATGGCCGCCGACCGGCTGGTAACGGCTTCAGACGACCCAACGGTCGAGATCACGCTCGACCTCCCCGACCGGGTGGCGGGAAGCGGGTACACCGTGACCGTCGAAGAGGATCACCTCGTACTGGTGGCCACTGATGTAGACGTGGAAACGACAGTTCGGTTCACCGCTCCTGTCAGGGAAACGCAGGTCTCCGGCGGCAACCTCGAAATCACTTTAGACGACAAACTGGTGGTGACCGAGCGATGATCGATTGCGGTCGTGATCGTGGAGTCAGCGACACCGTCGGGTTCGTGCTCGTGTTCGGACTTATCACCGTCGTCATTGCGGTTGTGCTCGTCGGCGGACTGGCTGGACTCGAAAACGCACAGCAGGCCGAGCAAAACGCGAACGTCGAGCGGGCGTTCGACGTGCTTGATGCCAACATCGCAGACGTCCATCGTGACGGTGCACCGAGCCGATCGACCGAGATGCGGTTGGCCGGGGGTCAACTGGGATTTGGCGATCCGACGACGGTTACGGTCAATAATGAAACGGAGTTCGAGCCTCGACCGCTCGTCTATAGCAATGGTGACACCGAGATCGTATACGAACTGGGCGGAATCATTCGAACCAACAGCGGTAGGAGCGTGATGCTCGATGAACCCGAGTACACTTTGAACGATAGACGATCGTCAGTTCCGCTTCTCATCACGACGAAACCAAGCGATCAGACGACTATCAGTGGTCATCAAACAGTACTCGTTCGGACCTCCTACCAGCGCACTGAAAGTCCTCACCCCCAAAGCGAGAACGACACGGTAACGATCTCGATCAATTCATCGCGGGCAGATGCTTGGGAACAGTACTTTGAACGCCAAGCCGAGAACCACGAGGTGGGATCCGTCCAACGAACGGGCGATACAACTGTCGAGTACACGATCAACAGCGGTGAAACATCCGTTTCCGCGACGTGGATA
>CAYOFZ010000148.1:0-5485 GCA_964403315.1 uncultured Halobacteriales archaeon | reverse complement strand
ACGACATGACCTACATCGTGTTCAACAACGAGATCTTCGGGCTGACCAAGGGCCAAACCTCGCCCACCAGTCCGAAGGGTCACAAATCCAAGACCCAGCCAAGCGGGTCGGCGAAGGACCCGCTCCGGCCGCTGTCGATGTCGCTGAACTCGGGAGCATCGTATGTCGCCCGCACCGCCGCCGTCAATCCCAATCAGGCATCGGAGATCCTCGCGGAGGCGATGGAACACGACGGCTTCGCCCATGTCGACTTCCTGACGCAGTGTCCGACCTGGAACAAGGACGCAAAGCAGTACGTCCCCTATATCGACATTCAGGACTCGGACGACTACGACCTCGACATCCACGACCGCGGCGAGGCCGCCGAGATGATGCGCGAAACCGAGGACGTGCTCAACGAGGGCACGGTGCTGACCGGCCGGTACTACGTCGAGGAGGACCGCCCGTCCTACCAGCAGGAAAAACAGGCCATCGGCGAGATGCCCGAAGAGCCACTCGCCGAGCGGTACTTCGATGACGACTACGAGTGGGAGCGCTCGGCGTCCCTGCTCGACCGGCACAAGTAACCGGCGCTAGCCGGCTTTTCGATTCGCAAGGTATTTTTTCTCGGACCCAAAATCAGTAGGTGTGGCGACGAACTCGACAGCGGACCGGATCCTGACCGTCCTCGAAGAAGACGCCCAGGCGTCGTACGCGGAGATCGCACAGCGCGCGGGCGTCTCGAAGCCGACGGTCCGGAAATACATCGACCAGTTGGAAACCGAGGGTGTGATCGTGGGCTACTCCGCCGAGGTCGATCCAAAGAAGCTCTCGGAACGATCCATCGCGCTCGTCGGCATCGACGTCGAGAGCGAACGCTACGTCGAGGCGACGCGCGAACTCGGCGATCTCGACGAGATCGAGGCGCTGTACTCCTCGTCGGGCGATCACATGCTGATGGCGGAGGTCCGCGCGGAAGACGGCGAGGCCGTCGGCGACATCATCAACGACGAGGTCCTCGCGGTCGATGGCGTCACCGCCGCCCATCCCTGCTTCCTCCAGGAACGGCTGAAGTAACTGTATTGTCGATCCGGTCCATACGTCCAATATGGCGACCTACGAACGCGAAACCTACGTCGAGGCATCCCTGTCGGAGGTCTGGGAGTTTCACTCGCGCGTCGAGAGTCTCGAAGCGCTCACGCCCGACTGGATGGGGCTATCGATCCCGGAGGTTCGTGGTCCCGACGGTCGATCCGATCCCGACGTATTCGAAGCAGGATCGGAAGTCGAGATGCGCCTCCAACCCCTCGGCGGACCCACCCAGTCGTGGACCTCCGTCATCACCGCCCGCGAGCGAAGCGATGACCGCGCCGTCTTCCGCGACGAGATGCACGATGGACCCTTCCAACGGTGGGTTCACACCCACCAGTTCTTCGCCGAGGGGCCGGGTACCCGAATTCGGGATACCGTTCACTACGAACTCCCCGGTGGCGGGCTCGGGCAGCGGGTTTCCCCGCTCGCGGTCGTCGGGTTCGAGCCGATGTTTCGGTATCGCCACCGCAAAACCAAGGATCTGCTCGAACGGTCGTGATATAAGCCCCGAATTCGACGCCCCGTGTGCCCGACGCCCGCGTTTCCCCGCCGGTCGCGCTCACGGTTTCGGTGGTTGCGATCAGCACGAGTGCTGTCCCCGTGTGCTGGGACGTCCCTTCAGCGGTCGATAACGTCCTCGACCGCACGCAGTACCCCGTCGCGCTCGACGACCGTCGCGGTCGCCCGCAGGCGTTCGTCCACCGCGGCGACCCCGGAGCCGGCGTGGTTACGCTCCTCGAAGGACCGATTCTCGACGAGAACCAGCGCGTCGCTCTCGCTCACAGATTCGAGGGTCGGAAG
The DNA here is from genome assembly GCA_964403315.1 of uncultured Halobacteriales archaeon. Lineage (GTDB taxonomy): Archaea > Halobacteriota > Halobacteria > Halobacteriales > Halalkalicoccaceae > CAYOFZ01. Next base: position 3,613 of record CAYOFZ010000148.1, on the reverse strand, counting down.
GATGCTGTTTGCGACGTTGCAATCCCCAACAATGGTGGCGTCGGCGTTGGCGATCAGGTCCCCGACCCGGGTGCGAGCCTCGCCGTCGATGGGGGAAAACGGCGGGACCGCGACCGTTTCGAGTCCGAGCAAGCGAGCGGTTTCAAGCGCCGCGTCGCCCTCCGCGAGCGCCCCGACCGATACCTCGTAGCCGGCCGCCGCGAGGGTGTACAACAGCCCCGAGACGGCGGTGCCGCCGCCGACGACGTGGACTCGACCATTGCGGTCGGCGGTGGCCTCGGACAAGGCGGTGACGAACACCGCCCCGGTGACGGGGTGGCGTGAGACGACCGCCCGGGCGTCGAACGCTCGGGCGAGGCTTTCCTCGGTGAGGACCGCTTCGGGCGGGCCACTGTCGAGGACTCGCCCGTCGGCGAGCAAGAGGAGATCGTCGCAGTAGCGGGCCGCGAGGTTCAGGTCGTGAATCGCGGCGATCACGGTTTTGCCCTCCCTGACGAGATCGCGGACGAGTTCGAGCGTGCGGATCTGGTGGTTGATGTCGAGGCTCGCGGTGGGTTCGTCGAGCAGGAGGACAGGTGTGTCCTGGGCGAGTGCACGCGCGAGCAACACCCGCTGGCGCTCACCGCCGCTGACCGCATCCATCGCTCGGTCTGCGAACCGGGCGGTGTCGGTTCGGTCGAGGGCCGCCTCGACCGAACCGTCCCCGGCCGCATCGTCGGGGCGGAACCGCGAACGATACGGGGTTCGACCCATCGCAACGACGTCGCGCACGTCGAAAGCAAAGGAGAGGCTCGTGTTCTGGGGGACGGCCGCGACCCGGCGGCTGGCGGCCTTCGAGGAGAGATCGTGGATGTCTTCACCGTCGATGAAGACTTCGCCGGCGGCCGGCGAGAGCACCCCGTTGATGGTTCGCAACAGCGTGGACTTGCCCGCACCGTTGGGACCGACCAGTCCGACGAATCGACCCTCCTCGACGCGGGCGCTGACCGAATCGAGGATCCGCGTCCCCCCTAGACGGACGCTGACCCCCCGGACGTCGATCACAATGCGCGTACCTCCCGGGTGCGGAGCAGATACAGGAAAAACGGCGCGCCCAGCGCGGCGGTGACGATCCCCACGGGAACCTCGGCGGGACCGGCCCGTGCCACCGTATCGGCCCCGACCAGAAAGATCGCGCCCGCGAGCGCGCTGGTGGGCAACAAGATCCGGTGATCCGGTCCCACGACCAACCGCAGCATATGGGGAACGATCAGGCCGACGAAGCCGATCACGCCCGAAACCGCCACGCCGGCGGCGGTGATGACGCTTGCGGTCGCAAGCAGGAGCTGTTTGGTGCGTTCGACCTCGATGCCCAGCGACTGGGCGTCTTCCTCGCCGAGCAGGAGGACGTTGAGATCGGGCGCATAGACCAGAAGCAGGAAGAAGACCGGAACAACGACCGGGAGTGACAGCGCCACGTCCGACCACGTGCTGTTGTGGAGGTTGCCCATCAGCCAGTAGACCGCCTGATCGAGGCTCTCGCCGCTGTTGATGAGGAGATACGAGATCACCGCGCCCAGAAACGTCTGGATGGCGATGCCAGCGAGAAGCAGGGTTGCGACCGGCGTGCGCCCGCCCTCGGTGGCGACCAGATAGACGCCAAAGGCGGCGACGAGTGCGCCGGCAAAGGCCGCCGGACGAAGCCCCACGCCGAGCGAGAGGGTGATCGAGGCGACCGCGCCCACCGCGGCCCCCGAGGAGACGCCGATGATCGAGGGGTCGGCCATCGGATTGCGGAAAAATCCCTGCATCACCGTTCCGGCCGCCGCCAGCGCAAAGCCGACGACCGCCGCGAGGACGACCCGCGGCAGGCGAATCCCCATAACGATGGTTTCGTAGGTGTCGGGGACCGCGAAGTCAAAGGCGGGCGCGGTTTCGATCCGAGGGACCGGCACGGTCAGCGGGCCGACGCCGGGGCGAGCCACCGACTCGATCCCACTCGGTATCGGGATCGCGTTGAGCAGTACCTTCCCGACCACGACGGGGTCGATCCCCACCGGGCCGAGCGCCGCACTGACGAGGATCACTCCCACCAGCACCACGGCCAGTCCCGCCGACCACGCCACCGTCTCGACGCGCCGTGACACGTCGAAAACTGGACTTGCGTTAGATAAATACTTATTGAATAGGCACGCAGTCGGGTGCATGCATCGATCAGCTTCTCTCGTCATTGCGCTGTTCGTCATCGCATCCATAACGGGGATCGGAGTCGCGGGGATCGGGACCCATGGCGACGTCGCAACGGCACAGGCGACATGTGAGTTTCCGACCAGTGCGACCGACGCGACCGGCGAGGACGTGACCATCGAGGAGGAACCCCAACGGATCGTTGCCCTCCAGCCAAGCGACGCCCAGACGCTCTGGGCAATTGGAGCCCAAGAGAAGGTCGTCGGTATGCCCGTCGGCCAGTACACGTCGTATCTGGAGGGGTATAGCGAACCCCAAGACATCACCACTGGCGACGGCATCACCGTCAGTACCGAACGAGTGGTCGCCCTCGAACCTGATGTAGTGCTCGCGGGGAACGTTACCTCCGGCGAACAGATCCAGCAACTCCGGAACGCGGGATTGACGGTGTATCACTACGACTCCGCAACCTCTATCGAGGACGTGATCGACAACACCGAAACGACGGGCCAACTCGCCGGCGCATGCCAGGGGGCTCAGGAGACCGTCGACTGGATGAACCAGGAGATCGAGGCCGTCGAGCAGGCCGTTGACGGCCAAGAACGCCCCACGGTGCTGTACGCGATGGGCGACGGTTACACCGCCGGTAGCGGCACTTTCATCAACGAAGTCATCACGACCGCGGGCGGCGAGAACCTCGCCGCGGCGGCGGGCATCCAGTCCTACGGCCAGATCAGCGAGGAGGTCGTCCTCGCGCAGGATCCCGACTGGATCGTCTACCCCGACACCTTCGAGGAGCCGCCGGTGAGCGAGCAAGTACTCTCGCAGACCACCGCCGGCCAGCAGGGCCAAGTCGTGCAGGTCGATGCCAACCAACTGAACCAGCCCGGCCCGCAGGTCATCTACGCGATCCAGAACTTGGCCGAGACGTTCCACCCCGATGCCTACACGGCTCCAAGCGACGGAACAGCCAACGAAAGCAACCGAACGACAGGTAACGGAACGACCGGCGGGGGCACCGTGAACGGAAGCCAGAGCAACGGATCGGCGACCGGCGGATCGGAAGGTCAGCCCGGTTTCGGCGTCACGGCCGCAGCTGTCGCGCTGGTGGCGGCGGCACTTCTGGCCCTGCGGCGGCGATAGGCCAAAAGGCGTTTTATCCCTTCCCCATCGAGTGAGCACATGGTCGAAAACGTGATCTGGCCGGCGTACCTCGACAGCGAGGCCTCCCGGTCGAAGGGCCGGCGCGTGCCGGCGGACCTCGCAGTTTCGGAACCGACCGTCGACGAGATCGCCGCCGCCGTCCAGCAGGTGGGCTACGATGCCGTGATCGAGCGCGAGCAGGTCTACCCCCGCGAGTACGAACCCCGGGGGCGGGTGCTGGTCAAGGATGCCGACGACGCCTCGAAAAACGACCTCGTTCAGGCGGTCGCGGCCTACGTGGCCG
>CAYOFZ010000147.1:0-5537 GCA_964403315.1 uncultured Halobacteriales archaeon | reverse complement strand
GTGCTCGGTCGGGGATTTGAACCCCGGTCATCGGCTCGAAAGGCCGATATGATTGGCCGGACTACACCAACCGAGCACTCGTTTCACTCGCGCTCTGGCTCCACATCGCTGCGTTCTGTGGACCAGCCGAGTGTTCGCACTCGACCGTTTCCGACAGATTCGTTTAAACGTTCCGTTCCGCGCCGACTACTTACCCTCGAACTCGGGTTCGTGGTCGCCCATGAACGCGGTGACTCCCTCCATTAGATCCTCGGTTCCCATCAGATGGCCGAACGCCTGGTTCTCGATTTCGAGGCCGGCGTCGGTGTTCTCGCGACCCCGAAGCATCGCGCGTTTGGTAAACCGCTGGGCAACCGGCGGGCCCGCCGCGAGATCCGCCGCGAGGTCGAAAGCCCGGTCCTCGAATTCCTCGGTCGGGACGACTTCGTTGATGAAGCCGTAGTCAGCCATCGTTTCGATGTCGTATCGGTCGGCGGTGAAGATGATCTCTTTCGCGCGGCCCTCGCCGACGATATGGCGGAGCCGCTGGGTTCCCCCCCAGCCCGGGAGCAAGCCGAGATCGTGTTCGGGCAGACCACATTCGGATCGCTCGCTTGCGATCCGGAGGTCGGCGCAGGCCGCCATCTCCATCCCGCCGCCGAGACAGTAGCCATCGATCCCGGCGACGACGGGTAGATCACAGGCTTCGAGTTTGCCGAAGGTCTGCTGGCCGAGCCGCGAGATTTCGACCCCGTTCAGCGGATCCGCACCGCCGGCGGCCATGCTCTGGACGTCCGCGCCCGCCGAGAACGCACGGTCGCCCTCGCCAGTGATCAACAGCGCGCGCACGTTTTCGTCGTCCTCTAACAGATCGACCGCAGCGTCGAGGTCTTCCAACAGGCCAGCACTGACCGTGTTCATCCGGTGGGGACGGTCGAGGACGATATGCCCGACGCTCTCGCCGGAGTACTCGATTCGAATCGTCTCGAAGTCGTAATCCTCCTCTTCCGTCCGGTCGTAAAACCCGCCCATCCGGGCACGTTCTTGAAGGTAGTTGGCCGGTTCGTAGCGCGGTTCGTCGGTTTCCTCGTGGAGGTCGGCGAGGGTTTCGTACAGCGAATCGAGACCCACCTCATCGGCCATTCTGGCCGGACCATTGGGAAAGCCTGCCCCGAGCATGACCGCCTTGTCGATGGCCTCGGCGTCGGCCACGTCGTTACCGATCAGTTTGGCGATCTCGTTTGCCATCACCGCGAGCAGGCGCTGCTCGACCTCCTCGCTGCCGGCATCCGTGGGAATATCGACGCCGCCGTCTTCATAATCGTAAAATCCCTTGCCGGTTTTCTTGCCCAGCTCGTCGTTTTCGACCCTCTCGACCAAGACGGGCGAGGGTTCGTAGGCATCGCCTAAGACCTCGTGCATATACTCAAGGACGTGATACCCCACGTCGATGCCCACCTGATCCGCGAGTTCGAAACTCCCCATCGGCAGGCCCATCTCGAACTTGGTCGTCGAATCGACCTCCGCGACGGTGGCGATGTCGTCGTGGACGAGCCAGCCCGCCTCGTTCATCAGCGGAACGAGCACGCGATTGACGATGAAGCCGGGGCTGTCCTTTCGTACCCGGACGGGCGTCTTCTCGAAGTCCTCGGCGAGATCCTCGGTCAGTTCGAGGGTCTCCTCGTCGGTGTGGGCCCCGGAAATGACCTCGACCAGCGGCATGCGGACGGGCGGGTTGAAGAAGTGCATCCCACAGAACCGCTCGGGGCGTTCGGTGACTTCCGAGAGTTCAGTGATCGAGAGACTGGAGGTGTTGGTTGCAAAAATCGCGTCTTCGGGGACGTACTCCTCGACATCGCTGTAAACGTCCTTTTTGATGTCCATCCGCTCGGGGACGGCCTCGATGAGGAAGTCGGCCCCCGAAACGGCCTCTTCGATATCGACGACGGGCGTCACCCGGTCGAGGGCAGCGTCGGCCTCCTCCCCGGTGAGCTGATCCTGTTCTTCGAGCTTGCCGAGGCTCCACTCGATGGATTCGTAACCGTTCTGAACGAACTCCTCTTCGATGTCGCGCATGTATACATCGTAGCCCGCCATCGCGGCGACCTCCGCGATACCGTGGCCCATGTTCCCCGCACCGAGAACCGTGATGGTGTTGATATCGTTGAACTCCATGGTGCTCACTGTGACAGCAGTCCATTTCAACGTTTTCATCACCGATATCGAAAACTCATATTCAGTTTATTCCGGTCGCTAAACCGGTATCCTCAGGTGGATCGGCTCCGTAGCCGACATGAATGACCAGTAACGTACACGATCAGCTACGCGGGGACCCGGTGATGGCACGCCTGATCGACGAACACGAGCCCTACTCCGAGCTCGACTGGGACAACGAGTTCGAACGCCTCGTGGTCAGCATCATCAACCAGTCGATCTCGACGGCCTCGGCAAACGCGGTCCGCGAGCGAGTGTTTTCCCTGTTCGATGGCGAGATCATCCCCGAAGCCGTCCTGGACGCGAACGAATCGGAACTCGCCGAGGCGGGTCTGGGCCAGAAAAAGACCGAATATGTCCGCAACGCCGCCGAGGCGTTTCTCGATCGCGACTTGACCCAGGAAGGACTCGCCGACCACACCGACGAGGAGGTGATCGCGGAGCTCACCGAGATCCGGGGGATCGGCGAGTGGACCGCCCGGATGTACCTACTGTTCGTCCTCGAACGCGAGGACGTGTTGCCGCTCGGCGATCTCGCCGTTCGACGGGGGATCGAGGAACTCTACAACGACGGCGAGGAACTGACACGGACGGAGATGCGAGAAATCGCGGAGGAGTGGCGGCCCTATCGCTCGATGGCGACGAAGTACATCTGGGCCGCCTACGAAGCCAACGATTGAGGCTACTCCTCTTCTTCGGTTTCGGGTTCGCGGTCGTCGGCATCGGCCCGTCGGCGTACGTCGACCTGATAGTGCTGGAGGATGTCCCGACCTAGGAGGAGCGCGTAATCCATATGGCTGCGGTCCTCGATGCTCGCGGTGACGGTGTGTTGGTTGCCCCCGACCCCGACGACGAGATCCACTACGGGGCGTGAGCGGCTCGTTTTCGAGCTACTCGAGCGAACGTGCGTGATGGACTTGATCGGGCCGGCACCGATCTTCGCGGCCAAGGCGGTGTCGATGCTGGTGCGTTTCGCGCCGGTGTCGGATTTGGCGATCACCGATTCGGTGCCCGATGTTCCGCTGACCATCACCTCCTCGGTGAATCCGATTGAGATCGGTTCTCCGGGTTCGGTCGTGCTCAAGGCGGGCATACACGCGGGCCGGGAGTCGTCGAGGGTCGCCGCGAGTTCCTCGACGCGCGCGTCATCGATGTCGCCGCCAGCGCGTTCGATCGCCAGCCGGGCGATGTAGGGCGCGGGGCTGACGTTCGCGGCGCGATACAGTCCCTTGAAGCCCGCCGTGGGGTTGACTTCGAGGACGAACCAGCCCGCTTCACCCTCGACGAGATCGATGCCCGCGTAATCGAGGTCGATCACGTCGGTCGCACGAGTGGCGATATCGGCGACGGTATCGGGGAGACGGTCGCTTGCGTTCTCGACGTCGCCGCCGAGGGCGACGTTGGTGCGCCAGTCGTTTTCGGGTGCGTAGCGGTTCATCGCGCCGATGATCCGGTCGCCGACGACGTACACCCGCAGATCGCGGTGGCGTTCGCCGTCGCGTTCGATGAGTTGCTGGAGGAACGCCTGTCGGTTGCCCACTTTCGGGTTGACTGTCTCCTCGGGGCCGACCTTCCAGGTGCCGCCGCCGTGGGTACCGACTGCGGTCTTGTAGACGGCCTCCTCGCCGAACTCCCCGCGGCCCTCGTTGAGTCGGCGGTTGTTCAACGCGAGCAGGGCGTTCGGGACCTGGATCCCCGCCTCGGCGAGTTTCACGCCGGTTGCGAACTTATGTAGGGCGGTGAGGGTCGCGTCCGGCGAGTTGAGCATCGGACGAAGCGACTCGACGGTTCGGGCGATCCCCAGCGCCTCGCTCGGTTGCTCGGTGTTCGAGAGCAACAGTCGATTGGCGATAACGTCCACGTCGGGTTCGAGACTGACGGCTCCGTCGTCGATCTCGATGGCGGTGTTTTCCTGACGGAGCCACTCGGCCCCGTATCCGAGATCCTCGATAGCGTTCAGGATCGCCTTCGTTTCCTTGCTACTGTGCAGGCTCAACACGCCCACTCGCGGATTCCCTCCTCCCATACCCTCGAAGTCTCGCGGCGCGTCCAAAACGTTGCCGGTGGCGCAGGAAGAAGGGGTTTATACGTTTCACCCCGAGTTCTCCGCACGATGACCGACGCCGCTCCCTTCACGTACAACGGCGGCACCATCGAGCCGGGCGAAACCGCGAACATCCGGTACACGATCAGCGAGACCTACCTCGGGGATCCCGTCCGGATCCCCGTAACGCTCATCAACGGTGAACACCCGGGGCCGACCGCCGGGCTGGTCGCGGCGGCCCACGGCGACGAATTGAACGGCATCGAAGTCGTCCGGACGGTCGCCCACGAATGGGCCCACGACGACCTCCAGGGGACGATCGTCTGTCTGCCCGTTTTGAACGTCCTCGGTTTTCTCGCCCAACAGCGGTACCTCCCGATTCTGGATCGGGATCTGAACCGCTCGTTCCCCGGCTCCGAGTCGGGGACGAGCGCCCAACGCATGGCCGACCGGATCTATAGCACCTTTATCGAGTCGTGTGATTTCGTGCTCGATTTCCACACCTCGACCCGCGGGCGCAACAACATGCTCCACGTCCGGGCCGATACGGAAACCGAGGAGACCGACCGGATCGCACGCGCGTTCAGCTCGCATGTCATCATCCACAGCGAAGGGCCGTCGGGGTCGCTGCGCCGCGAGGCGACCGACGACGGCATCCCCACCGTGACCATCGAGATGGGCGAGGCCCACCGTTTCCAGCGCGGCCTTATCACGAGGGCACTCCACGGCGTCGAGAGCGTCTTCGCCGAACACGGCATGCGCCCCTCGGAAGCCGTCGAGTGGCCCGGCTGGCGGACGGTGATCAAAGGCGACCTCGAAAAGACCTGGATCCGGGCGGATTCGGGCGGGATCGTCGATATGCACCACGAGCGCGGCTCGCTCGTTCACGAGGGCGACACTGTCTGCCGGATCACCAATCCGTTCATGACCGAAAACGACACCGTCGAAGCGCCGTTTACCGGCGTCCTCGTCGGCGTGCTCGAAAATCCGGTGGTGTACCCGGGCAATCCGCTGTGTCACCTCGTAGAACTCGACGACCGGACTCGGCGGGTCGTCGCATCGATCCAGTCGGCCGGACAGCGAACCGGAGAAACGTGAACGGGCGTGTTCATACGTAATCAGCACTGTCCGATCACGGCAGGTAGTAACCTCTTTACCCCGTGAGTCCAAGGCCCAAACGAGAGCATGAGTCAGTCGTACAATCGTGGCCTCGTCGAGGACCTCAACCGGTGGCGGGAGTTCAGCGCCGGCATGTGGGCGTGGATCTTCCACAAGTTCACCGGCTGGGTGCTCATCGGCT
>CAYOFZ010000146.1:0-5590 GCA_964403315.1 uncultured Halobacteriales archaeon | reverse complement strand
TGTGCGAGGTCGCCCCCGGCACGGGGGGCCCGTTCGGCGACGGCGGCGCGGCGCGCGAGATCGTTCATACATGCCCCTCTCGCGGCAGTCACAAAACCGGATCGCTTCCGTGCGGAAACAAGAATTACATCAAACAACTCTATTTTTCAATTTTTAAAAAAGGTAAATCATTCCACGTGATACATATTTATGGATGTGTAGCTTCTATTTCGGATACAACACGAGTGAGATCCAGTGCCATCCTTCAAAGAACAGCTTTCCGCAGCACCTCAAGCGCTCGATCTCGTTGGGCGTTTTCTACGGTTGCTCGGAAAATCAGATGATCCCATGGTGTTCTTGGTCGCGTGTCGGGATGGGAATTTTTCTCGTGCGTTCGATACAATCGACCAGCCGAACGAGCAAATCCATGAGGAGATCACTGCGATCCGCGAAAAGGCACTGAGCTTAAGCGAAGATCATCCTGAATTAGTAGAAAACGATCTCGATCGGTCTCGTAGCTAATGAATGGTTGAATTAGGTGCTATTGCGGGGATCCCGGTCGTAGCTATCCTTACATGCCTTCTCAAATGTGCCGTTGAAGTCGGTAATGTTGACGAACATCCAGATGAAGTACAGAACTTATTGTATCTACAATGTTTAGCTGATTGTCTGTTGCCATCTGGGCTCCCTGATCCTGACCGCTACAAAACAGATGAAAAGCAAGAGCATAGTACTTCCAGCCAGTCAGATAAGGATGAAAATTCCGATTCTTCCGGGGAAGAGAACACGGTCAGTGATGAAGAAACATCTTTTGCTGAGATCGATGGGAGTACAGTTCGTCTACATGTAGAATTTAGACGAAATATCACCACGATTACTATCGAAGACAGCAATATCCGTGAGAAGTACCGGAATGACGACTTCAAAGATATATATCATCCCAATGCAGATCTGACACCTAAAATTGAATCATTAGCTCAGGATGTACTAAATACAACAGTAGATGTTAGTACCGATGCGTTCTCGATCTCAATAGTTGCGCCTGATTTACGACGTGAAACTATCAGCACATTTCGTGAACAGCTGATCGATCTTCTACGCGACGAAAGCAATCCCTAGCCCCTGCGAACTCGCTTTCGACGCTGCTCCGTGCAATTGCACCTTCAGGAAATCGATCCGCGAAATTGCACACGAGCCGGAGAATCCTGTGTGCAAAAACAAGGTGTCTCCCCTCCTTTTAGAACTCGTATATATTACAGTTCAGTATATAGATCATAGCGACGGACCTGTTATTCGAAATAGTTCACACCCACATCCGTTCTTGTATATCGGACTTCGTATTGATCCGCTGTTGCCCGAATTCACCGATACTGATTCAACTGCCGTTTGAGCCGTTTTGCGGCCTCGCCTGCCGATTTATCGAAATTATTACCATTCTCTGCGAAGATGATCGACCGCGTGGAGTTGACCAGCCCCACGCCGTTGGCGAGCCCGAACTCGACGGCAGCCTCGGCGTCCCCGCCCTGTGCGCCGACGCCGGGCACCAGAAAGGGCAGGTCGGGCACCCGCTCGCGCAGGGCTTCGAGTTCCTCGGGCGCGGTCGCGCCGACCACGAGGCCGACGTTGCCATCGGTGTTCCAGAGATCCGCAAGCGCGGCGACCCGTTCGTAGACCGCCTCGCCCGAGGCGAGTTCCAGGTCCTGGAGGTCCGCGCCGCCGGGGTTCGAGGTGCGACAGAGCACGAACACGCCCTTGTCCTCGCGGGAGAGAAACGGCTCGACGGAATCCCGGCCCATGTAGGGGTTGACCGTGATCGCATCAGCTGCGTGGCTGCTGCCACGTGCGTGCCCGCCGGCACGACCGTCGAGCAGGTTTGCATACTGCCGGCCGGTGTTTGCGATGTCGCCGCGTTTGGCGTCGAGGATCACGGGCACGTTCTTGCCGTGGGCGTACGCGACCGTCTCTTCGAGCGCGCGCCAGCCATCGGGGTCCTCGTAGAACGCGGCGTTTGGCTTGTAGGCGGCGGCGTGGTCGTGGGTCGCGTCGATGATCCGGCGGTTGAACGCGAATCTGGGCAGGTCGTGGTCCGCGAGGTGGGCAGGCAGCCGGTCGGGGTCGGGATCGAGGCCGACGCAGACGACGCTTCCGGTCACCTCGATACGCGCGCCGAGGCGGTCGAAAAATCCCATATTCGATTCTCGCCGGATCAGTACTACAAGCTTCCTCTTTGGACACGCTCATATCCAAGGGATTCATAGAAAGGGTATGGCCATCGACGCGGTCGTGTTCGATCTGGATTACACCCTCGCGGTGACGGCGCGCGACCGGTCGACACTGCTCGCTGAGGCCTCCCGGGCCGCCGGCGCGTCCCCGATTTCCCGGGAGGCTTACGGCGAAGCCCACCGACGCGAGCACGCCCACGAAACCCGTACCCCCATCTTCGCCGGTCTCCTCGACGAGCGCGAGGACGATGTCTCACCCGACGCACTCGCGGATGCCTACCGGAGCGCCATCGCCGACGCGCTCGAACCCATCGACGGCGTCGAGGGACTACTGGCCGACCTGCGCGAGCGCTACCGGGTCGGCCTACTGACCAACGGGCCCGTCCGCGCTCAACGGAACAAACTCCGGACCCTCGGGTGGGCGGGATCCTTCGACGCGACGGTGATCACCGGCGAACTCGACGCCGGCAAACCCGATCCGATCGCCTTCGAGTCGATCCTTGAAGACCTCGATGTCGCGCCCGAACGAACGGTCTACGTCGGCGACGGCGTCGAGACGGATGTCGCGGGCGCGACCCGGGCCGACCTCCGAGCTATCCAGGTTCGCTATCCCGGCGGGCCCGATCCCGACCCGCAGGCCGACGCCCATATCGACCGCGACCGCCTCGTTGCCGACCTGCCGGAGCTCGTCGAGGAACTCGATTAGGGAACTGCCGCCTCGATGACTGCGGTCGCGCGTTTCGCTTCCGCGCCGTTTTCGATGAATACCAGCGTTTTCGGCGGATCGACCGCCTTGGGTCGCACCCGCAACCCCTCGCGTTCGGCGGCCGCGACGACCGCCTCGTGGGCTCCGGGAATTTCGAGATGCATCCGCTCGGGATGGACGTAGGTGTCCGCGATCCGTTCGCCAGCGCGGTCGATCCCATAGGCGAACGCGCCCGCCGTGGTCGGCTCGACATCGGGGTCGGGTTCGACGACCGCCAACTCCGAGAGCTCGCCGTCGTCGCGGCCGTCGATCTCCGAGGCGAACAGTTGGGCGATACGCCGCCCGTCCGCGAGTCGTTCCTCGACCATACCGGTCGTTGGAACTGGGCAGGATTAGGTCTCGCGGTCGCCGGTCAGGGTTTCGCGGACGGCCGGTACGCCCCCCTGTATGTCGATCCCTTCCCGGCGGGCGAAGACGACCGCCGCGGCCTCGATGGTCACGCCGAGGTCCCCTTGGAGTTCGTTGATCCGGGCGACCACGGTGCGCTTGTCGATCCCGGCGGCGGTGATCGTATCGAGGACCCGCTCGAACGGCGAGCGCTCGGCGAGTAGTTCCTCGTCCGGGGAAAAATCCTCCGGAATCTCGGTCGATTCGACCGTGAAGGTGGCTTCAAGGCCCTCGTCGGTGCGGTCGAGCAATCCCTCACCGGCGGCGATGTCGATCAGTCGTTTGGCCTGATCGGGCGAAAACCAGTCCCGATCCAGCGACAGCGCGACGACGAAGGCGCTTTCCTCCATTCGGCGCTCCCCCGATTGCCTGAATGGAGCGGCGACGGTGGCCCGCAGACTCATCCCTCGGTAGTGGTTTCGACGAGCACCTAAGCGGTTCGGATGCGATCCATTCAAGTAGCCACCGCGGTTGTCGTCAGGTATGAAAGACCACAGCCGCTCGCCTCGGAAGCGTACCGGCGGGCGTCGCCGTACGACGGGAAAACGAAAGAAACACCAGCTCGGCCGCCAACCAACTGAAACCCGACTCGGCGAGCAACGGTTCAAAACCGTCGATTCGCGTGGCACCGGCCACAAGATCCGCACCATCGCAACCGACACTGCGAGCGTCGCCATCGACGGCGAAACCGTGACCACGGACATCGAGGACGTGATCGAAAACGAGTCCAACCCTAACTACGTCCGCCGAAACATCATCACCAAAGGCGCGATTATCGAAACCGGCGAGGGCCGCGCCCGCGTCACCTCCCGGCCCGGCCAGGACGGCCAGGTCAACGCCGTTTTGCTCGACTGATCGCGGTCACGATCACGGTCTCGGGGCTGCCTTCTGGAGTGCCGTTTCGGCGATGTTGCCACCGTAATCGGCGGTTCTCGAAAGCGAATCGACGACCAGTCCCAGAAACTGGGCTTGATGGGCGTCGTCGAGGTCGCGGATGCGGTCATCGACGGTCCGGGTGTGCTCGTCGATGTCTTCGACATCCGCACGGGCTTCGTTGGCCAGCCGGGTCGCCCGGTCGTGCTCGTCTTCGAGGAAGGCGTCCATCGCCCGCTCGACGACGGCGACGGCGTCCTCGTGGAGGTCGGTCAGCGCCGCCGCGACGCCCTCGGGGATCTCGTCGAGATCCAGCGCCAGCTGGGCGATCTTCGCGGAGTGGTCCGCGATGCGTTCGAGCTGGCGCGCGCTTGAATGGTAATCGAAACACGCCTCCCGGCTGATGTCGATTGCCGCCGCCGCGCCGGGGTTGCGAAGCATCGAGCGAAATACCCGCGAGACCATAAACCAGAGCCGGTCGACGTCGTCATCGCGCTCGATCACGTCCGCAGCGAGGTCGTCGTCGTTTTCGGTCAGCGCGCGTACGGCGTCAGCGAGCATCGTTACCGCGATGGGCCGAATCCGGGTAACGGCACTGTGAACCGACAGTTGGCCGGAATCGAGCAGATCCTGTAAAACGACATGATCGCCAGTCTCCTCGACGACTTCGAGGCCGACGAGCCCGTGGGTGGCGTCCCGAACGCTGCGGCGCTGATCGGCCGATACCCGCTCGGCCTCCAGTCGGATCACGTCGAACCCGCTGACGTACATCGTCACGACCGTGCGGGCCAGATCCTGGCCGTGGAGATCATCGATGTCGAGACTGCCCTCGACGGCCCCCTCGATGCGGCGTGGCGTCAACAACAGCGATTCACCCTCGGGGTAAAAGGCCACCTCGGTTCCGGTTTCGACGCCGTTTTCGGCCGCCCAGGACTTCGGAATCGAGACGGTAAACGTCGATCCGCCAGTTACCTGTACCTTCCGGAGTTCCACCATGGCTATCGATTTCGACGCTTCCACAATAAATATGCTCATAGATATATACTACGATATACTGTATCGATTTCGTGAATCTCGTATCGTGTTCAGCGGAAATCCGACGAGCGAAATTCAGCGCTACGTAGTTCGGTATTTCATATCGATATCTCAAGTATCGGTCGACGAAACCTCCGAAATCGGGCATCGGATCGGATGATTCGACGTACAGTTAGCCATGTGAATCGAGACCGTACTGACGGCTATATAGACATCATAGCAGTGTTATTATACATCAGACGACCAGGAGCCAATGATGACACGGATCTCCTTGACCGATAGCGTCTCGCGGCGTAAATTCCTCATCGGTGCCGGCGCAGCCGGTGCC
>CAYOFZ010000145.1:0-5682 GCA_964403315.1 uncultured Halobacteriales archaeon | reverse complement strand
GTCGGCGCTCATATCGGAGGGATACACGTCGAGCCGACGGAGTTCGACGGGCTCGTCGGTCGTGACGACGACCTCACTTTCGAGTCGCTCGATCCGTGCGAGTTCGGCGTGACCCCTGACCGGGTCGCCGTCGCTCGCCAGCGCCACGTCGCCCTCGCGGAGTTTCGAGACCGCATTGGGCGCGCGAGCGCGCAGTTCCCAGCGACCGTTCTCGCGCAGTTCCCGACCGGCGGGTTCGAGGTCGATTAGCGCCCGGTCGTCGTCGGCTCGCTCCTCGGGGGTCTGTTCCCAGAGTTTCGCGTATTCGGCGTGGATCGCGCGGCGTTCCTCCTCGATCAGCCGGTAGGTCCGCTCGAAGTACTCGCGTTCGTGCTCGGGGATCGTCGTCCCGATGGCCCCGGCTTTCGATTCCTGATCGAGCCGGCCCGAGACGACCATGCAGGTGTCCTGCTCGAAACAGTATTCACAGATCGCGTCGGCCTCGTAGCCTGTCGGCACGTCCATGTCGAACTCCATGGCGGCGATTCCGTTTCTAGTCCGGACGACGAACTCGAGCAGGCCGCGACCAATGGAGAACTCCTTGGCCGGCGAGAGATCGCCCGTCGCCTCGGTGCGCTCAAGCGCGGAGTTTTTGGTGTACAGCAGAGTACCCGTTTCGGGCGGATCAGCATCGATGCCGCCCTGTTCCCTCAAGAGAAGTGCATAGCAGGCAGCCTGGATCTTGTCCTGAAAGCGGGGCTCGCGGTTGGTGTTTTTGCCCGTCTTGAGTTCGACGGGCCGCCCACGGCGAAGCGCGTCGGCTCGGCCCTTGATACCGAAGCGCTCGCTGATCAGGGTGTACTCCGAGCGCCAATCGTCCTCCTCGGTGAGCGTTCCCTGCGAGAGCCAGCCCTCGATGGCGCGGGCGTTCTCGCGCACGTCGGCTTCGACCTCCTCGGCCGACCGGCCGAGCAACCCGAGTTCCAGCCCCGCTTCGGCGACACGGGACCCGACGGCTTCTTCGAACTCCCGGCCCCGAAGCAGGTCGCCGAACACCTCGTGGACAATGGTCCCCTTGACGACGGGATAGTTCAATGGCACGCCCGAGAGCTTGTTCAGGTAGTACATCCGGGGGCAGTCCACCCACGAGCGGATGTCGGTGACGTTGACGAGGAAGTCGGGTTCGACGACCACGTAGGAGTCGCCCGTGGTCGCGTAGCCGGCCTCGCCACGGAACTCGATTTCCTCGACCGCGGTGACGACCAGTTCCATCCCCGGCTCCAGCAGGTCGGCGGTTTCGGCCCAGTTGCCCCACAGCGTGACTGAACACGTTTCGCTCCCTTCTCCCTCTGCGCCCTCGATCCTGACGAACGGTTCGGCGAGTTCGCGCTCGCCGTAGCGAGTCGAGACGGTCCGTCGCTCGCCGGGTTCGAGCACCGTGGCGCGTATCTGCACGGGTCAACAAGACCGGCGCGGCGAAAAACGCTGTCGATTATCGACCGATGAGCGACAGATAGCAGTCCATTCCGCCAGTGAGACGGTCCGACAACGGGAGAGGCTGCCAGAACAGATCGTAGATCGCACCGGCGTCCTCGCCGTCGCCGGACACTTCGTGGGCCCACTCGTCGCAGGGCTCGGCGACCGGGAGGTGGAAGAAATGCCGGGCGATGCGTTTGCCGTCGGGCCGACACCGCCGATCCGAGGCGAGGTGGTACACCGGGCGGTCGTGATCGAGGCCGGCCTCCTCGCGGAGCTCCCGCCGGACCGCCACCGCGGGCGTCTCCCCGCCTTCGATGCCGCCTTTCGGCACCTGCGTGCCGAGATCGGGAGCCGCGCGCTCCCTGAACACGAGCAACTCCTCGGTGTCTTCGCTCTGCCTCGTCGCGTATGCATAGGATTTGTGCTGGTAGGCCGGCCTCGAACTGGACATACTGCAAGTATTGTCAATCAATCCATAAATCGTTTTTGCGTGGAGCGGCACCCCCGACTGTGAAAGTTCCCCTCGTAATCGACATCCTCTTTTCGCTCGGCGGGAAGTCAGGGACATGCGGATCCGCGAGTGGGACGACATCGTACAGGACGTGATCGAGTCCGACGCCGACCCCAAGGGCTGGCGGGCGGTCGGCGGCGACCGCAAACAGGGTCCCGGTGAGGACATGTATCTCGGCCACCCCAGCGTCGGCCTCTATCACCTCAAGACCTACGCCAAAAACCCCTTCTCCGTCGAGGGCGTCGGCACGCAGGTCGCTAGAAGTATCGACGACGAGATCGGATCGTACCTGCCGGACGACGAAAACGCCCGGTTTGCCGTCCAGTCGGCCCCCGAAAACGAAGAGGAGGCGAAATCCCGCGCCGAGCGCCTCGAGGAGACCGTCAAAACCCATGCCGATGCGCCGACGACGCCCGATGCGCTGTTCGAGGACATCATGGACGCCGTCGAGAGTCCGGCCTTCGGTCCGATGGAGTACGACGACTACGACCGCCCCGAGAACCTCGACCGGCTCGCGAGCGACTTCGAGGAGGCCGACGACCTGCTCAACGGCGAACTCGACGACCTGATCGAAACCGACGAAATCGACCGCGGGTTCCAGTAGCCGGGATTAAGTCCTCGGGGGCCGACTACATCGGTATGAGCGTAGAGACAACCGTCGAGGAGTACTACGATGCGCTTCGATCGGGCGAATCACTCACGTCCTATTTCGCTGAAACCGATGGCGTCGTCAAGGTCGGTATCTCCGAACGCCTCGTGGGTTACGAGGAGGTCGTCGAGGGGCTCCGCGAACAGACCGAAACGACCACCGACTGGACCGTCGAAAGCCACGGCCTTTCGGTGACCGAACGCGAATCGACCGCATGGTTCGCCGACGAGGTCCGAATGGCCTGGACCGATCGCGAGACCGGCGAACAGCACGCCTTCGACACGCGCTGGACCGGCACGCTCGAACAGCGAGTGGAACGATGGCGGTTCGTCGGGATGCACGTCAGCGTCGCACAGGAGCTGTGAGATGGTCGGCCCGATGAGCGACGAGGAGCGACGCGCCGGCTCCCGGCGGCTGTACGCCGGGTTCGTCGCGTTGGTCGGCGTCTCGTCGGGAGTGATGGCGCTCTCGGGCGATGCTTCGATTACCCAGGCCGCGGGCCTGACGCTCGGAGGATCGGCACTCGGTGTCGGTTTGCTCTGGTATTTACTCCGGGGCGCTTAATCGATGCGGGCGAGCCATTTCCTCGGTTCGTCGAGTTCCTCGGCGGTCGGGAGGTGATCGGGCGACTCCCAGACGGCGCTTGCCCCTTCGATGCCGCGGGCGTCGGCGACGGTCTCGAAAAACGCCTTGCCGCGCTCATACTGGCGGCGTTTGATCCCCAGGCCGAGCAGCCGGCGCATGAGCCGGGCAACCGGGCCACCCCCCTGCCGTCGGGCCTCGATTTTCTCGCGAAGGTCGGCGTATTCCTCGTCGAAGGCCCGGTCCATGACGAGTTCCGCGTACCCCTCGACGGCAGTCATCGCTGTATCGAGTTCTCGGAAGGCGTCCCGATTGAGGCTTCCGTTTGCGAGCGCCTCGACGCCGCGTTCGACTTGGGCTTCGAGATGCGAGGAGAGCCACGGGGCCGCGCCGAACTCCGCGGCGTGAGCGACCTCGTGGAAGGCGATCCAGCGCCGGAACCGTTCCTCGTCGATGTCGAGTTCGGTCGAGACGCGCTGGATGTTCGGATGGACGAAGTACAGCGCGTGGTCGGCGTCCTCGTCGTCGGCCAGAAGCAGCGGGTCGTACTGGCCGAGGACGTGCTTGCCGAGAAACGAGAGCATGAGCGTGGTCGAGCCGGTGTTGAGCACCCGCGAAGCGTCGGGAAAGAGCACGTCCGTGTGGGTTTCGATGGGTGCCATCACCCGCCGGAACGTCGAAACGTTGGCGTCGATCCAGTGATGGCGGTTCTGGATCTCGACGGTGTCGGGGAGATCGAAGGAGACGGCGGCGATCTCGCGGATGGATCGACGCGCCGCCTGCACGTCCGTCCGGTAGCCCTCGGTTTCCCGGTCGGAAAGCGCGACCGACCCGGGCGGCGTCGCGTCCTTTGCCGCGGCCGCGACGGCCGCCCAGTCGACGGGGCCTTCGCCCGAGGCCCGCGAAACGGTTCGGAGGCTTCGAAGGGGGTTCACGGCTGTCTGTTGTAACCGGGCGGACAAAATGCTTCGGAACTAGCTCTCGTAGTCGGAGAGTTCGACTTCCTCGTAGTCTTCGGGTTCCGAATCCACGACGAACTTCTTGGCGGCGATGGCGACGACCACCAGGAATATCAGCCCGATAACGAGCCCGATACTACTGCCCGATTCCTCCTCTGCCTCTTCTTCCTCGCTTTCTTTTTCAGCCTCGATTTCGGCTTCGACTTCGGTTTCAGTTTCTTCCTCGTCCTCAGAGCCGAACAGGCCGAGCGTGCTCTCACTCTCGTCGGGTTCTTCCTCGTTTTCCTCTCCTTCGCTGAGAAACGCTTCGAGACCGCCGTCAGGGCTGAACTCGAAGTTGACGTTTTCGATGTTGACCTCGAACAAAGTGGTCTTTTTCTCTCCCATGCCACGATATGCACCGAGTGGCCACTTAGCCGTTTTGGAGACGGAAGCACCGATCATTGCCGGGTTTAAATTCCGGTACGTTTAAGTGAGAATCCAGCGCGGGTAGGAGTATGAGCGGACGACCGCTGGACGTGCTCGAAGCCGCGATCGGCGATCCCGTGACCGTCCGGCTGAAAGGCGGCGACGAGTACGTTGGCATCCTGACCGGCTACGACCAACACATGAATCTAGTTCTCGAAAGCGACGGCGACGAACCTGAGGACGCAAGCCCCGGCGGGCTCCCGAACGAGGCCGTCGAAGACCAAATGATTATACGCGGCGATAACGTTGTCTCGATCACTCCATGACTGGCGCAGGTACTCCCAGCCAGGGCAAAAAGAACACCACCACGCACGTCAAATGCCGTCGTTGTGGTGAGAAGTCGTATCACGCCAAAAAGAAAGTCTGTTCGTCGTGTGGGTTCGGCAAGTCCGAGAAACGCCGCGAGTACGCCTGGCAGTCGAAAAACGGCGATCACTGACCGCTGACTGCCCATCACAGTGCGGTTTTCCTTCGCGTTCGATCCCGGTCAGGAACGGGTCCGTTTCCGCTCCGAACATCCACGTTCGTGGGTACTTCCTCTATGAACGGTGGCAAGTAATCCAGCTACATGGGATTTTTACCGCTGGCAATCACATCTATGAGTATGATATCCGGGCGGGAGTTCGACGCGGGCACTCCGACCGAGAAATGCGGCGTCGTCGGCGTTTCCCTCGCCGGACGGGACGCCGCGCGGCCGCTGTACTACTCGCTGTACGCGCTCCAGCATCGCGGCCAGGAGTCCGCGGGAATCGTCACCCACGACGGGTTCCAGCAACACGATCACGTCGGAATGGGGCTGGTAGGCGATGCGTTCACCGAGGACGATCTTGACGGCCTCAATGGCTCGACCGGAATCGGCCACGTCCGCTATCCGACGTCTGGCAGCGTCGATACCTCGTGTGCCCAGCCGTTTTCGGTATCGTTCAAGAGCGGTTCGCTCGACCTGAGTCACAATGGCAACCTCGTCAATGCCGATGAACTCCGTGCAAAACTCGAAGGGCTCGGCCACGCCTTCACCAGCGACGGCGACACCGAGGTGATCGCCCACGACCTCG
>CAYOFZ010000144.1:0-5843 GCA_964403315.1 uncultured Halobacteriales archaeon | reverse complement strand
GGGTCATCGGCGCGGGCTGTTCGATCAGGCTCTCGACGCCGCCGAGACTCTCCGCAAGCGTGAACACCTCAGTTTCGGAGACCAGCGTGCTCGCCTCTTCGAGGGTGCCATCAAGTTCGAAACTCAGCATACCGCCGAAGTCGTCCATCTGTTCGGCGGCGATCCCGTGGTCCGGATGGGATTCGAGTCCGGGGTAGTACACCCAGTCGATATCGGGATGATCGTCGAGCCACCCCGCAATCGCTCGGGCGTTCTCGCAGTGGCGATCCATCCTGATGGGAAGGGTTTTCGTCCCGCGAAGCACCAGAAAACAGTCGAACGGGCTCGGCGTCGCGCCGACTGAGTTCTGATAGAACCCGAAGCGCTCGTCGAGATCGGCGTCATTGGTGACGAGTGCCCCCGCCACGAGATCGGAGTGGCCGCCGAGGTATTTCGTCAGCGAGTGACAGACCACGTCCGCACCGAATTCAAGGGGGCGCTGGAGGTACGGGGTCGCAAAGGTGTTGTCGATGGCACACAGCGCGCCGCTGTCATGAGCGATCCCGGCCGCGCCCTCGATATCGACGATGCTCATCAGGGGATTGGTCGGCGTTTCGAGCCAGAGCAGTTCGGTCTCTTCACGGACGGCAGCCTCGATTGCATCGAGATCGGTCATATCGACGAACGAAAACTCGATGTCGTAGTCCTCGTAGACCTGTGTGAAGATCCGGTGGGTTCCCCCGTACACGTCCTCGCCGGTGACGACGTGATCACCCGATTCGAGCAGGTTGAGGACCGTGTTGATCGCGCCCATCCCCGAGGAAAACGCCCGCCCGTACTCGCCGCCTTCGAGATCGGCGAGATTTTCCTCCAAGTCGGTCCGCGTGGGATTGCCCGTCCGGGAGTACTCGTAGCCCCGATGTTCGCCGGGGGCGTCCTGGGCGTAGGTGGAGTTGGCGTGGATCGGCGTCATGAGTGCACCGGTTTCCTCGTCGGGTTCCTGGCCGGCGTGAATCGCGCGGGTTTCGATGCGCTGGTCGTCCATACCCGAAAACGGTTGCCGGCGTGGATTATCCTATCGGTTGTACCAGAACCGACAGTATATTCCTGCCAGTATATCCACGATACCAATCCACACACAAATCCGGGAACGCACCATTTATACACCGACTGGGCGTATGCGCGATTAAGATTATGCCTAACTCGAACGGTCCCCGGACAGGAACCCGCGAGAAGCTATCGAATCACCCCCGTGAACGGGGCACTTCACCGCCTCAGCGCGCCGTCGAGGATTTCGAGGAGGGCCAGCGCGTCCACCTCGAAATCGACCCCAGCGTCCAGGACGGCCAGTTCCACCCCCGGTTCAACGGTTACACCGGCGTCGTCCTCGGCGAGCAGGGCACCGCCTACCGCGTTCGGATCACCGACGGCGGAAACGAAAAGACGATCATCGCAAAGCCCGCCCACCTCCGCGCCCAGGGATGACGATCTTCAAGGAAACCCTCGGCGAGGAATACCTCACCGTCTCGGAGACCAAGGATCTGCTGGCGGATGTCGAGGCCGAACGCGCCGCCGACCCCAACCGGGAGATGCGTTACGAACTCGCACGCGCAATCGAACACGTGAACCGATTTGGCGTCCTCGACGCCGACGACGCCCGGGCGCTCGTCGATGAGCTACGGGACCTCGAAAAAGTCGACGAACCGACCGCCCACAAGATCGCCGACATCCTCCCCCGCAACCGCGACGAACTCCGGGCGGTGTACGCTCAAGAGCGCTACTCGCTTTCGGGCGACGAACTCGACGAGATCCTGGATACCGTCGCCCGGTACGCGTAACCCGGCCGATCGTTCATACAGTCGGCTGTACTTAATGAACGAATCCGCTCACCGGTTTACAGCCAACAGTATAAGTAATCGCTGCGCGTACCCCTCGCCATGAACGACGCCGAACGCGAGGGGACCGCGATCGTCCTTGATTATCTGCCCCACGGTCGCGCCGACGACGACCGGCCGGGCTATCAGAAATCCCCGCTCGCCTTCGCGGTCGGAACCGACGACTTCCGGCTCTACGAACTCCGCCTCACTGACGACGCCGACCTGCGGATCGGCGACCGCCTCGATCCCACTGCCGCTCCCGACAGCGTCGAACGGGTCACGACCATCGATTACGAAGATCTCACGGGCGGCGCGCGCTCGGAACTCGAATACGTCGTCACCGACCTTATCGAAGACGAGGAAGGGCGATTCGTCGATTTCTACAACGAGGCCCAACCGATCACACTACGGCTCCATCAGTTGAATCTATTGCCGGGAATCGGCAAGAAACTCCGCAACGCTGTCCTCGACGAGCGGAAACGCGACCCGTTTGGGAGCTTCGAGGACCTCGAAGAGCGGGTGTCGGGCCTGTACAACCCGCGGGAAGTGCTGGCCGACCGGATCCTCGAAGAATTCCGGGAGGACGAGCTGAAATACCGACTGTTCGTGACGCCCGACGAATAGCGAGAGGTTTACACCAGCCGGCATTCTACCGCCGCGAAATGAGAGATCCGGACGGTCTGCTCGCCCGGGCGGGCGTGCGCGGCGATCCCGACGCCGATCAACACTTCCTGATCGATGATCGCGTGCTGGATCGCCTGCCCGAGTACGCTATCGAAATCGACGCCGACCTCGACAGCGTCCTCGAAATCGGTCCGGGAACCGGCGGGCTGACCGACCGGCTGTGTCAGGCCGCCGACCACGTCACCGCCATCGAGCGCGACCCCGACCTCGCCGCCTTCCTCCGCGAGGAATTCGCCGAGGAGATCGACGCGGGCACCCTCACGGTGATCGAGGGCGATGCCCTTGAGGTCGAACTCCCCGAGTTCTCGGCGTGTATCTCGAACCTCCCATACGGGGTTTCCAGCGAGATCGCGTTTCGCCTGTTTCCCCGGAAACGCCCCCAGGTTTTGACCTTTCAGCGGGAGTTCGCCGAGCGAATGGTCGCCAAGCCCGATACTCCCGAGTACGGTCGCCTGTCGGTATCGGCCCAGCACTACGCCGACCCCGAGATCGTCGAAATCGTTCCAAAGGAGGCGTTTTCGCCGCCGCCGGCGGTCGAAAGCGCAGTCGTTCGTGCCCGACCCCGTGAGCCGGACTATTCCGTCGCCGACGAGGCGTTTTTCCTGCGGTTCGTCAAGGCGGTCTTCACCCAGCGCCGCAAGACGATGCGAAACGCGATCTCCAACACCGCCCACATCTCCGGACTTTCGGATCCCGACGCGGTCGTTGCCGCCGCCGACGAGGACCTGATGGATCGACGGGCGGGGACGCTCGCCCCCGAGGAGTTCGCCGCCCTTTCGAAGCTAGCGAGAACGGAGGGCAGGCTCGATGGGTGAGCTACTCGCCGGTCTAGAGTGGCTTTCCGAGCAGTATTCGACCGTTCCATCGCGGCTGGCGGTCAGCCTGCTGGCGCTCGTGATGTTTTCGGCTAGCAGTTGGGTGATCAACCGGCTTCGAAAACGGACCGACGACGAAACCGAGATACGGGCTGCACTCGTCGACCTGGTCGCGTCGCTCGCCATCGCCGGGGGGTTGCTCGTCCTCGCAGCGGTGCTCGTCGGCGTCTGGGGCGGGACGGGAACGGTCGCGTTCGCGCTCGCTCAGGTAAACATCGACGCCTCGACGCTGGGACGGCTCCTGTTGACGGCGGGGCTGTTTGCGGGCGCGTTCGTCGCAGTCAGGTTCATCAAGCGGTTCATCAACGGGTTGTTGGGTGGCCACGATGTGGTGAGCAAACACCAATTGGAGATCACCTACCGGACCATACAGGTCGGGATCTACCTGCTTGCCGGTCTGATCACGCTCGGGTTCTGGCGGATCGATCTGAGCGGCCTGCTCATCGGGGCCGGCGTGCTGGGGGCGGTGATCGGTCTCGCGGCCCAGGAAACGCTCTCGTCGATCCTCGCGGGGTTCGTATTGATGTTTTCGCGGCCCTTCGAGATCGGCGACTGGATCGAGATCGGCGAACACGAGGGGATCGTCACCGACATCACCATCGTCAACACGCGCATCCAGACGTTCGACGGCGAGTACGTCGTCATCCCGAACGACGAGGTGAGCGTCCGGACGATCACCGACCGCTCGCGCAAGGGGCGGCTTCGCCTGCGCGTGCCCATCGGCGTCGATTACGATACCGATCTCGATCACGCCGAGGGGGTGATACTGGAGGCGATCACGGATCTCGACCCGCTTATGCGCGTGCCGAGACCACACGTCATCATCCGTGAGTTCGGCGACTCGTCGATCATCTTCGAAGCTCGCTTTTGGATCGACAAGCCGAGTTCGCGCCGGCGCTGGCGGGCGAAACGTGTGGTAATAAAGGCCATCAACGAGGCCTTCGACCGCGAAGGGATCAAGATCCCCTACCCCCAGCGCGAACTCTCGGGTCGGACCGAGACGGGCGGGTTCCGGGTGCGGACCGAGGACCGCCCCACCGACGCCCCGGAACCGACACCCCATACCGACGGGGGCGGGAACGGAAACGGAGCGGAATGACCGTGACCGGCCACGATCTCGCCGACCGGCGCGGACTGGACACCGACGTCTACCAGCCCGCCGAGGACTCCCGGCTGCTCGTCGAGGCCGCGAGCGAGGCCATCGAACCGGGTTGGCTCGCCCTCGACTGTGGGACCGGCTCGGGCTACGTCGGCAAACGGATCGCCGAAACCGGCGCGGACGTGATCGCCGCCGACATCAATCCCCACGCTTGCCGGCAGGCCCGCGAGCGGGGGCTCGAAACCGTTCGAGCGAACCTACTCGATCCCTTCCGGGCGAACGCCTTCGATGCGGTCTGTTTCAACCCGCCGTACCTGCCGACCGATCCCGAGCACGAATGGGACGACTGGATGGAACTCGCGCTGTCGGGCGGGGAGTCGGGTCGGGCAGTGATCGAACCGTTTCTCGACGGTGTGGCCCGAGTGCTCGCACCGGGTGGCGTCGTCTTTTTGCTGGTCAGTAGCCTCACCGGCTTCGAAACAGTGATCGAACGCGCCGAAAACGAGGGGTTCGACGCGACCGTCCTGCGCGAGGAGTCATTTCCCTTCGAGACGCTCTCGGTGGTGAGGCTTGCGTTGTGATCGCTCGGAACCTCCGGACGCAATTACCAGAGGTCATTCTCAAGAATAGGAAATATTAAAATCCGTCATACCATACGGGACTACCGATGACCGAATTGATCGCAACGACGCCGGGGTTGTATCCGCTCCCGGACTGGGCCAAGGATACCCTCTCGGATCTCAAAGGCCACCAGAAGGGCGACCTCGTGAGCGGCGACGAAAGCGAGGAGATCACGACTACCTACGCACAGATCCGTGAGGAACTGGTCGACGACCAGCGCGAGGCCGGTCTCGACCGGATCGTCGAGGGCCAGGCCCGCTGGGACGACATGCTCGCGCATCCACTCGCGGTCCACGAGAACGTCGAAACCCGCGGCATCGTCCGGTACTATGACAACAACAACTTCTACCGCGATCCCGCAGTGGTGGGCGAGCTGACCGAAAGCGGCGACGTCGCCGCCGAACTCGAAGCGGCCGCTTCGCGGACGGATTCGCTGCAGGCGGTCCTGCCGGGGCCGTACTCGCTCGCGGATCTGGCGACCAACGAACACTACGGCGACAGCGCGGCGTTTCTCGACGCCGTCGCGGATTTCTTGGCGGGCGAAGTGACGCAATTCCCGGAGCACGAAACGCTGTTTCTTCTGGAGCCGTCGCTGGTCGAGAATCCGCCCGAAGACGACGAGGACGCCCACGCCAGCGAGTGTATCGACCGCGTGGCCGGGGCGACCGACGCCGAGGTCGTCGTCCACACCTACTGGGGAGCCTTGGA
>CAYOFZ010000143.1:0-5862 GCA_964403315.1 uncultured Halobacteriales archaeon | reverse complement strand
CTAACGTTCCGAAACAGTCGGCGACGGCCGACTGGGTCGGTATCCGGCGGGTGGCATCGGTTCCTCCGTCTCCGTCGCCGACGTGGATGGCGATCCCATCGGGTTTCACCGCACGGAACGCCGATTCGTCGGTGGTGTCGTCGCCGATATAGATCGGCAGCCACCCCTCGGGCCCCGCGTCGGCGAGCAGCGAGACGGCCATTCCCTTGTGCCAGCGTACCGCCGGGCGGAGTTCGAGGATCGCCTTGCCGTCGGTACACCGGACCCCATCACCGAAACGGTCGAGAGCATCGGAAACGGCCTCCCGGACCTCGGACACCCGCTCGTCGGGTACGTTCCGGAAGTGGACGGTCGCGGTGATGGCCTTGTTCTCGACGACCGCCCCCTCGATGGGCGCAAGCGCCTCCGCCAGATACTCGCAGATCCGCTCGATGCGCCGGCGGCGCTTCGCGGCGACCGGGTGGACCGTCGTTTCCCCGTTCCGGTCGAGCTCGAGCCCGTGATTGCCCGCATAGACGATCCCGTCGATGCCGACGCGCTCGCGGACGTCTTCGAGCGCGCGACCGCTGACGACCGCCACGCGGGCGCGGTCGTGATCCCGGAGCGTTTCGAGGGCGCGGCGGTTTTCGGGTGTGATTTCGGGGGCGTCGGGATCCGCCTCGATGGGCGCGAGCGTGCCGTCGAAGTCCGTACACAGGACGATCCCCGGGGCCGCAACTACACGTTCATGGAGGCCCTCGTCGTGGCTGTCGAACCGTGATACGGTGGCAGCGGCCTCAGACATGTTCGACGAGGCGGTCGAGTTGGTTTTCGGAGGCAATTGCCGCCGAGAGCACGTCGTCCATCCATGCCATGAGATCGTATGAGCGAACCCGGTCGCGCTGGTCGGTCATCCGCGTTCGGCGTTGGTCCTCGGATAGCGCCAGCGCGCGCTCGATACCGTTGGCGACCCCCTGGGTGTCGTAGGGGTTGATCGTCACCGCACCGCATCCGAGTTCTTCGTGTGCGCCAGCGAACTCGCTCAACACCAGTACGCCATCGTCGGTATCGTCGATCTGGGTAGCGACGAACTCCTTCGCGACGAGGTTCATGCCGTCCCGGAGCGCGGTCACGAGCGCGAGATCGCTGTTTTTGTACAGCGTGTACAGCTCGTCTTCGGGGAGCATCTCGTTGATGCTGACGATTGGCTGCCAGTCGTCGGTGCCGAAACGGTCGTTGACCCGCTCGATTGCGCTATCGACCCGTCGTTGCAGGCGCTGGTAGGCCGGGATCTGGCTCCGGCTTTCGGTGGCTTTCTGGACGTAGATGAACGTGCCGCGCCGCTCGGGGTGGTCTTCGAGGAACCGCTCGATGGCGTCGATACGTCTGGGAATCCCCTTGGTGTAATCCAGCCGGTCGACGCCGAGCGCGACCGTCCGTCCGTCGAGGCTGTAGCGCTCCGCGAGCCCGGACCAGTCGCCGGTCCGGGCCTGCTGTGCGATCCGGTCGGCGTCGACGCCCAGTGGGAACGCCGCGAGGGCGGTAGCGTGGCCGTCGTGGGTGACTGTCGCCGTTTCCCGGTCGATTGACGCGCCAGGAATCACGGCCTCGACACAGTCCAGGAAGTTGCGGACGTATTCCTGGGTGTGAAAGACCAGCAGGTCGTTTGCGAGCAGTCCCTTCAATAATGGTTCGGCCTGCGGGCAGATCCGGAGCGTTGCGGGCGTTGGCCACGGGATGTGCCAGAAATGAGCGAGCAGTGCGTCGCTAACGGACTCGCGCACCATTCCCGGGGCGAGCGCGAAGTGATAGTCCTGAAACCAGATCAGGCTCTCCGCAGTGGCTCGGTCGGCGACAGCCTCGGCGAACCGACGGTTGATCGCTCGGTAGCGCTCGAAAAACCGTCCGTCACACTGGATCGGACCGAGCATGCCGTGACATAGCGGCCAGAGCGCCTGATTACTGTATCCATAGTAATACCCTTTGAGGTCCTCCTCCGAGAGCCGTACCCGCGAGAGGGTATAGGAGGGATTATCGGGCGGAACGCACACTCGACCCTCGTCGTCCGCGACCTCGAAATCGGCGTCGCCGTCGCCCCACGCGATCCAGGTTCCCTCGGCGCGTTGCATCACCGGATCGAGGCCGGCAGTGAGTCCGCCGGCTGGTTGATCAACGGTGATCCCCTCGCCGTCGTAGTTGTGGGCGTATGGTTGGCGGTTCGATACCACGATGAGATCGCGATCCGAGAGCGCGTCGGTGACGCGCTCGCTGAGCGTTCCCTGTTGTGATGTCGTCATGGACTGGGTCTGTGAACGTCGATCCGGTCGCCGGAGGTGCGCCGCCATCGATCCCGATGGTCGGTCGTTGCCTCCTGTTTGAGCGTCTCGATCATCGCGTGTGGAGTGAGCCCACCGTCGCTTTCGATGGCCTCGTTGATCCGTTGCATGCATGTCAACAGCGTTTCGAGCGCCGATTCCCGGGTCGTCACGTAGCCAAGCGAGGTGCTACTGGTGGCCTCGCCGGCCCGCTGGCAACACCGAAGCTCCCACCACTGGCTCGAACTCAGATCGGGAAACGTCGGGCATTCCTCGGTCCGAACGGCGGAGACGGCGAACTGATCGTCGTCCCGCCTGAATACCATCCCGTCCTCGTGGAGGTTCTCGGGGGTCCACTCACAAGGGAGTAGGATGTCATCTGGTACGGTTTTCATGACCGTTCTCAGTGCAATTATACATCCCCTAACCCACTCCCCCTTCTGCTTGCGATACCGTGGCCTTTTTATGGGTGCTTTCGATTCCGGTGGGATTCGCCGGAGGTGTCGTCAATTACCGGATCGCTAAACGCCGACTGTGCCCGTTTTCGACCGGAATCAAAGCCGGTAGCGGTGGATTTTTGGCGACGCTTCCGGAACCGTCGGGTATGCAGACGCTATCCTCGCCCGCCACGACCCTCGGCGTCGTCGGCGGCGGCCAACTCGGGCGGATGCTCGCGGAAGCGGCGGGCCCACTCGGGGTCGAACTCGTCGTTTTGGATCCGACCCCCGATCCGCCGGCCGCGCCGGTCTCACGCGACGGGATCGTCGGCGACTTCGCCGACGAAGCCGGCATCGAGGAGCTCGCCGACCGGGCCGACGCGCTGACCTTCGAGATCGAACTCGCCGACCCCGATCTGCTTGAAGCGGTCGCAAACGACGCCGGCATCGAGGTCCATCCCGCGCCGGCGACGCTGCGGACGATCCAAGACAAGCTCGTTCAGAAACGGACACTGGCCCGGCAGGGAGTGCCGGTGCCCGCGTTTCGGGCCGTGTCCGATCCTCCGGAGTTGCGGGAAGCCCTCACGGAACTCGGCACGCCCGCGATGGTGAAAGCACGCCGCGGGGGGTACGACGGACGCGGTAACGTCCCCATCGAGGACCCCGACGATGCGGAGGCGGTATTGGGCGGGATCGAGGGCGATGCGATGGTCGAGGAGTTTGTCCCCTTCGAGCGCGAACTCTCGGTGATCGGGGTCAACGGCGAGGACGAGGTTGCGACCTACGTCGTCGGCGAGAACGTCCACGATGAGGAGATCCTGCGGGAGACGGTCGTCCCGGCCCGCACGGACGAGGCGGTCCACGAGCAAGCGCAGGCGGTCGCCCGCGACGTGCTTTCGTTAATGGACGGGCGCGGGGTATACGGAATCGAACTGTTCGAATCGGACGGGGAAATCCTCGTCAACGAGATCGCGCCCCGTCCTCACAACTCGGGCCACTGGACCATCGAGGGCGCGCGCACCTCCCAATTCGAGAACCACGCCCGGGCGGTGTTGGGACTGCCGCTTGGATCAACCGACCTCCGGGAGCCAACGGTGACGAAGAACATCCTCGGCGACGACCGCCCGGCCCGTGAGGCCCGCCTTTCGGGCGTCGATGGACTGCTTGCCGAGCCGTCGGTGTCCCTCCACTGGTACGGCAAACGCGAGGTGCGCCCGCTGCGAAAGATGGGACATTTCACGGTGTGTGATGACGAATACTCGCGCGATGAGCTACTGGAAGCGGCACGTACATATCGCCGGCACGTGGAATTCGAACCATGACCGTCGAGGGCGTCACCGAGTTGATCGAGGGGTTCGAACGCGAGGCAGACCGCGAGCGCGATCCCGAGGCGACCCCCGAAGTGGGGATCGTCATGGGCAGCGACTCGGATCTCGACACCATGGCGGGAGCGTACGAGGCGCTTTCGGAACTGGGCTTTGCAGAGGTGACCGACTACGACGACCCGCCCGAGGCGCGGTTCACCTTCGAGACCTACGTGGTTTCGGCCCACCGGACCCCGGCGTTGATGGACGCCTACGCGAGAACCGCCACGGATCGCGGCCTCGACGTGATCATCGCGGGCGCGGGCGGAAAGTCGGCAGACCTGCCGAACATGACGGCGTCGATTGCCTATCCCGTCCCCGTAATCGGCGTGCCGGTCCAGGAGAAATCCGTCGATTCGGTGCTCGGGATGCCGACGGGCGCGCCGCTGGTGGCGATCGATGCGGGGAAGTCGTTCAACGCCGGGCTGTCGGCGGCCCAGATCCTCGCCCGGGAACACGAGGGGCTACGCGAGCGGTTGATCGACTATCACGAGGGGTTACAGGAGGAGGTCGCGGCGGTTTCCACGGAGCTACACGAATCGGGAACGCCGGCGTTCCGAAGCCGCTCGAATCGGTGATGTGTGGGGCTGAGGGAAGCGAACCCGCGAAAATCAATGTTTATAGGTATGGGCTGCTAACCCCGGCATACGGAGTACCTGGCATATGTCATGGATAGCCATCGGGGCACTGACGCTCGTTGCGCTGTTGATACCGCTCGGGATGATGTCGGTATCGGCACTGCTTCGCCCGTCGGTCCCCGAACAGGGCAAACGGAGCGCTTACGAGAGCGGCGAGGTCCCCACCGGGACGACCCGCATTCGATTCAACATTCAATACTACATGGTCGCGTTGTTGTTTCTGGTCTTCGACATCGAGACCGTTTTGATCTTCCCGTGGGTCGTTATCTACAACGACGCCGTCACGCAGGTCGGCCTGTTGCACGCGCTGGGGCCGATGTTGGTCTTCATCGCCGTTCTCGTCGTCGCGCTCGCCTGGGCGTGGCGAAACGGTGCGGTACAGTGGCTCAGAAGCCAACAGGCTGACAAACGGAGTCGACTACAATGAGCGATACTCAAAACACCCCCATCGAGCGATCCGAGATCAACGCATCGACTGAGACCCGCGAGGCACGCGCAGGCGATACCGACAACCGCTTCAATTCCCGGTTGCGCGAGGCCTTCGGCTCCTCACCCTTTATCCTCACCAAGTTCGACAAGTTCATGAACTGGGTGCGAGGGTCGTCGATGTTCATGTTGCAGTTCGGGATCGCCTGCTGTAGCATGGAGATGATGCACACCTACGCCGTGAAACACGACCTCGACCGCTTCGGATCGGGGGTTCCGCGGGCCTCACCCCGGCAGGCCGACGTGATCATCATTCCCGGCACCATCGTCTCGAAGTTCGCTCCCCGGATGAAGCGGGTCTACGATCAGATGCCCGAACCCAAGTTCGTCGTCAACATGGGTTCGTGTGCGATCAGTGGAGGTCCGTTCCAGGAGGGGTACAACGTCGTCAACGGGGCCGAGGAGGTCATTCCGTGTGACATCCACGTCCCGGGCTGTCCGCCCCGACCCGAGGCGCTGATCTACGGTGTCGTCAAGCTTCAGGAGCGGGTTGCCAACGGCGAGTCCTCGCCGGTCGTCGTGAAACCCTACGAACTCGAACAGTTCGGCGACCTCGACCGCGACGAGGTCGTCGAGAAGCTCGCAAACCAGATCGACGAGGACGACCTCGTCATGCGGTACAACTGGGCCGATTCACCATGAG
>CAYOFZ010000142.1:0-5900 GCA_964403315.1 uncultured Halobacteriales archaeon | reverse complement strand
ACGCCGCAGTTGGACGAGCGATACGCTGAAGAACCAACCGCCGGGAGTACGAGTATGCGACTGTTCGTCAGCATCAACCTCCCCGACGACCTCGCCAGGGCGGTCGCCGACCTCCAGGCGGAGTTCGCCGAGGCCGAGGGCCTTGACTTCACCGACCCCGAGCAGGCCCACGTCACCCTGAAATTTCTCGGCGACACCGACAAGGACCGCCTCCCCGAACTCGAATCCGCCCTCGAACGCGCGGTCGAGGACGCGGGCGTCGAGCCGTTCGAGGCGGAGTTCGGCGGGCTGGGCGTCTTTCCTTCGATAGATTACATCACCGTCGTCTGGTTCGGCGTCCGCGACGGCGCTGAGGAAATGACCCGGCTCCACGAAGCCATCGAGGAGCGGACGGTCGACCTGGGATTCGATCCTGAAGAGCACGATTTCACCCCGCACGCCACCCTCGCGCGGATGGAACACGCCGGCGGAAAGGAACTGGTTCAGGAGCTCGTCCGCGAGCGCGACCCGACCGTCGGTCGGACGACCGTACGTGAGGTGACCTTGATGAAAAGCGAACTCGGGCCCGATGGACCGACGTACTCGCCGGTCGCACAGGTGCCGCTTGCACGCTGAAGGGACAGGATTTTATGCACCGATGGGGTAGGTGCGACCACTATGGGCAAGAAATCGAAGACCAAGAAAAAGCGCCTGGCGAAACTCGAAGGACAGAACACCCGCATCCCTGCTTGGGTGATGCTCAAAACCGACCGCGAGGTCACGCGCAACCCCAAACGCCGCAACTGGCGGCGGAGCGACACCGACGAATAATGAGCGCAAGCGACTTCGAGGAACGGGTCGTTACGGTGCCGCTGCGGGACGTGCAGGCCGAAGCCAGCCACGAGCGTGCCGGCAAGGCGATGAAGATCGTCCGCGAGCACCTCTCGAAGCACTTCAGCGTCGATGAAGACGCCATCCGGCTCGATCCCTCGATCAACGAAGCGGTCTGGGCGCAGGGCCGACGCAAGCCCCCACGCAAGCTCCGCGTGCGGGCGGCCCGTTTTACCGAGGACGGCGAGGCGCTCGTCGAGGCGGAACTCGCCCAGTAGCGTGCTTCGCGCCGCGTTTTCCGGTTCGTCGGCCATCGGTGTTTTCGCCCGCGCCACCGACGATTGTGTGTTACTCAGACGCGACCTCGAAGACGACCTCGAGGACGACATCGCTACCGAACTCGGCGTCTCCACGGTTGCGACCACCATCGGTGGCGCTTCGACGGTCGGCGCGCTCGCGGTCGGCAACGAGAACGGCCTGCTCGTCAGCAACCGGATCACCGACGCCGAACGCGAGACCATCGCCTCGGCGACGGACCTCCCCGTGATCGAGCTTCCCGGAAAAATCAACGCCGCCGGCAACGTCGTGCTCGCGAACGACACCGGCGCGTACGTCCATCCCGACCTCTCGCGGGAGGCTGTCGTGGCCGTCCATGACGGGCTCGACGTGCCGGTCGAACGCGGCGAACTCGCCGGGCTCCGTACCGTCGGCACCGCCGCCGTCGCCACCGACGACGGCGTGCTCTGTCATCCGAAAACCACCGACAAGGAACTCGACCGACTGGAGGAATTTCTGGGCGTGTACGCCGACATCGGCACGATCAACTACGGCGGCCCCTTCGTCGGATCGGGACTGGTCGCAAACGAATCCGGGTACGTCGTCGGCCAGGACACGACGGGACCGGAACTCGGGCGCATCGAGGACGCACTGGGCTATCTCGACTAGGAAGATACTTCCGACTTGCTGCCCGACGTGGGGACATGACGGTCGCTTCTAATCCGACGGTGATCGAACGATGAGCATGGGCGGCAACCCCCAGCTCCAGCAGCTCTCCCAGCAGCTCCAGGAACTCGACGCCCAACAGGAGTCGCTGGAAGGCGAAGTCGAGACCCTCCAGAACGAGCAGGCCGAGATCACCGACGCCATCGACGCGCTCGAAACGCTCGAAACCGACTCGACGGTACAGGTGCCCATCGGCGGGGACGCCTACGTGCGCGCGACAGTCGAGGACATCGAGGAGGTAGTCGTCGGGATCGGGGGCGGTTTCGCCGCCGAACAGCCAAGCGACGACGCCGTCGAGACGCTCCAGGCCAAACGGGACCGGCTCTCCGAGCAGATCGACGACCTCCAGGAGGAAGTCGAGGAGGTCGAAGAGGAGATCGACGACCTCGAAGCCCAGGCCCAGCAGGTTCAACAGCAGTCCCAACAACAGGCGTTCCAACAGCTCCAGGGAGAAAACGACGAGCAGTAGCGCTCCGTAGGCCATGTTCGACAGCCTGAAAGACACGTTCAATCGTTTCCGGGAGGACGTAGAGGAGGAAACCGAAGCGGAGGAGCCAGAGGAACGCGACACCTCCGAAACCACCGAACCGGACGCCGAATCCGAGCCCGAACCAGCCCCGGAAACGACGGCCGAGACAGCAGCGGAACCCGACGCTGAACCCGAACCGGCGGGATCGGGCGAACCGACCACCCCCGAGGAACCGGTCGAGGAGCCGTCCGCCGAACCGGAAACGACTGAATCGGAACTGGACACCGAGGCCGAGGAAATCGAATCGGGATCAGGTGGCGGGTTCATGCACCGGGCGCGCTCGCTCGCAACGGGCCAGATCGTCATCGATCCCGAGGTTATCGAGGACCCGCTCGACGACCTCGAAATCGCGCTGCTGGAAAACGATGTCGAGTTGCGCGTCACCGAGGAGATCATCGAGGGCGTCCGGGACGAACTCGAGGGCGGGACCCGCGGGATGACCCAGACCGTCGACGAGCGGATCGACGAGGCACTTCGGGAGGCGTTGCTTTCGGTGATCGGCGTCGGCCAGTTCGACTTCGAGGAGCGGATCGCTGCCGCCGAGAAACCCGTCACCGTCATCTTCACTGGAGTCAACGGCGTCGGCAAGACCACCACCATCGCCAAACTCTCCGAATACCTCGAATCCCGGGGATATTCGACGGTATTGGCCAACGGCGACACCTACCGGGCGGGCGCGAACGAACAGATCCGCGAACACGCCGAGGCCCTCGACAGAAAGCTGATCGCCCACGAACGGGGCGGCGACCCCGCCGCCGTCATCTACGACGGCGTCGAGTACGCCGAGGCGAACGATATCGACGTGGTACTCGGCGATACCGCGGGTCGGTTACACACAAACGAGGGGCTGATGGACCAGCTCGACAAGATCGACCGCGTCGTGGGGCCGGACATGACCCTCTTCGTCGACGAGGCGGTCGCAGGCCAAGACGCCGTGGCCAGAGCCCAGGAGTTCGACGACGCCGCCGAAATCGACGGCACGATCCTCACCAAGGCCGACGCCGACGCCAGCGGCGGTGCAGCGATTTCGATTGCCTACGTCACCGGCAAGCCGATCCTGTTTTTGGGGACCGGTCAGGGCTACGACGACATCGAGCGGTTCGACCCCGAGTGGCTGGTTGATCAACTGCTCGGCAACGAGGCGTAATCTTCCAGGCGTCCTCGGCGAGCCAAACCGGCACAACAGCCTGAGACAAAGCCTTTACCCACTCGCGCGCGTAGCGGCGGGCAAATGGTACTCGACAATCTCGGAAGTTCCCTCAGGGGGACTCTCGAAGATCTCCGGGGGAAATCCCGGCTCACCGAGGAGGACGTCGAGGCGGTCGTCAAGGAGATCCAGCGCTCGCTACTCCAGGCCGACGTCGACGTGTCGCTAGTGATGGACCTCTCGGACTCCATCGAAACCCGCGCGCTCGAAGAGGACCCACCCGCCGGTACCACGGCCCGCGATCACGTCCTCCGGATCGTCTACGAGGAACTGGTCGAATTGGTCGGCGACTCGACGGAAATCCCGCTCGAAGAGCAGACGATCCTGCTCGCGGGATTGCAGGGTTCAGGGAAGACGACCACCGCGGCGAAGATGGCGTGGTGGTTCTCGAAGAAGGGCCTGCGCCCGGCGGTAATCCAGACCGACACGTTCCGCCCCGGTGCGTACGAACAAGCCGAGGAGATGGCCGAACGCGCCGAAGTCGAGTTCTACGGCGATCCCGACGCCGAGGATCCCGTCACGATCGCCCGCGAGGGCCTCGAAGCAACCGCCGACGCCGACGTACACATCGTCGACACGGCGGGTCGCCACGCACTGGAAAACCAGTTGATCGAGGAGATCGAAGCCATCGAGGGCGTCGCCGAGCCGGACCGCAACCTGCTGGTGCTCGATGCCGCCATCGGCCAAGGCGCGAAAGAGCAGGCGAGCCGTTTCGAGGAGGCCATCGGCATCGAGGGCGTCGCCATCACCAAACTCGACGGGACCGCCAAAGGTGGCGGCGCGCTGGCGGCGGTCGACGAAACCGACTCGACCATCGCCTTCCTGGGCACCGGCGAGGAGATCCAGGACATCGAGCGGTTCGAGCCGAGCGGGTTCATCTCCCGGTTGCTCGGAATGGGCGATCTCAAGCAACTCACCGAGCGCGTCGAACGCGCGATGGCCGAGACAGGCGAGGAAGAGGAGGACTGGGACCCCCAGGACATGCTCAGCGGGGAGTTCACCCTGCACGACCTTCGCAAGCAGATGAACGCGATGAATCGCATGGGTCCGCTCGATCAGGTGATGGACATGATCCCCGGACTGGGCGGCGGGTTGATGGACGAGTTGCCCGACGACGCGATGGACGTCACCCAAGAGCGGATGCGAAAATTCGAGTTCGTCATGGACTCGATGACCGACGAGGAGATGGAGTACCCCCGTGCAGTCGGCCAGAGCCAGATCAAACGGATCGCGCGCGGATCGGGCACCGACGAGGAGACCGTCCGGGAACTGCTCGAACAGCACAAGATGATGGAACGGACCATCAAGCAGTTCCAGGGCATGGGCCAGGGCAACATGGACATGGAACGTATGATGAAACAGATGCAAAACCAGGGCGGCGGTGGCGGTATGGGCGGGCTGTTTTGATTACCGTTCGCCGGTGACGGGTTCGCCCTCCTCGGTCGGCGGTGCGACATGGTCAATGTAGGTCTCCACGTCGGGTTCCTCGACGCGGACCTCCGCGTCGATGTCGCCGAGTTCGTCCGGGCTGCCGACCGCGAAGTTGATCACGCCCTCGAAGGCGGCCTGTTTTTTCAGCGAAAACGAGAAGTACGACCCCGACCCCCGGCGGAAGAACTCGTTGCGGGCGGTGTCGAGGATCTCTTGACGGTGGAGCAGTTCCGAGAAGTGATCGAGCGAGTGGGTCGTCGCCACGAGTTCGCCCTCGCGGCGCTCAATATCGGCGTTGGGAAAGAGATTTTCGACGGCGTCCTCGACCCGGTCTGTAACCTCGGTGTCGCAGACGGGGGCGGTGATGGTGGCCTCGATGCGGTAAATCATGTTTCGATCACCTCGCCGTCGAGAATCGCGCCCACCCGCTCGCGGAACTGGTCGAGACTGCCGGTGTTTTCGATGGTCACGTCGGCTCGATCGATGGCCGCGCCCATGCCGAAGCCGAGTTCGCGCTCGTCGCGGGCTTCGAGGGATTCTGCGTCGGCGCTGTCCCGCCCGCGGATGTCGATCCGCTCTTCGCGCACCTCGAAGGGGGCCTCGACCGCCACGAGCACGAATGCTTTGCCGAAGACCTCCTCGAAGCGATCCGCCTCCTCGCCGGAGCGGAGACCATCGACGAGAATGGTGTCGTGTTCGCGCAGAGCCTCGCGGATCAACGGCAGCGAGCGTTCGGCGATGGCCAGCGGGCCGTCTTCCTCCCGGAGCGCCTTGGCCACCCGCCCGTGGTGGTCGGCGGGATCGAGGCCCCGGTTTCGGCATTCTTGTCTGATGACGTCGCCCATCGTGACAACGGGCACGCCTATCTCGCGGGCGACGGCGGCGGCCTCGCCCTTGCCGCTGCCCGGCAGGCCGACGGTT